>NZ_BAKK01000004.1 GCF_000614145.1 Bacteroides faecichinchillae JCM 17102 | reverse complement strand
TGTTTTCTTGTCCGTCTTTATTATAACCAAAGAATATATTAAGGATTTTCTTGCTGTGGAATGGAGGCGAAATATGATAGGTGTGCTGGTACTAGGATGCTCAGTAATAGGTACTTATAAGTTAGTGGAACGTATACAGGCAGAATTAGAGTGGGGTAAGATCTCCAAACTTGCACTTTGCGGATCATATAATAAGGCTCTTCCTTCGTATGGGAAACTAAAAAAAACTTTTGCGGATAATCCTTATTTTCTTTATAACTATGCTGCTGTTTTATTGGAAGATAAGCAATATGAAGAAAGCTTGCAGGTAGCTTTGGAATGTCGTCAATATTGGGCTGATTATGATTTGGAATTAATCATAGGAGAGAATTACCAGCAACTAAATAAGAATGATCTGGCCGAGAAATATTATATTAGTGCATCCATGATGTGTCCCTGTCGTTTTGTTCCACTTTATCAATTATATGAATTGTATAAAGAAGTTGGGAATAGAGAAGAAGCGTTTTTGATAGCTAAAAAAATACAGAAAAAACCAACTAAGGTAAATTCTGTATTCATTAAGCGGATAAAATCTAAGATAATGAAAGAACTTGAATTTTCTGGAAATAAGAATAGGAAACATGAGATATAATATCTTTTTGAGAAAGATGTTAATTTATAAAGCTAAAATTATTAGTTTATGGTATGAAATGAAAGAAATAGTAAGAAGGATGAAAGCGAGTCATTCAAGAATATAAGTTGATTATAGTACTTACATCACAGTAGTTAAACAATTCGCATAATAAAAATAAAATTCAATATTATGAATAGAATATTTAAAAATCTAGCGTTATGTACCTCATTATAGTTATAACGAGTTTGTTTGGAGGTTGCAGTAATGATTTTGGAGAAATGTTAGAAATAGAGAATGAACCTGTAGCTGGTAAATATCTGGATTGTTCGGATGATTTATCTCCGGAAGAAGAGTTAATAATTATAGATGAGGCTTTTCAAAGAATAGAAGATCATTTTGTTGTGGAAGATGATATATGTTATTTAACTGTCTATTCTGCAAAAGATATGAATATGTCAGATGCTGTATTTGGGTTAGTTAAAAAAACAGTAAATCGTCTCAATATGCAATATGAAGCTTATTCGTATTTTAAAAATAATACAGAAGGAATTATAATAAGAAATCCTTTCGAATTGAAATTCCGTATTGCTACTCCAAGAGCTCAGTCTGAAATGATAGGTGGTCCTCAAATGATGACCAAACTTACTATTTTAGATAATCAAGAAACTATAACAGTGTTAAACGCAATGAGGACTGCAAATAGTACAATCACTTTTTTAGAAGCATTGGCTGTGGGAGGTATTTATGGTACTTTAGCATCGACTATTGTTACAATTTATGGGGGATTAACTGATGCACAACTTTCAAAGATTCAAGATGATCATGCTCGATCAGGATCGACTAATGGGATAACATTGAAAGAAGTGTCTTCATGGTCTCCTACTACAGGTATAATATATCCTCCAACATATCGTGCAGAAATAAATTGATGATATTATGAAGAATATAATTATAAGGTTAATCAGTATTGTTTTGTTTTTTATCAATATATACCTTTATGTTTTGGATCCTTTGGAAAAACATCATAACTTAATTAAAATACTAATTGGTTGGGTGATTATTTCTTGTATACTTTATTTCTTATTTAGGCACAGTGGAAAATTGATAGTATACATTATTTCTACAACTCTGCTTGCTTTGTCTTATTTTTTAATTCCAATATAGATTGAATGTGTTTGTAATGGATTATTTAGTAGGTATTCGAATTATTTTATAACAAATGTCAATGAATATGAGAGGTATGATATTGAGTGTTTTAACTTTTGGGTTGTTTAGGGCTGACTGTAGTAATCCGCAACCTAAGACAATGCACTATGATGAGCCACAAAACGTGTGAGATTATCTTCATCTTCTTTTAATGATACTTGATTGTTGTAAGTGGTTTAGAAATAAAGATAAACTATCAGGAGCTCATAATTGCGGCTTCTGATAGCCATAACCTTTATGGCTTTTGGCGCATGGATATTCATATTTATGTGATGAGATTTTGGTTATAGGAAGTGATGATCTGCGTAATATGCTTATTATGTTTGATAGAGAGCTAGAAAAGGACGATAAATTCTTGGTAAGAATTATCGAGATAGATAAGGTTACGCCTGTGATAGTGGTGAAGGGACGTAATCGGAATGATATGAAAAAACTGTATGAACGTTATAAAGCTGAGATACAAGAGAAATGAGGAAATACAAAGTGATGATAAAAAAAATGTTTGTATGTTTGCTGATAGTCGCATCGGCAGCTTGCGAAAGTACACCGTATTCTGATGAAACGACAAGAAGCGATCTTCGTGCTCCGGCTTATCCGTTACTGACTTTGCATCCGCAGATGAAACTGTGGTCTATGACCGACGAGCTGAATAAGCAGAATGTAACATTTGGTGGTAACACACAGTTACCCTTTGTGGGATTTTTGAGGGTAGATGGTGTTATGTATCGTTTCATGGGAAGTAAAGATTTACCGATGCAAGCTATTGCTCCGATGGCACTTGATCATGAAAAGTGGGAAGCTAAGTTTACCTGTCTGGTTCCTGATGAAGGTTGGGAACAGCCCGGATTTGATGACAAACGTTGGCAAATATCGGAAGGTGCGTTTGGTACATCTGAAATGTGGGAAGCAAAGACATTGTGGGTTTCACCTGATATTTGGGTGCGTAGGGAAGTGGATATAGATCCCTATTTACTGGAACATAAGAAAATTTATCTACGTTATTCTCATGATGATGTCTTTCAACTATATATCAATGGAAAACAATTAGTAAGTACCGGCTATGATTGGGGGGCAAATTTTAAGGTGGAAATTCCAGACTCTATTCTGCAAACAATGAAAGGTGGGAAAGCTATAATTGCTGCCCATTGTGAAAATCGTACCGGAGGTGGATTAGTGGACTTTGGACTTTTTGCAGAAGAACCGACTATTCCTGTTGAAACGTTAGCTTCTATTTCTTATGAAAGTGGATGGACTGGAAAATATACGATGGAACAACCTGAAGAAAATTGGGAAAAAGCTGGATTTGATGATACTACATGGACTGAGGGACAAGCTGCTTTTGGTACCAGTGACCAGCGAAATGTCCATACATCGTGGCTTTCATCCAACATCTGGGTGAGACGGACATTAACGTTCGATCCGTTATTGGCAAAGAATAAACAGATCTATTTACGTTATTCTCATGATGATGTCTTCCAATTGTATATAAATGGAATGCAGTTGGTTAATACCGGATATGAATGGAAGAGTGACTTGAGAGTGAATATTCCGGATTCGATTGTAGATACCATGAAAGACGGACAGGTAGTGATCGCTGCCCATTGTGAGAACCGGATGGGAGGTGCGTTGGTAGATTTCGGTTTATATGCCGAATCGAAGAAAGCCAAACAAAAATCGATAGATGTACAGGCTACGCAAACACACTATACATTTGAATGTGGAGACGTGGAACTGAAACTTAGTTTTACTGCTCCTTATTTACTCGATGATTTAGAAACTTTCGCCCGTCCCGTTAATTACATTTCTTATCAGGCTAAGGCATTGGATGATAAAGAACACGATGTTGCTATCTATTTTGAAGTAGACCCACACAAAGCATTTGATGCCGGACAATCTACGCAGATGTATGAGAAAGATGGATTGGCATTGATGAAGACTGGAAAAGAGAATCAGAAATTATGGGTAAATAAAGAGAGGGAAGATCGTGCATGGGGATATTTCTATTTGGGAACGAAGGATGATGTTACTTACGCACAGGGAGACGCTGCTGAAATGCGTGCCTACTTTATGAGAGAAGGTGATCTGAAACAAATGAGAAGGTCAAATGAAAAGCGTTATGCTGCATTTGCGCAAAAGTTGGATCTGAATAGCAACTTTCCTCAACATCTGACTGCTGCATTTGATGGTTTGTATACGATGGCTTATTTTGGTGAAGACTTACTCCCTTATTGGAATAGGAATGGAGAAAAGACCATAGAGGATTTATATGTGGAAGCTGAAGAGGAATATAAAGAGGTGATGGCTAAATGTTATGAATTCGATCGCCAATTAATGGCAGATGCTTATCTTGTCGGAGGAAAAGAATATGCAGAACTTTGTGCTTTGGCATATCGACAGTCGGTTTCTGCTTTTCAGATGTCGGAATCATCAGATGGAGAATTGCTTTATTTTACTCCGCAGGTAGGACCGGTTGATGAATATTATCCGGCTTCTCCGCTTTATCTTCGTTATAATCCGAAGTTGGTGGAAGCGATGTTGAATCCTTTCTTTTATTATAGTGAAAGTGGGAAATGGGGGAAACCTTACCCTGTGCATGATCTCGGTGGTTATCCGATTGTGAACGGGCAAACGGTAGGCGGTGATATGCCTATAGAAGAGGCAGGAAATGCTTTGATAATGACTGCTGCCATTGCTAAAATGGAGAAGAACGCTTCGTATGCAGAAAAGCATTGGGAGACGCTAACACATTGGGCAGGGTATTTATTGGAAATTGGTACGGATACAGGGGATCAATTGACAACGGATAATTTTGCAGGGGGATGTCATCACCATGCTAATTTATCTGCTAAAAGTATTTTAGGTATTGCTTCGTATGCAAAGTTGGCGGAAATGCTAAATAAGAAAGAAGAAGCGAAGAAATATATGGATGCTGCCTGTGAGATGGTTAAAGAATGGGAGGAATCTGCTTATGCCGGAGACCATTATCGTTTAGCTTTCGACCAACCGGATAGTTGGGGAATGAAATATAATTTGATATGGGATAGATTGCTTGACTTGAACCTTTTCCCGGAGAGAATAATCCAGAAAGAAATGGATTTCTATCTGACTAAGATGAATGAGTTTGGTTGTCCGTTGGATAGCAGACATAGTTATACGAAAACTGATTGGATGGTATGGACAGGCTCATTGAGTACAGATAGTACGACGTTCAGAAAGTTTATTCTACCACTTCATAAGTTTATGAACGAGACAAAAGATCGTGTGCCAATGGCGGATTTGATAAATACAGATCAATCAAAGGTGATAGACTTTCGCGGTCGTTCGGTGGTCGGGGGTATTTTATTAGGTTATTAGAACAGAATTAAATAAATGTCCGATGGAAATATTTGCTCAGAAATAGAATTATTAGTTCAAGTGTATGTCAAAAATGAGCTTGGAATGTTACAATAGGGTTCTAATAATAAATTATATGTTTGCTAATTTGCTTAAAATCAGATGTGTATGGGAGCTTGTTCTGTAACGCCCTCTTGTCTGGCTATCAAAATTGCTCTATCTTTGCAATAACAAAATAATAAGATGAAATCATTAATGGTGTTAGTTTATTGAGTTATCTTGTTATTTCCAGATCAAGCAGGTTCAGTGAATAGCTTGAAATAGAAAGAAGCTTGTTTTCTTAATTAGGAAATATATTCTTTAATATGTAGATATTAGGTTTGGCAGGAACAACATGGGGGAAACATGTTCTATGTTGTGAAAACTATCTTCCATATCTAATTGGAGTTGTAACTTGTTTACTAGACTCTATTTGGAGGAAGAAGTTATTCATGGTTGTAGTTCCTGCCAGCCTTTTTTTCTTTCGTACTTTTCTTATCGGACTGATCGTTGTTCCATTATGTACATAGTTAATTGTTTCATTTATCCCTACTCAATCAATGGGAAGTTTGTTTTCATTTACTTTGATGTTTTTTTCAAACTATGGGATGTTTGAATATAAGCTTCTCAATCTTTTTCTTGGAAATATGATTTGTTTGATGATATGAAAACAGATTTTCCTTCATCATTCTGTCTTTTTAGGCGCATAAATGTATTTTAGATAAAAATTACCTACCATGGATGTTGTTGTGAAATATAATGCTGCAAACGTATTCAGTTCTTTTCTTACTGAATATTTATATACTAAAAAGGTAAATATAGTACCAAGAATTGTCATTACAGTTATTATAAGTATTTTTTTTAGCTTCGGTAGTAATGTTTTGTCCATAATGTATGTATAAATTACAAAGATGGCAATTGATAAGATTCCCGTTATAGCAAAAGTCATAATGTCTATATTGATGGGACAGAAAAACTGAATGAGTAGCATGCCGCTAACTATGATAGTAAGCTCAGATAGAAATAGAAAGAAATTTTTCATACTTTGTTTTTTATGGTGTTTTGAATTTGTATATTGTTAGTCTTTATAAAGCTCTCTAATGAAATCTGAGATGGAGTCACAATCTGCTTTCATTTTTTTCTTTAGGCGGCTGCGTCTTGTCCGTAGCGAACTCATCAATATATTGCAGAATATTGCAATTTCTTTATGATCTAATCCCATTCGCATTAATAAGATGATATGAATATCGTCTTCGGTAAGTGAAGGATAGTTTTGACGCAATTTTGCGGCAAAATAATGCTGTGACTGGTTTATGTATATTTCCAGGCGGTTCCAGTGCTCTTTAGTCAATCTGGATGGAGAATGTAGTAACTGATTTATTTCGTTCTCGTTTACAGTACTATTGTTCTTCCCTTGGAGAGAATTCATATAAACATCCAATGCGACAGCTTGGGTTGCATGTTCTGATTTTGCCAAAGCACGTCGGACAATTTTTCTACTGATGAAGAATGCAAATAATGTGATAAAAGTACAATAGATAATTCCCATAATTGATCTTATTTTTGGGCAAATATAGAGTGTGAATATGTGAAAGTTTATATTTTGACCGTGTACAAATGGCCTGTCAGGTGATTTGTACACGGTTTGCTGGTTGGAACTAATAGAAGGGAACTGATAATTCCAGTTTTATTTGATTGGTCAATTTATAATTTTAGTCCGTCAAGTAATTCCAGATAGATTTTGATAGCTTCTTCTATCTCTTTCAACATAATATATTCTTCAGCAGTATGTGAACGTGAAGAGCGTCCCGGACCGATTTTTACCGATGAAAAGGGCATTAATGCTTGATCCGATAAGGTGGGAGACCCAAACGGTGCACGTCCCAACTTCATTGCCTTTTGCACAAACGGATGTTTTTCGTCGATTCGTGATGAGTTGAGGCGGAAAGAACGTGCTTGAGCATCACAGGAAATATGTTTCTTGATTTCTGCAAACAATTCTTCATTAGAATACAGCTCATTACTACGGATATCGACGACAAATGTACATTTATCAGGAACTACATTATGCTGTGTGCCGGCATTAATAACTGTAACACTCGTTTTCACAGGTCCTAGCAAAGGAGATTCTTTCTCAAATTGATAATCGCGAAACCATTTGATATCGTCCAATACTTTATAAATTGCATTATCACCTTCATTGCGTGCGGCATGCCCTGCCTTTCCTGTGGCTGTGACGTCCAGTACCATTAATCCTTTTTCGGCAATAGCAGGTTGCATCTCTGTGGGTTCCCCCACAATTGCAAAGTTTATCGGAGGAAGTCCTGGCAATACACTTTCGATCCCATTTTTACCGGATATTTCTTCTTCGCAGGAAGCTAAATAAATCAGATTATAACTTTGTGAAGTTCGACATAGTTGCAGGAACACCTGTAAGAGAGAGACTACACTTGCTCCGGCATCATTACTTCCCAATCCATACAGTTTTCCATTTTCTTCGCGTGGGGTAAACGGATCTTTGCGCCAGCCATTTACAGGTTTTACGGTGTCAATATGAGAATTGAGCAGGATAGTTGGCTTTTTCAGGTCGAACATTGGACTGAGACACCAGACATTGTTTCCTTTACGCCCTGCCTGCATCCCTTCGGCTTCGATATAATTTTGTAAAAAATCAGCGGCTTGGGTTTCTTCGCGGCTGAGCGAAGGAATACTGATTAGTGATTTGAGCAGACTTACAGCCTCTGCCGCCATAGACGAAATATCATAGTTCATTGTGTAGATTGATTTTAGATAGTATTTTAAATTGCACAAAGATAGTCGTTTTGCGCAATTGTTTCAAATAAAACTAATACCTTTGTAGCATATTTACTAATACAAAGCGTATGACTTATCATCATTTATCTGTCTTGGTTCATCGTCAGGCTGAAAAGTATGGCGACAAGGTAGCACTGAAATACCGGGACTACGAGACAGCACAATGGCTTCCAATTACTTGGAACCAGTTTTCGCAAACTGTAAGACAAGCAGCAAATGCGTTTGTTGCATTGGAAATCGAAGAACAAGAGAATATAGGTATTTTCTCACAGAATATGCCCGAATGGTTTTATGTAGACTTCGGAGCTTTTGCAAATCGGGCAGTGACTATCCCTTTTTATGCAACGAGTTCGCCTGCACAAGCACAATATATTATTAATGATGCGCAAATCCGCTATCTTTTTGTCGGGGAACAGTATCAGTATGATTCAGCTTTCAGTATTTTCGGCTTTTGCTCATCTCTGAAACAATTGATAATTTTCGATCGTTCTGTGGTAAAAGATCCGCGCGATGTATCTTCTATCTATTTTGATGAGTTTATGGTGATGGGAGAAGGACTTCCTCATAATCAAATTGTAGAAGAGCGTACGACACATGCTTCTTATGACGATCTGGCGAATATTCTTTATACTTCCGGAACTACCGGAGAACCTAAAGGGGTGATGTTGCATCATTCTTGTTATCTGGAACAGTTTCATACGCATGACGAACGTTTGACTACGATGTCGGATAAGGATGTTTCCATGAATTTCCTTCCGTTGACGCATGTTTTTGAGAAAGCGTGGTGTTATCTCTGTATTCATAAAGGAGTACAGATCTGTATCAATCTCCGTCCTGCTGATATTCAGACTACGATTAAAGAAATCCGTCCGACGCTGATGTGCAGTGTTCCTCGTTTTTGGGAGAAGGTATATGCCGGTGTGCAAGAGAAGATTAATGAGACTACCGGTGTGAAGAAAGCATTAATGTTGGATGCTATTAGGGTTGGTAAGGTTCATAACTTGGATTATCTGCGTCTGGGAAAGACTCCTCCGGTGATGAACCAGCTTAAATATAAATTTTATGAGAAGACTATTTATTCATTACTGAAGAAGACAATCGGTATTGAGAATGGTAATTTCTTTCCAACTGCCGGGGCGGCTGTTCCTGATGAGATTACTGAATTTGTACATTCTGTAGGGATTAACATGGTAGTGGGATACGGATTGACTGAATCCACAGCTACTGTATCGTGCGCATTGCCAATCGGTTACGACATAGGTTCGGTAGGTGTAGTATTGCCGGGATTGGAAGTGAAGATCGGAGATAATAATGAGATTTTGCTTCGTGGTAAAAGTATTACCAAAGGATACTACAGGAAAGCTGAGGCAACCGCTGCTGCCATTGATCCTGAAGGTTGGTTCCATACGGGAGATGCTGGTTATTTTAAGAACGGACAACTTTATCTGACTGAGCGTATCAAGGATTTGTTTAAAACATCGAATGGTAAATACGTTGCTCCGCAAGCTTTGGAAACAAAACTGGTTATCGACCGTTATATTGATCAGATTGCGATTATTGCCGACCAACGTAAATTTGTTTCTGCGTTGATCGTGCCGGTATATGGATTGGTAAAAGAGTATGCAGAAGAAAAGGGAATTGAATATAAGAATATGAATGAACTTTTACTGCATCCTAAAGTTCAAGGTTTGTTCCGTGCACGAATTGAGACGTTGCAGCAGCAGTTTGCCCATTATGAGCAGATTAAGCGATTTACTTTACTCGCTGAACCGTTTAGTATGGAACGTGGAGAATTGACTAATACTTTAAAGTTAAAGCGTTCTGTTGTGGCTGTTAATTATAAAGATGTGATTGAGAAAATGTACGAAGAGTAATTGATAACATATTTTGGCTAAAGAATGATGGATAAGGCTGTCTTAAAAAATAAGGCAGCTTTATTTATAATTTGTAAGTTAGGAATATTGTCCTTCTTATTTCGCTCTATTTTCTCATCGAGAGTTGGAATATAACTATTGGCTTGTAGTCCTTTTTATGTTTTCTACTTCTTATATATTTTTATTGGAAAAACCTTACTTATATGTAGTATTCAGAGAGATATGATTCAGATTGATATATCCGACATGTTACAATATCTCTTCTAAAGTAAATAGCTGTAGGTTTTATTTGATTTATAATCAGTTGATTATAAAAATGTGAATGTAACAATATCTTGCTTATTAGCAATATGTTGCGTATATTTGAGGAACAATTGTATATGTTTGTGTTGACTAAATCAGATATAAAATGAAAACACCAATAAAATTGATTTTTATTTCTTTGCTTACAATAATAGTTAGTTTCTATTCTTGTTCAGAGATAAGAAAGGAGTCACATATACCCTCTTTATTAGATACAGCTCTTCAACAAGCTAAAAATAATCGGTCTGAGCTTGAAAAAGTTTTGTCTTATTATCGGTTACATCCGGCAGATAGTCTTAAATATCGTGCCGCTTGTTTCCTGATAGAAAATATGCCATATTATACATATTATAAAGGTGAACGCTTGGAGCAGTATCTTACTTTCTATTCATTGTTGCGTGAAACTCGCGGTACCAATATTACTCCTCGAGCGGTGGTCGATTCGGTCTATTATATGTATGGGCCTTTTCATCTGGACTCTTTGCAATCCTATAAGGATATTGAAACAGTCGATTCTGCTTATTTATGTAATAATATTGAATGGGCATTTAAGGTTTGGTATGAACAACCTTGGGGAAAAAATGTATCATTTACAGATTTTTGTGAGTATATTCTTCCGTATCGTATTGCGAATGAGACATTGAGTGATTGGCGTGAAGATATATATCATAAATATAATCATTTGCTTGATTCTTTCCGTATTTCAGATATAGTTGATAAAGATGATCCGGCTGTTGCAGCACGTTGTCTGCTGGATTCTTTGCGTAAAAGGAGTAAGTTTTTCACTACAACTGTTCCTCCTGAACTTCCTCATGTAGGACCGGAGGTCGCTCAGAACAGAACAGGAAGCTGTCGGGAACTTTCCGATTATGTTGTATATGTATGTCGTGCCTTGGGAATTCCCTGTGCTATCGATTTCATGCCAATTCATGGTGATGGAAATGACGGTCACCAATGGGTATCATTTTCCGGTAGGTATGGTGACTTGTATTATCAGGAATTTCTAGACGCTTTGAAAGAAGTACGAAATAGCAAGATATATGGTTCCTCTAAGATAAAAGTCTATCGTAATACTTTTAGTCTTAATTGTGATATGAAAGAGGAAATGCAAAAACTAGATTCTGTTGTTGTTCCTTTTTTTAAAAGTCCTCATGTTATTGATGTTACAGATTTATATGCAAAAAGTTATAAGAAAGAGTTGAAGATTCCGTCGAAGTTAATTTATAAGGGTAAACCACATTCGCGTATTGCTTATCTTTGTGCTAGTAGCCGGATGAGTTGGGAGCCTGTAGCATGGACCGAATTTGACGGGCAAAATTTAGTTTTTTCAAATATACAAAGAGGACCTGTAATGCGTGTAGCTACTTATGAGCAAGGGCATCTCCGTTTTTGGACTGATCCGTTTGAAGTGACAATTTCTAATGAATTTCATTTCTTCACTCCATTAGATAGTGTGCAAGATGTTACTTTGTTTTCCAAGTACCCGTTGCAATCGGAAGAAAAGTTTCAAAATCGTATGCTTGGAGGAACTTTTGAAGTGAGTAATGATCCGGCTTTTCAGCAGAAGGAGATCATACATATGATAGGGCGTAAACCGGAACGGTTACAAACAGTTGTTTATCTTAATTCTGTGAAACCTTATCGCTATATTCGTTATGTTGGTCCTGAGGAGGCACATTGTAATGTGGCTGAAATTACTTTTTATGCAGTTAATGATACTATTCCATTGAAAGGGAGAGCGATGGGGACTCCCGGTTGTTATCAAAAAGATGGTTCACATGAATATCCGAATGTGTTCGATGGTAATACAGAGACATCTTTCGATTGTTTGGCGGCTTCCGGTGGGTGGGCTGGTTTAGATTTAGGCAGTCCTAAGCGGATAGGGAGGATTGTTTATACGCCTCGTAACTATGATAATTATATACGTCCGGGAGATGAATACGAATTATTTTGCTGTATTGGAAGGGATAAATGGGATTCTTTTGGTGTACAGATTTCCAAGGCAGATACTTTGGTCTATAAAGATGTTCCTGTTAATGCTTTATTACTATTGAAAAATTATTCTCGTGGTACGCAGGAAAGAATTTTTGCCTATGAAAATGGAAAGCAGGTTTGGAAATAATGAAGTTTATAATAAAATATTGTTTAACTAAATGAAAGTAGAAATGAAGAAATTAAAATTTCCTTTATTCCTTGTAGGAATACTGGTTGCTTTTGTTGCTTGTGAATTTTGTTATTTATAATTGATTACGAGATATGAGAATTAAAAATATAATAATTGCATTTACTCTGTTATTATCATTAGCAGGTAATGCTCAGACCCCTTTTAGTGATAGAGCTCCATTAGACTCAGTACCTGAATGGGTAAAAGAAAGAGTTACACCAAAAGAATATGAAATATGGAAAACTATGAGTAGTGTGTTTTACATAGATTATTCTATTCTGAAAACAGAGCTTTCTCCTGAACGGAAACAAGAAATCTATGATGGACTTAAAAAAATATGTGAAGGAATTGAAAAAGGGGAATTTTCACATCAAGTTGGTACAGGATTTACTTTTGCAAAAGAAAATCCTATTGATACGACTTTTCAGTGGAAGTTATGTGAACTGACTCAGATAGACGAAAATATTCAATTGTGTAAACGGGAAGCTAGTGTTTATCAAAGTGCACACTCAAACAGTGTAGAACTAGTTTGTACAGTTTGGTATATTTATAATTCTCAAAAGAAAGAGGTTCATATCGTGAAATATGAAATCTCACCCAATGGGTCGCGTTGTAAATTTCAAGGAGGAATGGGAATGGTTTATCAAAAGAATTTAAATCGTTTGCAGGGATCTTATGCGGGTACTTTTCGATATGAAATAGGCGGAAGAAAGTATTGTGATCAGTTGGAGAAGTCATTTGCTTTTTCTATTGATAAGTAGAGGTTGAATCAATTAACAAGGTAATTATGGCAAAACATCTTATTTTTTTGCTATTCATTTTTGTGGTGATGGCATGTACAAGGGGGACAAAGTATTCTGACGAAACGATAAAAAATGAATTGCGTGCCCCGTCTTATCCACTGTTCTCACTTCATCCACAGGTACGTTTGTGGTCTTCTGCGGATAAATTAACCGATAGAAATATTACTTTTACAAATGGGAAAGCTTTTCCTTTTGTGGGATTTCTACGGGTAGATGCTGTGATATACCGATTTATGGGAAGTGAAGAATTACCAATGCAGGCGATTGCGCCGATGGCTTTCGATTCTGAAAAATGGGAAGGGAAATTCACTAGTCTTATGCCGGAGCCCGGTTGGGAACAGCCGGGATTTGATGATAAATACTGGCAGTTAGGAGAAGGTGCGTTTGGAACGAAGGATAAACGAGAGGTGAAGACTCAGTGGCTTTCATCGGATATATGGGTACGGAGGGAGGTGGATGTTGATCCGTATCTGCTTGAGCATAGGAAAATTTGTCTACGTTATTCTCATGATGATGGTCTTCAATTATATATTAATGGAAAACAATTGGTCAATAAAATAGACGGTACAGCATCGAACGTAAAAGTGGAAATTCCAGATTCTATTTTAGATACGATGAGAGGAGGAAAGGCATTGCTGGCTGCTCATTGTGAGAATAAGGGAAAAAGTGCATTACTGGATTTCGGATTGTTTGTAGATGAACCGGAAATTCTTATAGAGAAGGTTGCGCCTATGGGAAAATGGCAGGGGAGATATACCACAGAAAAACCGGATGAAACTTGGACAACGGCAACTTTTAACGATAGTACTTGGGCGGAAGGAGAGGCAATGTTTGGTACAGAAGGTGAACAAGATGTACATACTCCTTGGAATACCTCAAGACTTTGGGTAAGGAGGAAAGTTGTTTTCGATTCTTTACTGGTGAAAAACAAACAGCTTTGTATACGTTATTCACATAATGATGCGATTCGGTTGTTTATTAATGGAAAGCAATTGGTGAGCTCCGGATTTAAGGCAAAAAATGATGTTCGGGCAGAAATCCCGGATTCAATTGTTGAAACAATGAAGAATGGAGAAGCACTAATAGCCGCCCGTTGTGAAAATTGGGGTGGAAAGGCTTGGGCTGACTTTGGTTTGTATGCTGAACCTAAAGAAGCTGTACAGAAATCTGTTGATGTGCAAGCTACTCAGACTCATTATAGGTTTAAGTGTGGAGATGTGGAATTGAAGCTTACTTTCACAACTCCTTATTTATTGAATGATTTGAAAGTTCTTAGTCAACCGGTGAATTATATTTCTTATCAGGCTAAAGCTTTAGACGGTAAAGAGCATGATGTGGCAATTTATTTTGAAGTTGATCCACATAAAACATTTCGTGCAGGACAGACTACACAAATATATGAAAAAGATGGCTTAGTGCTAATGAAACTGGTCGCGAAAACCAAAAGCTATGGGTCGATAAAGAGAAAGATGCTCCGGTTGGGGATATTTATATCTAGGTACAAAGGATGAGGTTACATATGCTCAAGGAGATGCCGCAGAAATGCGTACGCACTTTATGAAAGAAGGAAGTTTAAAGGAAATGCGCAAGTCTAATGAAAAACGATATACAGCGTTTGCACAGGAGTTGGAATTGGACAGTGAATTTCCACAACATTTGACGATCTCTTTTGATGGACTCTATACGATGTCTTATTTTGGAGAGGACTTGTTCCCATATTGGAATAAAGAGGGTACAAAGAAGATAGAGGAACTGTATGAAAATGCAGAAAAAGATTATAAGGAAGTGATGGCTAAGTGTTATGCTTTCGACCGTCGGCTGATGGAGCAGGCGTATCTTGTTGGAGGAAAAGAATATGCAGAACTTTGTGCATTGGCTTACCATCAGACTGTAGCATCTTTTCAAATGTCTGAAACTTCAGAAAATGAAATGCTTTATTTTACTCCACTGGTTGGCACTGTCGATTCTTATTATGCTGCTTCACCGTTATTCCTTTATTATAATCCGGAGATATTGAAAGCGATGCTTGCTCCTTTCTTTTATTATAGTGAGAGTGGAAAATGGAATAAACCGTATCCAGCTCATGACTTGGGAGGATATCCGTTTGTTAATGGACCGGGAAAAGGAGCAGATTTTCCTGTGGAAGAAGCTGGAAATATGCTGATCATGGTGGCTGCTATGGCTGAAGTGGAACAGGACGTGAGTTATGCGGAAAAACACTGGGAGACTTTGTCGAAATGGGCCAACTATCTTTTAGAGAATGGGACGGATACGAAAGGACAAATGAATGCAGGTAGCTTTGTTGCCCGTTGTCCACATCATGCCAACTTATCTGTCAAAGGAATTTTAGGGGTTGCTTCATATGCTTTACTGGCAAAGATGTTGGAAAAGCAGGAAGAGGCGGATAAATATCTGACGGCAGCTAAAGAGATGTCGAAAGAATGGGAAATGCTGGCTAATGATGGGGATCATTACCGATTGGCTTTTGACCGGCCGGATAGTTGGGGGCAGAAATATAATTTGGTTTGGGATAGATTACTTGGGTTGAATATTTTCCCTGAAAGAGTTATAGAGCAGGAAATAGCTTTTTATACTACGAAGTTGGGTACTTATGGTTGCCCACTAGACAGCGAAACAAATAATGTAAAGGCAGAGTGGAGTGTTTGGATTGCTTCTTTGAGCAAAGACAGTGTGCAGTTTCGTAAGTTTCTTCTCCCGCTTTATCTGTTTATGAATGAAACCAAAACTCGTGTACCAATGCCGGATGCTTATCATGTATCTGACAAAGGGACTTTAACAAAATATTGGGGAAGACCGGTAGTAGGAGGTTATTTTATCCAGTTGCTGGAAAAGAAATTAAATGAGAGCAAATAAGATATAGCACGATTTTAGAAGATCGATGATTTGTATGAATAACAGATAAGACTGTGCTAGAGGGGGCATGAAAGAATTTCTTTCAACGCCTTAAATGTAACGTAGTCTTGTTTATTAGAAATGTGATTTATAAATTTATAGAGAAATAATGAAAAACTTGGCAGTATATATTGATAAGATATTTTTTTTTATTCTTATTGGAGGATCTATCTTTTTTACTTCAGATAAACTAGTAGATCCTCAATTGATGCCAAAATGGCTTTGGACTGGATTAGTGTCTGGTATAATAGGAATATTTATATCCGTAAAGCTTCTGATTAAATCAAATTACGTAAGATGGAATTATGGTTTCCTTTTTGGAACTATAGCTTTTTTTTGTATATGTCAGACATTTTATGGGTTACTGGAATATTTCAAAATAATACCTTCTTTTTATTATAATCAATTTCTTACTGGTAGTTTTGAAAATACAGCTGGTTTTGCAAGTTGTCTTTGTTTTGGATTTCCTTTTGTTTTATATTATTTAAAATGTAAAGAGCAAAAAATAAAAATATTGTGTATGTCTTTGTGTCTAATTGTACTCTTTACTTTGTTGTTATCACTTTCGAGATGTGGAATACTATGTGTTTTGGTAAGTGCTTTTGTCTATATTTTTAATAAAAAGAAACGTTGCTTATGGATTGGAATTACAGTGCTGGCTATTATTATTACAACTTTTTTTTGTTTTAAAAAAAGATTCTGTAAGCGGGCGCCTTTTAATTTGGAAATGTTCTATAGATATGATTGCAGATAGTCCTTTGAAGGGACAAGGAATAGGTGCTTTTGCTGCGCATTATATGGATTATCAAGCTGACTACTTTCAAACACATCCTAATAGCAAATATCAGATGTTGGCAGATAATGTGCAACATCCTTTTAATGAATATATTTATCTTATGATTCAATATGGAGTCATTGCTTTTATAATTATATTGATATTAATGTTTTTTCTTTTATATTGCTATTGGAAATGCCCTTTGAATGAAACTTTTATATGTCTTTTATCCTTGTCCAATATAGCTCTTTTTTCATGTTTTTCGTATCCGTTTCGTTATCCTTTTACTTGGATTATATTGTGCGTATGTATCGGTAGCTTGATAAAATCTGTATATGGAATAATGTTCACATCAGCATGCATTAATAGGTTATTTGGAATTATTGTGTTGGGGTGCTCTATTTTATTGATAATAAGTTGCTCGCGTAGTACGAAAAGTGAATTGCAATGGAAAATGGCTGATAGTCCATGTCTTGATGTCAAAGAAAAAATGCGAGATTATTATCTTTTATTTCCTAAGCTAAAACATAATCCTTTTTATTTATATAATTATGCAGCGACTTTGTATAAATCTGGAGAAGATAAGAAGGCATTATTAGTTGCAGATTATTGCAGAACGTATTTTTTAGCGGATTATGACCTTGAACTACTAAGGGGTGATTTGTATAAATCCTGTCATGATTATCAAAATGCTATTGACTGTTTAAAGCAAGCTGCATTCATGTGTCCCTCAAGATTTATTCCTTTGTATAAGTTGTATACTATATATAGGGAAACTGGTGATTCTATAAGAGGGGATAGTATAGCGGAGATTATTAGTAATAAAAGAATAAAAATAGATTCCCCTATCATAAGAAAAATAAAAGAAAAGATAAAGTTAGATCGATATGATTTTAACGTTTTGTGTGAGTAAAATATTGATATAATTTATAATGTCGTTTATTATTAATTAAAAACAAAGAAAATGGAAAAGAAAAAACAATGTGAAAGTGTGATTTTAGTTTTTTTACTGACAGTTATGTTAGCTTCATGTTCTCAAGACTATGATGAAGAAATATCTAATTCTAGTGAAAATGTGATGAGTCAGTTGAAATATTCAACAATGGTTGTAGAAAGTGAGCCCCAATTTTCCTCATGGAGAGAATATCTCGATTATTTTGTGGTTGGGAAAGGTAGTGAATGGTTGCAAAATCAGAATATGAAACTATTGAACTATGAGGTTGTTAACGAAAACCTGATTCTAACAAATTCAGATCTTAATGTATCTGATGAAACGATAGTGCCAATTTATAGGGATACATGTAATACTAATAAATTTAGTTTAATGAGTATTGCTGACATACGTAATAATGTAGATCCTGTAAATATGATAAATTATTCAGCATTTAAAGAGAGTTTGTTATCTTCATATGTTGGTAAGAAACTGACTGTAGTACGATTATGTTGGGAATATAACCAAGTTAGATATGCAACAGAGGGTTATGCCGATATTAATTCTGTAGTATATGATGATTTTCTTATGAATATAAGAACTGTTGAAGTAAAAAAAAAATGAAGATGTAGCTATTCCAACGAAGTTACAATTAAGACGAAATGAGTCGGAAGGAGAGTCAATAAGTTATTTCTTTTTTAGCGATGAGGTAACTTGGGGTATAGCGGGAGGTTATACTGCTAGAGCTTTTTGTACATTGACTGTGAACGGAAAAAAGACATCGAATGGAAATTTTATTGAGAGTTATTGGCCAGATTATCATACTACAGCAAAACCCGGATTTAAAGCAATAGCAGAACTTAAGGTTGCTAATTTTAAGACGGGGACATCTGGGGCCTGCGAATTTGGTTACGGTATTGCAGCAGGACCTGTTGGACTTTCAATAACATGGAGCGGTGTCACTGCAAGTTTCTCTGGTGGAGGAAACACTCGTGGTGGTGGAGGTTATGTAACCCCATCGCTGTTACATTAAACTTTTGTATGTTTATGTTTCGCAAGTTCTCTCTAAAAGGGAATAAGGATACTTATAAGTATATTATTTATAAAATTTAAAATGATTGTTTATGAAATATTTTTTATTTGGAGTACTATTAGTAGTCTGTCATGTGTTTTATGCTCAAGAGCATAAAACAACAACATTGTACAGATATGGAAAACCATTGGTTACATGTGAGACTAACTTTGAAAATCTTTTTAGCAATGTTCCAAAGTATATTGAAAATAATGATGATTTGGATTTACTTTCTTATCAATTTATAGGAGTGGCCAAAAATGTAAACCATGTTAAAAAGCTATTGAAGAAGAATTTTTCTCATTATCCTCAATGGGCTGTTGCAGAAACTTATCCGGGTTATGTTATTTCTGGGAAAGAAAAAAAATCTGTAGGTAAGTCAGAAGTTAAGTTAATGCCAGCTGTAATTCCACCTTTTAATATAAAAGAAGTGGTTAAAACAATAGCTAATGAATATGTTTCATTAGGAGATCGAATTTATTTGCTACGATTTGTTTATAATCTGGAAACATTTGAACAGTATATTTTTGTACATCCGGATACGAAAGAGGTAGTAACGAAAGCTACTGTTTTTGGAAATGATATCAGATTGTCTCATTTTGACTACTGTAATAAAAACGGTAGTGAATAAATAAAAATAGTGAACGAACTACATTATAATTTGTTAGTTCGTTCACTGTCTTATTAGACTTTAATGTTTTTAATATCCGAATATCTGCTCTTGTGTTAGTTCTTCAATTGGTCCGACTGTTTTCAGTTTATCCATATCAAGATCTTTCTTATCTCCTAGGATACAGTAAACATACGTACGATCTTTCATCCATTCTTTTTGGAAATTGACGATATCTTTCAGTGTCATGTTTTGTATGTCATTGTAAAGCTTGATGCGTGAATCTACATTCTCTCCCAAGTCTTGGGCACTGATATAACTCCAGATAATATCACTTTTGATAATACGTTCAGTACGTAAACGGTTGATTAATCCTTCTTTTGCCAGTTGGAAAGCTTTTTCCGATTCGGGCATGTTGTTGATGATTTCGTTAAATGTATTGATAGCATCGATCATTTTATCATTTTGGGTGGCAATCTGGGTAAACACCATATAAGGGTATTTCAAATACCTTGGTTCATTTAAAGTAGCCCAAGCCGAATAAGCTAATCCACGAGTTTCGCGCATTTCCTGGAAAACAATGGAGTTCATACTACCACCAAAGTATTCATTGTATAGTGCGCGGGTCGGTTCGATAGCCGGATCAAATTTCTTATCAGTGTTGGAAATCTGTGACATATAGATCTGTTTAGCTTCATAAGGAGCTATTAATACCTTAGTCGCTGGAGTTTCGAGATAAGGAAACTCGTCACCTGCAGGAATCTCTTTTAGGGTAGCCGGTACTTTATGATTCTGATCGATAATTTCTAAAATTTCTTTGCTACTACTTGGTCCATAGTATAAGATACGGTGTTGATAACTATTTTGATTATGGATACGGTCTACCAGTGCTTGCGGATCCATTTCAGTAAGTTCTGTTTTTGTCAGTATATTGGTAGCGGGAGACTTGGGACCATACATCGCAAAGTTCATCAGGCGTGAGAAATTCTGTCCCTGATTCAATTTTGCGTCCGAACGGGCTTTCAGGATATCTTCCGCCATGTTACTGTAGGCTTCTTTATTGACTTGTGCATCAGCTAGAAGCTTTTCAAACAGTTGCATAGCCGCCGGCATATTTTCGTTTAGCCCTGAAAGAACGACATAAGTGCGTTCATTGCCCGGAGAAACGTAGAAAGTACAAGCCAAACGATAGAATTCACTTTTTAATTGCTCCGGTGTCATATCAGAAGTGCCTAAGTATTCGAGATAATTGAAAGCTGTCCCTAGTGGCTTATCTTGGTTATTACCCATGTCAAATACATAAATCAATTGGAAGAGGTCATTGGTTACATTCTGTTTGTAAAGAACCGGTATGTCTGATTTAGCTTTTAGTTGAGTCAGATCTTTTTGGAAGTCGAGGAATACAGGCTCTATTGGTTGAACGGTACTATTCTGTATTTCAGTAAGGAAGGCGCTCGCAGTGTCGCGGTTGGATACAATCGGAGTAATTTCCGGCTTTGTCATTTTCTTTTCGTTAGGGTCTTTACCTTGCTTTTTATAGATGGCCGCATAATTATCATTTTTCAGGTATTTATTGGCAAAATCCACGATTTCGGCTTAGTAAGTTTGGCTATACGATCTATGGAAGTGACCTCATCTTCCCAGGAGGTTCCATTAATAAATGAATTGACGAACATATCTGCGCGACCTTCATTGCTTTCCATATTCTGTATTTGATAAAGCTTGAAGTTGTTGATATTGGCTTGCAACATTTTCTCGTCAAAATCTCCGGCACGGAGTTTATGAAGCTCGCCTAACAAGAGATTTTGTACTTCTTCTAATGTTTGTCCTTGTTTGGGAACTCCTCCTAATATCAACATAGAGTAGTCTGCTAATCCCATAGGGTAACCGTATCCACTCAAAACCTTCTGCTGTTGGTTCAGGTCGAGGTCGATAAGTCCGGCCTTGCCATTATATAATAATTGAGAGATTACTTGTAACGTCTCGAAATCTTTGCTTGAAGCACCTGGGAATCTCCATGCCAATGCAACGCTTTCTGCATCCGGTCCCAATACTTCTCGTATAATAGGTTCGGTGATTGGTTCTTCTTTGGGTAGATTAAGTTTGGGTAGTTCCGGATTTGGCTTCATTTGCCCAAAATATTCATCTATGATGGCAATTGTTTTATCCGGATCCAGGTCACCTGACATACAGATAGCCATATTGTTGGGAACATACCATTGTTTATAGTAGTTTTTGATATTGGTAATCGAAGGATTCTTCAAATCTTCTTGTGTTCCTAGAACAGTCTGTGTCCCGTAAGGGTGGTGAGGGAAAAGGGAAGAGAAAATAGCTTCTTGCACTTTTCTGTTATCACGTGTCAGAGACATGTTCTTTTCCTCATATACAGTTTCCAGTTCTGTATGGAAACCACGTATGACATTATTCTCAAAACGATCTGCCTGTATTTTAGCCCAGTTCTCTATTTGATTGCAAGGAATATCTTCCACGTAAACAGTTTGATCGTAGGCAGTATAAGCATTCGTACCGTTTGCTCCGATAGCAGCCATTAACTTATCGTATTCGTTGGGGATAGCATATTTGGATGCTTCGTAAGAAAGACTGTCGATTGTATGATAAATAGCTTTACGCTGAACCTCATCCGTCGTTTTGCGATAAATTTCAAACTGCTGTTCTATTTGATCCAGCAATGGCTTTTCGGCTTCATAATTCTGTGTGCCGTAGCTATTGGTTCCTTTGAACATCAGATGTTCAAAGTAGTGGGCAAGTCCGGTAGTCTCTGCCGGATCGTTTTTTCCACCTACCCGTACTGCAATAAAAGTCTGGATGCGCGGAGTTTCTTTATTTACAGTAAGATAAACTTTCAATCCGTTGTCCAATGTATAAATACGTGCTTTTAACGGATCGTTGGGAACTGTTTCATAGCTATACTTCTTTTGTGAGCTACAACTGCTGAACACTAATACTAGGAAGAGTGATAAGCATAAAAATTTGAGTAGTTTGTTCATATAACAACAACATTTTGATGACGAAAACAAAGGTAGCGGATTTTTGCTTATCTTTGCACCGAAAATTGTAAATTATAAAAGATAAAATTGAAAATCAGATGATTACTATCGAACAACTTAAAGACGTGAAAGAGCGCACAGATGCGCTGAGGAGGTATCTTTGACGTCGATGCGAAGAAAATTCAAGTCGAAGAAGAACAATTAAGAACTCAGGCTCCGGGATTTTGGGATGACCAGAAAAAGGCAGAAGCTCAGATGAAGCTGGTTAAAGATCTGCAAAAATGGATTGAAGGCTATAACGAGGTTAAGACATTGGCGGATGAACTAGCATTAGCTTTTGATTTTTATAAAGAAGAGTTGGTTACGGAGGAAGATGTGGATGTTGCTTATGCAAAAGCAATTGAAGAAGTAGAAACTTTGGAACTCAAGAACATGTTGCGCGAGGAAGCCGATCAGATGGACTGTGTATTGAAAATCAATTCAGGTGCCGGGGGGACTGAAAGTCAGGATTGGGCTTCAATGCTGATGCGTATGTATCTTCGATATGCAGAGACGAATGGTTATAAAGCTACGATTGCCAATCTTCAGGAAGGTGATGAGGCGGGGATCAAAACCTGTACCATTAATATAGAAGGAGATTTTGCGTATGGATATTTGAAGGGAGAGAATGGAGTACATCGTTTGGTACGTGTTTCTCCGTACAATGCCCAAGGCAAGCGTATGACTTCTTTTGCTTCTGTGTTTGTTACTCCGTTAGTAGATGATAGCATCGAAGTGAATATCGAACCTGCACGTATTTCATGGGATACATTCCGAAGTGGTGGTGCCGGTGGACAGAATGTAAACAAGGTAGAGTCCGGAGTTCGTCTGCGTTACCAGTACAAAGATCCTTATACTGGTGAAAACGAGGAGATTCTAATTGAAAATACGGAAACTCGTGACCAGCCGAAGAATCGCGAAAATGCAATGCGTCAGTTGCGCTCTATCTTATATGATAAGGAGTTGCAACATCGTATGGCTGAACAAGCAAAAGTGGAAGCCGGAAAGATGAAAATTGAATGGGGATCTCAGATACGAAGTTATGTGTTTGACGACCGTCGTGTGAAGGATCATCGTACCAATTATCAGACTTCTGATGTGAACGGTGTAATGGATGGGAAGATTGATGGTTTTATCAAAGCCTATTTGATGGAGTTCTCATCACAGGAATCATAAAAACTGAAAAATAGCGAGTATTATTTTTGGAAAGTTAAAAGATTTGTTCTTACTTTGTTAGCGTTGAACTTTAAAGCTAACTATTATGGGTAAGAGTAAAAGAAAAGTAGTACATAGCAAGAAGGAAGAACAACAAGCTCAAAAGGTAATCAAAATAGTGTTTGTTTCACTCGTTATTTTGGCCCTGATTATGCTAATTGGATTTTCTTTCTTAGGTTAATTCATCATGGATTACATAGATTTCTCAGATTATATATCGTAACTTATAGGTTATAATTGATAGTTGGTCTGTTTGTGATCATGTAATCCATGATGATTTTTTGTAATAGGATTGCCATTTATTTGCTGTTTTTCCGTAGTCTCCTTGTATCTTTATAGAGAATTCGGTGTTCCAAGAGAATCGGAATGTGATAAAATAGTGATTGAATCCATGACCCGATTCTAAAGATTTGTATCTTTGTGCCATGGCACAAGAAATTGAACGTAAGTTTTTGGTTTCCGGTGAGTTCAAGTCGCAGGCTTTTGCTCAAGACCGGATTATTCAGGGATATATTTGTAGCGACCGGGGACGGACGGTGCGGGTGCGTATTCGTGATAATAGAGGTTATTTGACTATAAAGGGAGCTTCTAATGCTTCAGGAACCAGCCGGTATGAGTGGGAACGGGAATTGCCGTTGCCGGAGGCAGAAGAATTGATGAAACTTTGTGAACCGGGAATTATTGATAAGACTCGTTATCTGGTACGTAGCGGTAAGCACATATTCGAAATAGATGAGTTTTATGGTGATAACGACGGGTTGGTTGTAGCTGAAGTTGAATTGACTTCGGAAGATGAGGCTTTTAATAAACCCTCTTTTATTGGTGAAGAGGTAACAGGCGACAGGCGTTACTATAACTCTCAACTAATGAAAAAACCGTATAAAAATTGGCGATGATTAACAAATAAGCAGTATATTTGTTTTAAAGTAAAAGGACTGTGTATGGAGCAATTGTATAATTACCTGCCAAGAGAGTTGGTGACTTTTGTATTGGTAACCTTGTTTTCTTTGCTTATCGGGCTTTCTCAACGCCGGATTAGTTTGAAGCGTGAAGGAGAAACAACACTTTTTGGTACCGACCGTACATTTACTTTCATTGGTATTCTGGGTTATCTTTTATATATATTAGATCCTATGGATATGCGTCTATTTATGGGTGGAGGTGCGATTCTTGGTCTTTTACTCGGACTGAATTATTATGTGAAGCAATCGCAGTTCCATGTGTTTGGTGTTACCACGATTATTATTGCTCTTATTACTTATTGTATTGCTCCCATTGTAGCTACTCAGCCTTCTTGGTTTTATGTAATGGTGATTGTTACAGTTCTTTTACTGACAGAACTGAAACATACTTTTACGGAGTTTGCTCAGCGGATGAAGAATGATGAAATGATTACGTTGGCTAAATTCTTGGCAATTAGTGGTATCATACTGCCTATGCTTCCAAATAAGAATTTAATTCCGGATATAAACTTAACTCCTTATTCCATTTGGCTGGCAACGGTTGTTGTATCCGGTATCTCTTATCTTTCTTATCTTTTGAAGCGGTATGTCTTTCATGAATCCGGCATATTGGTTTCGGGAATTGTCGGAGGGCTTTATAGTAGCACTGCAACGATTTCTGTGTTGGCTCGTAAGAGCCGTAAGGCATCGGAACAAGAAACAAATGACTATGTAGCTGCTATGTTGTTGGCAATAAGTATGATGTTCTTACGTTTTATGATTCTAATCTTGATTTTTAGCAAGGAAATCTTTCTATCTATTTATCCATACTTGCTGATTATGGCGATTGTAGCTGCTTTGGTAGCATGGTTCATCCATTCCAAGCAACGTCGTTCGAGTGAAATGACGACAGATGTGGAGGAAGATGATAGCAGTAACCCTTTGGAGTTTAAGGTAGCCTTGATTTTTGCAGTTTTATTTGTTATTTTCACTGTATTAACTCACTATACTTTGATTTATGCGGGGACCGAAGGATTGAACCTGCTTTCATTTGTTTCAGGATTTAGTGATATTACTCCTTTTATTTTGAACTTATTGCAGAATACTGGAAGTGTAGCAGCTTTGGTTATTACGGCTTGTAGTATGCAGGCTATTATCAGTAATATATTGGTGAATATGTGCTATGCTCTATTTTTTGTCGGCAAAGGTAGTAAGTTGCGTCCTTGGATTTTAGGAGGATTCGGAACAGTGGTAGCCATTAATTTAGTTCTGTTGCTATTCTTCTATTTTTAAAGTCGTTGCATGATAGAGATACTACAAAATAATTTCAACTACCAATTTATATAAACAAGAAATAAAGACAGCTGCTTTTTATAAGTTAATGCATTTTGTTTGTGTATTTAAAAATATTTAGTATATTTGTGTAATTATTAAAGCATGCATGGATTAATTTTCGTACGTGAAACGCGTACAAACGCGCTAGTGCAAAATTAATTTGGAGTGAAGCCTAATAAACTAAATATTTATCCTTTAAATTTAACGATTATGAAAAAAAGAATTTTATTATTTGTATTGTCTTAACTGTTGTGATAATATCAGTCGCTTATCAAAAGCAGAAATCAAAGACAATTTTAGGAGATATTGTTCTTCTAAATATTGAAGCGTTAGCTCAAGACGAAGGGGACGGTAACTGTGCGGAATGGATAACAAAGAATTGTTATGAAGTATTCACCTCTGAATATGGATCTGATTATTACGCTTCATGTGCGCCTACAACAATGGGAGGTATGGCAGAATGTGGAGCTATTGAATCTCATAAACCTGCTGGAATGTCTCAAATTAATACTTGTCTTGAATGTATTAGACAGTACTAATATTTATATAACATGAACAAGAAGATTTTTATCCTGATTTTCGTCATTGCCGTCTTGTCTTCATGCCGCAACGGTGCTAAAGATTCTGCTATTCAGAAATCTTCTCGTTTTGAAACCGTATTAATTACCGATACTCTGCCTATTATTAATTTATCTCGGGAAGTCCTTCCCATTGACTTAATATACCCAACGGATATGGTGGCAATTGATACCTTTTTAGTTGTTTTGCAACATCATGAAGAGAAGATTATCAAAGTATTTAGTATTAACTCATATAAGTTCTTAGGAGAATTTCTCAGAAAAGGAGGAGGCCCGAATGAAGTGATTGTTTTCGGACGGGTAAGTCAGTGGTTTATGGAAGAAGGCGAGCCTAAGATTATGATTCAGTCTTACCCTAATTATTTAGCTGTGCTGAACATACGGAAATCTATTGAAGCTGGAGAAACGGTTTATGACCGAAAGTACACTTTTGAGAAAGGCCAAAAAAAGAATTTGTTCTTGGCTTCCAACAGTGTCTATGAAATAAATCAATCGGAGTTGATGATGACCAAGGATCCTCTGAGGTCAGGAATAACAGATAACTGCAACTTCTTTTGGGAGTTTTACGATTGTAAAACGGACGGCGTAAAACGTAATATTATTTACGAGAACTTCACCGGAATGATTGATCCTTTTTTAAAAGAATCGAACAGGCTCTTGAAGCCCGACCGCAAAAAAGCAGCGTTACTGTATAGCAAGATTAACCTTATCGGTATAGTAGACCTTGAACAGGCCTCGATAAAGCAAATTTATCCCGGTGGAAAAACATTTAATGTACAAACAGAATTAGAAATAGATAACCGCAAGTCTTATTTTGACGAAGGAGAATGCACGGACCAATATATATATGCGCTATCCTCCAAGGGGGTAAAAGTCGGTGAAAAGGCGAACATTGAGACAGCCCCTATCTCTCAACTGGATGTATTTGACTGGAACGGCAATTACATTTATAAGGTCGATCTTGGTGAACGAATTAGGCTAATCTCAGTTGATAACAACCAAAGATACCTTTATGCTGTAAATACGGATGATGCCATTATCAGATATGACCTGTCGGCACTGAAGTAAATAACGTTCGATGAAATTCTAGAATAGAGTAAGCTGACTATCAATGTTGAAAGAACATATGATAGGGATATTCAGCAAATAATGTAAAATCAGCCAACTAATTCACACTTAAAGTATTGTAAATTAGTTGGCATTTTTGTATCTTTAGGTATTTTCCTGAACTAAGAGCAAACGCCATCTTGATGATTGACAAAATCTGAAGCAGACAGAGTAAAACCGCATAGCACATGATTATAAAAAAACTATCAGAAGAACTTGTCAGGCTTCTTTGGGAACACTATGCCTAAATGGATAAGATTTTAGGTAGGGGATAGAAAAATTACAATAAAAATGGCATATGAGATGAGAGTAGGCGGTCATCTGCATATGCCATCTTACTTTTTAAAGACATTTACTAAATATATTTGATTAATTCCAGCTCCAGTCGCTTTCCTTATAATTGGCTTCTACCGTATTTTCTATATTATCTGGAAGATTGTGGAAGAAGTCTATACCTGTGTATTCTTCTAATTTATCAATCGAAATTGCATAGCTTTTATAACTTTCGCCTTTCCCATAGGATTTATGTTCAAACCAGAAACCTATTGCATGATATTGACCATTCTTTAGTAATAGTATGGCCATGTAGAAATATTTAGGTACAGGAATAGTATTATTTGCTTTCAAATACTTGATAATATTACCTTGTTGGTCAATAGTTCCTCCCTTAACAGCATAAAGGGTATCCTGATCGTTAGTAATCGTTCCCCATTTCTGAACGCATTTTTCCAGATTAGCCCATATACCGCCATTAAATCCGTTTTGAATCTGAGGATTGATATTTGACATATAGAATGTTTGCAAATTGGCTTCTTCGGAATATTGTCTGTCACTTGAAGCTACCAAATGGCCTCTGCTGTATCCGGAATTGGTATAATCCGAGTAGGATGTTTGGTATTGGACAGGTATTTTCGGATCTTCCGTAAATCTGTCTCCACGACCTGCATCATTATCCGGTGTTGCTGTACTAAAGGTACAAGCTGACCATCGTGCACTTTTCTGTGTGCAATCGTATTCTATGCTGAACGTTGGTAATTCTTTTCCATTAACAGTAGTTGTATGAGTAATGAATAAATTCATGTTTCCTCCTTTTAACTTAGGAATTTCAATTCTTCCGGAATAGTTGGAAGATGTTCCTCCATTGCTGCCCGTTTGTGTCAATACAAGCGTAGCACTTTCTTTTCCTGCCTCAATGGTAATTGTAACGTTACGTTCTGCACCGGTATTTGCTTGTAGGTATCCTGTGATAGAGCTATTGCCATTTCCGGATGTTTGGTTTAATGTACACCATGTTGCGCTACTTTTGGCTTGCCATGCTCCAACAGTTTTGATGCGGATAATAAATCCACCTCCTTCTGCATTTATTTCACTTTGATCAATGACAGCAATTCCTTGGTCGGTATTATCCGAGTTTCCGGGAATGTTGGGTAGATCCTGTTCGCTACATGATACGGTAATGTAACTGATAAAGAAGAATGTGAATAGCTTAAATAATTGCTTCGCCATCTTTGATAGAATTTTATAAGTTTAGGAATAAACAGAAGGAATCTTAAAAGACTTATTTAACTTCTTTTATTAGATAGATAATAGTCGGTAAGTGGTCACTATATCCATTGAGCCACACTCCTCCGGCTTGTGTACGTTTGGGGTATCCTTTATATTTACCGTCTTTTTGAAACATAAAATCTTTGTTGAAGATTTCATGTTTATAATACTTTAATGTACTGCGGTCAGTGCCCAGTAGATTTCCGGTGAAGACGATTTGGTCAAATAGGTTCCATTTTCCTCTATACATGAGAGTACCATATCCTTTTCTCAGCGTATCCCACCATGGATTATACAGATCTGTGGGACCGACCTCGTTTGGTTTACGTTTGGCTCCGAGTGAAACAGCCATGCTCTTGTCCATCGGATCATCGTTCATATCTCCCATGATAACAATTTTAGCTTCCGGATCTTCCCTTAGTAAAGAGTCCTTTATTGCTCTAACTTGTTCTCCGGCACGTTCGCGAGCAGGAGAGGCCGCTCCACGTGAAGGCCAGTGGTTTACGATAAAGTGCATCTTCTCACCTGCTATTTTGCCACTAGCAATCAAGAAACCGCGGGTTTTGCGAATAGTATCATTTATATATATATAAGGTAAGAGTTTACTATGGTCAAGCTCAAACAATTCTGGGTTATAGAAGAAAGCACAGTCTACTCCACGTTGATCTTCTCCCTCATAATGGATATATTTATATCCTCTGTCTGCTAATGCCGGTTGTTTTAAGAGATCTTCCAGCACTCTGTAGTTTTCAATTTCGGATACACCAATAATAGCGGGACCCATCGGAAGTTTGTCAGTTGCAAGCTTGCTTAATACTTCTGACATATTCTTCAGTTTAGCCTTGTACTTCATCGTATTCCACTGATTGGTACCATTAGGCAAATACTCGTAATCATTTTTTCCCTCATCATGGATGGTGTCAAAAAGATTCTCCATATTGTAAAATGCAACACTGTATAGCGCATACTTCTTTTCTTGTCCATAGGCCATGAGGACAAAAAGAGCGAGTATGCCTAAAGTCATTAAACTTTTTTTCATCTTTAAAATCGATTTTAAAAGTGAGCTATATATCATATCTGTGACAAATATCTAAAAAGAAAACGGAAAAACCTTCAAATCCATGTATTTTTTTCATTAATTTCATTGCTATCTATTAAATTCTTTGTTATTTTGTACGACCTATTATTTTAACAACGATTTAATGGTAGAGACCAATTAACATTAATATAAATTAAATTATGAAACAACGATTAGGGTTAGCGATCGTATTATTTTGTTTGGCGCCAACTATTTTTGCGCAGCAAAAGGCAAAACAAAACGCTCGTGAAGACAATGCTTCTTTCATGTTCACAGAATCACAGTTGAACGATGATGATGATGCCGCTCAAAGTGTGCAGGCACTTGTCTCTTCAAACAATGATGTTTATCTGTCTAATGTTGGTTATTTGTTTAGTCCGATGAGATTTCGTGTGAGAGGATACGATTCTCAGTACAATGACATGTACATTAACGGTGTGCAGTTTAATGATGTAGAAACAGGACGTTTCAGTTACGGATTGATCGGAGGATTAAATGATGCTACCCGAAACAAAGAGGGGATTAGTCCTTTTGAAACCAACAACTTTACTTTTGGAGCGATTGGAGGATCGACGAATATTGATCTTCGTGCCAGCCAATATTCAGCAGGATCAAAACTGTCATTGTCAGGATGTAATCGTAGTTATATTTTGCGCGGAATGTACACTTATTCCACAGGTCTGATGAAGAATGGCTGGGCATTCACCGGATCAGCTGGTTATCGTTGGGCAAATGAAGGAAATATCGAAGGTACCTTTTACAATGCTTTTTCTTATTTTCTGGCAGCAGAGAAAGTCTTTAATGACAAACATAGTTTATCAATTGCTACTTGGGGAGCTCCTACGGAACGTGGACAACAAGGGGCATCTACAGAAGAAGCTTATTATTTAGCTAATAGTCACTATTATAATCCTAACTGGGGATATCAGAACGGAAAGAAACGTAATGCACGCGTGGTAAATTCTTTCGAGCCTTCTGCTGTTGCAACATGGGATTTCAAAATTAAAGAAGACATGAAATTGGTGACAAGTGCAGGATTTAAATATAGTAGTTATGGAACCAGTGCATTGGGATGGAATGGAAATGCTTCTGACCCACGTCCTGATTATTATAAGAAATTGCCTAGCTCAATATTCAATGTTTATAATGATGTTCCTACACCTGAACAGTTAGAGCAGTTTAATGAAGTAACTGACTTATGGAAGCATAATAAGGCGTATCGTCAGCTTGACTGGGATTTGATGTATTTCTCTAATCAACAAGCAAATGCATTGGATAAGGAAACTTTGTATTATGTAGAAGAACGTCATAATGACCAATTAGCATTTAATTTCAATTCTGTATTTAATCACACCATCAATGATCATAGCAGTTATACAGCCGGTATTGCTGTGAATACGACAAAAGGAATGCATTTCAAGAAAATGAAAGATTTGCTGGGTGGCGTGTTGTACACTGATATCGATAAGTTCTCAGTGCGTGACTATGGTGAAAACTCTAGCATTATCCAGAATGATTTGGATCATCCGAATCGTCGTATCGGGGAAGGTGATAAGTTTGGTTATAACTACAATATCTTTGTGAACAAACAAAGCGCCTGGTTGCGTTATCAGGGCAAAAGCGGTTCATTCAACTACTTTGCTTCCGGTAAAATCGGTTCTACACAGATGTTTCGTGAAGGTTTGATGCGTAACGGTCGTGCTCCGTTGAAATCTTTGGGGAGCAGTGGTACTGCTAAATTCCTGGAAGGTGGTGTAAAAGCTGGTTTGACTTACTTCCTTAATGGTAACCATTCATTTACATTGAACGCTGGTTATGAAGATCGTGCTCCATTGGCATATAACTCATTTGTTGCTCCACGTATCAAGAACGATTTTGTAAATGACTTGAAGACTGAACGAGTGTATGGTGGTGATTTCACTTATAATTTTAATACTCCTGTTGTGATGGGACGTATTACAGGATATTATACCCGTTTCCAGAATCAGGTAGAATTGGAAGCTTTTTATAATGACAATGAATCTCGCTTTACTTATTTGTCAATGAACGGTATAAAGAAAGAACATTGGGGTGTGGAGGCTGCTGCTACTTTCCGTTTGACTAGCAATTTGTCTTTGACAGCTATCGGTACATGGTCGGAAGCTGAATATATGAACAATCCGGTTGCTACACGTACTTATGAAAGTGAGAGCGAATCTAATCCCGACCGGGTATATGCAAAAGGTATGCGTGCTAACGGGACTCCACTTTCAGCTTATAGCTTAAGTCTGGATTACAATATTAAAGGTTGGTTCTTTAACCTGTCTGGTAATTACTATGATCGTATCTATCTGGATTTCTCTGCTTATCGTCGTTTGGAGAGTGTATTGACTCGTGATAATGATGGTTCAGTAGACGCTAACGGCAATTTGGTAGGTGTAACAGTTCCTTCACAAGAAAAACTAAAAGGTGGTTTCATGCTTGATGCTTCTATTGGAAAGTATATTCGTTTGAGAAATGGCAAAAGCATCAGTCTTAATCTTAGCGTGAATAATGTTCTGAATAATACTAATATGCGTACAGGTGGTTATGAACAAAATCGTGACGATACTTATGATGATGGTTCTATGCGTACTTATATGTTCTCTAAGAACTCTAAATATTATTATGCGCCGGCCATCAATGCATTCATGAATATCGGCTACAGATTCTAAATGTGTTATCAGCCCAATTAATAAATAAAGAAAAATGAATATGAAGAAAATATTATCTATAGGATGTGTTGGAATGTTGATATGCGCTTCAAGTTTTACTTCGTGCATGAATGACTTTGATACTCCGGTTACAGGCAATGCGTTTGGTAATAACTCGATCGAGCCTGGACGTACTATTTCAATAGCCAACTTGAAAGAGAAATATGATGGATTTATAGATACTAGTTCGGATACTTATACCACCATGGAAGGCAAAACACGTATTGAAGGTGTGATTGTAGGAGATGATGAAAGTGGAAATATCTACAAGCAATTGGTCGTAGCTGACGAAACGGGAGCTATTATTGTAGGTGTGAACAATACAGGACTTTATGCAGCTTGTCCGGTAGGTCAGAAAGTGGTTATCAATTGCGAAGGTTTGCAGATTGGTAGTTATCGTAAATTAGCTCAGATAGGTACTACTTATGAAGGTAAGGTAGGTCGTATGCCGGAGTATGAGTGGAAGCAAAGAGTGCGTATCATTAATAAGCCGCAAATGTTTTATGAAGAGTTGAAACCGCTTGAGATTTCTAATGCAACGGAATTGGCGGCTATAGATATGAAGCGTGCTCCGTTATTGGTAACACTGAAAAATGTGAAGTTCCCTGAAGCAAATGGTAAGGTGGCTTTTGCACCGGAATCGGATATTGCAAGTCCTACTTTGAGTTTTGTAGAGCGTAGTATCAATTTTGCAGATGGTACAGCATGTAAGGCAGTAGCTCATACTAGTATTTATGCAAATTTCTCGAAAGATGTGCTTCCGGAAGGAAATACTGATGTAACTGGTATATTGACTCGCTATAACAATAATTGGCAATTGCTTATTCGTACCAGTGCTGATATCAAACAAAATAATTAATAAACTAACAATAGACAATTATGAAAAAGATTCTAAATGCTTTATTCTTGACGCTGCTTGCAGTGATCACATTTAGTGGATGTAGTGATGTCCCTGCACCTTATGATATAAAAGAAGGAGGTGATGATTCTGAATTGGTGGGCGATGGCTCTAAAAATAATCCTTATGACGTAACTAGTTATCTTATCAAGAAAAGTGGTACGGATATTTGGGTAGAAGGATATATTGTCGGTTGTATGAACAATAAATATGATGGAGTAGATGCAAGTGGAGAACCTGTTTTTGCAGGTAATGAATTTGTAACCTCTAACTTTAATGTGAATACTAATATTGTGATTGCGGCAACTACCAGTGAAACAAGTACAGCCAAGATTATTGCAGTGAAGTTACCGGCAGGGGATTTGCGTGATAAGTTGAATGTTAAAGATAATAATGGTAATTTAGGCATGTCTGTTAAAATTAAAGGTAACTATGCCAGTAAGTACTGCGGAGTTACAGGTTTAATTGATATAACAGCTGCTGTTTTACATACTTCAACAGGTGATGTGGAAATTGGTGACGGTAGTAGTGAAGGACCGACAGATGCTTATATTAACGAATCATTCAAATCGTCTTTAGGTGGATTTACAAGTGTTTCAGTATCAGGAACTCTGAGTTGGATAAATGATTATAGCTCTGCAATGATTAAAGGTGGGTCAGCCGAAGGTAAATTCCCATCTGAGACTTGGCTGGTGGCTCCTACTATTAATTTGTCACAGGAAACAGAAGCTTATATAACATTCAAACATGCCATCAACTATGCAGATGCTGCTACGATTAAAGATTATCATCAGTTGATGATTAGTAAAGATTATACGGGAAATGTGTCACAGGCTACATGGACTAATCTTCCAATTGTAATGGCATCAGGTAACAGTTTTACTTTTGTAAGCTCAGGTAATGTTGGTATTCCTGCTGAGTTTATAGGGCAAAGTAGTGTAACAATTGCATTGAAGTATACTAGTACCGAAGTGACAGGTAGTACATGGGAAGTACAGAATTTTGTTGTAGCACATGGTAAAGGTGAAGAAATTGTAGATCCGGAACCTCCTGTTACAGATAACTCTAAAGATAATCCGTATGATGTAACGAAAGCATTGACATTGACTTCTACTAATGGTACTGCTATTGCGTGGGTTAAAGGCTATATTGTTGGCGGAGTAAAGAATGGTAATGATGCAAATACTGTAGATGCTCCTGAAGATGTTGTTTTTGGATTGGATGATATTCGTAATTCTGCTATTCTCATAGCAGCTTCTAAAGAAGAAACTGATTATACAAAATGTATGGTAATTGGTTTTGGTAAAGATAGCCCGACTGCTAAACCTGCTTTGAACTTAGTGGATAATCCTGATAATCTAGGGAAGGAAGTTGTTATCCTTGGAACTCTTAAATATGCATTTGGCGCTCCTGGTATGAAGACTATTACAGACTTTGAATTTTTAGAAGGTGGCAGTGATCCTGAACCGACAGGTCCTGTTTATACAAGTAATATCACATTACCTGCAAAGGACTGGAGTAATTCATCTGATGCAGCTTACGGAGGTATTGTTAAGATTGGAACCGAAGAGACGGAATATCCTATTGTGAAACTTGGAACAACGAAGTTAGCAGGCGTTTGGAGTTCACCTGTATTAGGAGCTGCCAAAACTAAATTGGCTTTTTATGCTGTCGGCTGGAAGGGAAAGTCTGGGATTCTAAAGGTTACCATTGAAAATGGTGGAACTTTTGAAGGAGGAGAAGCAACCAAACAAATTGATCTAGCAGGAAATATTGGAGCTACGAGTAATTCTCCATTTACGATTACCCCTGCTGATTCTGATTATTATGAATTCACATTAACGGGAATAACGGCTACTTCTACCATCAAATTTAATACTGCTGAGGAGGCAGCTGATAAACGTGCAATTATCTTTGGTATTAATGTCAATTAATGCTACGGTTGATAAATAATAAGAAAGGGGGGGCAGCTTGCTGTTCCCTTTCTTTTTTGTGAAAATATAGTAACTGCTCTAAAAGACATTTATAAATATCTATACTTATAGGAAGAAAAAAGATATCTCCATAACAAATTGATATAGCGTGAGTAGATAAGAGAAAACGTGAAGATGACTGAAAATAAAATAAAAGCTTGAACTCTAAGGCGGATTATACTTATCTTTGCATTTCCTGCAGATTAAACAACTGCTGCTTATTTAAAACTATATACTCAAACAAGATTAATATATTATGAATATTGGAATGAAGTGTAATTTCTATATTTGGTTAGGTTTTTTATGCTTAAGTTTTGTATCCTGTAGTAAAGATGAGGATGAGAATGCTAGTGACTCAACAGATTTTGCGACCGGTATTGTCGAACTCCCAGCATTGCGTAATGGAGCAAATGATATGTTTGTTACTCATTCTAATACTTTTAATGGTAAGAAAGTAACAACTTTCAGTATGGAGTATGACAAAAATAAGAAGCATGCCCGTTGGATAGCATTCCGATTCGACAATCAGACAATGCAACAGAATGTGAATCGTAAAACAGGGGATGATCCATTTGAATCGGATCCATTAGTTGCACAAGATTATCAACGTACCCGTTCGGATTTCGGCGTAAAGGGATATGATCGTGGGCACATTTGTGCTTCTGCCGACCGTTTATATTCACGTGAAGCAAATGATGATACATTTTATTACACTAATATGACTCCTCAACGCAATGGATTTAATTCGGGTTTATGGTTAAAACTGGAAGCTAAGGTACAGACATGGGGGAGAAGTTGTACAGCACAAGATACTTTGTATGTTGTGAAAGGAGGAACTATAGATAAAGAAGAACACGTATTAAGTTACATTGATAATAATCACAGTAAACCTGTGCCTAAATATTATTTTGTAGCATTGTTGTTTAAAAAAAGTAGCTCTTTCAAAGCTATTGCATTTTGGTTGGAACATACTACTACGCCTAAGTCACAGAATTTGGCAGACTATGCAATTTCCATAGATGAGTTGGAAGAAAAAACAGGAATTGACTTCTTTCCGAATTTAAATGATAAATTAGAGAATGTCGTAGAAGCTACTTATTCTGTTAAGGCTTGGAATGGCTTGTAAATGTCGTATAATTTGAAAAGATCACTTAGTGTCTTTGAAAAAATCTTCTAACTACAACCGACATCACATTAGCAAGGAAGTTATTGAAAGGTTGATGTTTATAATGTTCCATTTGTGCTATATTATATATTTCAGCTCATTATTAACCCTTTCATCAAGGCTCATTCCTTTAGCAGTATTCTAGACTAAAAAGTGACAAGTGACAATAAATAACCATTTTATTTTCTCCAAGAAAACTTATGCTAAACTCTTACCGTTATGTTCTTATTATTCAAATGAATTATATGGAAGGTATCAACTTTATTTCGAAGAGTTCCAGTAAATATCCGAGTCGCTATTTGGGATTTAGTATTAGTTACCGGATCGGTGACCTGAAAGCGAGTGTGAAAAAAGCGAGCCGGAGTATTCATAGTGATGTTGTGAAAGAAGGTGGAGGAGAAACCATTCAAACGCAAGGAGAAGGGCAATAAGCCCTCCCCTTAGCTGTTCTATTTTTCTTTTGGGGTCTGATTGGAGATCGTATTGAAACCTAATTTAGTCAATCCTGCTTGTACGTCAGGATGGCTCATAAAGAGTTTCCACAATAATCCTGTCCGGTAATTTTCTATCATGACGGCAATAGGACCTTGGTCAATAGCAAGATAACGTTTCGGATACCAATTATCTGTTTCACTGAAAGCATCATAGAAACCGAATGGACCAAAGACTTTATCTCCCATCTTATATAGGTGGCGCATCACTTGCATCGAATATTCGGGTGTATAGACGATAGATGAGAGTGCGGCAGTAGGAGAGATGACTCCTTTGTCGTCTTGTTCATTGGGAGAATGAGCCGCATATCCGTCTACAGAATAACTGGCTGTTAGCCCCCAACAATCCGGTCCGAAACCTTTGTAATGTTTTGGATTGCGGATACAGTAAGCACGATTGACTAATGTCAGATTACGCATTTCATCGAAATAGCTAGGACAATATTCGTCCTTTAATCCTACAGGATCAAGTCCCAGGAAAGAGTATTGTGCCCAGAAAAGTGGTCCTGCTTCTGTCCCTTGATAACGGAGATGTAATTCGATACCTTCTACTTTATGCGGAGAAACGATAGCCCCGTTTTGTGCCCAGCCATCATGGTAGACGGTTGCGGGTACTCCATGCGTTGGAGAAGCAGCGGCGAGAATATACATGATCATACATTCATTATATCCATGTACGGGAAAATCCATTTCCCAACCATAAGTAGGACTCCAATGCCAATATAGAACGTTTTGTCCTCCTTTCCGATACCAATTCCAATCTACTTCACGCCAGATCTGGTCGATACGTTTGGCTAATGCTTTTTCTTTCTCATTGCCATTGACATAATATTGGTGTACGGCGAGCAATCCTTGCATCAGGAAAGCTGTTTCTACCAAGTCGCCTCCATTGTCTTTTTGACCAAAAGGTTTTACTTTCCCGGTATCTCCATACCACCAATGCGGATATGCTCCGTAAAAGCGATCTGCTTTTTCCAGGAAAGAAACAATTCGTTCCATACGTGATAAACCTTCTTCTCGAGTCACATAACCACGATCAATTCCTGCAAGAATAGCCATAATTCCAAATCCACTACCACCGGAGGTAACTACGTTTGAATCATTTTCAGGATATACACCATCTACATGATAACGTTCAGGAGCAAGTCCGCTGTTTGGTTCTGCTCCGTCCCAAAAGTAGAGGAAAGTACGCCGTTGGACAGTATCCAATAACGCGTCATCGGAGATTTCCGAATTATTGGAAGACTGTCCAGAAGGTTTACTCTTACAAGCTCCTACTACTAAAAGAAAACAGAGGAGTGGCAAGTATATATAGTTTTTTATCATACTTCAATAGATTATATATTAGCTATATTAACCTGAGTTTAATAGATACTTAATCAAACTCAGTTTTTTTATTATCATTCATGTAATGTGAACCTGGCTGATTTTACATCTCGCTGTTCGGCCCAATCATAATCTCAAAATCACCGGGCTCAGCAACCAATTGCAGGTCATAGTTATAATACTTCAACATTTCCGGTGCTATTTTGAAATAGACATATTTGACGTCTCCCGGTTCAAGAAATATTTTCTGAAAACCTTTCAGTTCTTTGACGGGACGGGTAGAACTACCTACCATATCTCGGATATAAAGTTGTACAACTTCCGAACCCGGCCAATTTCCTGTGTTGGTTACTTGTACAGTTGCCGTCAATTCACCGGTCATACCAATACTGGAATGACTCAAAGCCACATCACTATAAGAGAAGGTGGTATATGAAAGCCCAAAACCGAACGGGTAAAGCGGTTCATTGTCTACATCCAGATAATTAGTGCGGAATTTTTCGAACCATTTACCCTCGGCTAAAGGACGTCCGGTATTCTTATGTGCATAATAAAGAGGAATCTGACCTACATTCTTAGGGAAACTCATGGTGAGCTTCCCTCCCGGATTAACATAACCGAACAAGGCATCACCAATTGCATAAGCAGCTTCACTTCCCCCAAACCATACATTCAGAATGCTAGGAACGTTTTCTTGTTCCCAGTTTAGTGTGAGTGGGCGACCGGTAAACAATACCAGTACGACAGGCTTTCCTGTTTTCACCAATTCTTTCAATAAGTTCTGTTGCACGTCCGGAATGTTCAGGTCTGTGCGGCTACTACTTTCCCCACTCATCTCCGAAGATTCTCCTAAAGCTGCAATGACAATATCAGATTGTTTAGCTATATTTAAAGCTTCATCCAACAATTGCTGATCTGTACGGTTATCTCGGTTTAGAGAGCGTCCGAACATGGTAGCACGTTCTTCGTAAGCGGCGTCACTGACCAGGTTACTACCTTTTGCATAAAGAATGTTAGCTTTACCCACAGTCATCTCTTTCAAACCTTCCACTAATGAAGGACAACGATCCAACACTGCTGCCACACTCCAAGTGCCTGGCATATTTGTCCGGCTATCAGCTAACGGGCCTATCACTGCGATGTTACCTTTCGGATTGAAAGGAAGCAAAGGTTCCGGTGCTACTCCCGGGCGTCCTGGTACAGGATCGTTCTTCAAAAGCACAAAACTTTCGGCTGCAATTCTACGAGCTGCATCACGATGTGCTTTCGTAAAGATGTCGCGTGCCGGACGTTTCGGATCACAGTATTTGTATGGATTATCAAACAATCCTAATTTATATTTAGCTTCCAGAATTCGTCTACAGGCTGTATTCAATGTTTCCATTGAAACCTTACCTTCCTGAACAGACTTTTTAAGTGTTCCGACAAATCCTTCACTGACCATATCCATATCTACTCCGGCGTTAATTGCCCGTGCGGATACTTCTTGCAGATCACCGATTCCATGATCAATCATTTCAGAGATTCCTGTATAGTCGGTAACAACAAAACCATTGAATCCCCATTGACCACGTAGAATGTCGGTCATCAACCATTTATTAGCAGTGGCAGGAATACCATCTACTTCATTGAATGATGCCATTACACTACCTACACCGGCTTCTACAGCCGCTTCGTAAGGTAACATATAGTCATTGAACATCCGTTGGCGGCTCATATCCACCGTATTGTAGTCACGTCCGGCCTCACTTGCACCGTATAAAGCAAAGTGTTTTACACATGCCATGATTTCATCATTCCGTTCCATGTTTTTTCCTTGGTAACCCATTACCATTGCTTCGGCAATCATAGCTCCAAGAAATGGATCTTCACCGCTACCTTCGGATACACGTCCCCAGCGAGGATCACGTGAGATATCTACCATTGGGCTAAATGTCCAGTTGATACCATCTGCACTTGCCTCGACAGCGGCAATACGTGCCGATTCTTCAATCGCTGTCATATCCCAGGTACAAGATAAGCCTAATGGAATAGGAAACATGGTTTCGTATCCATGGATAACATCCATTCCGAAAAGTAAGGGGATACCCAAACGGGAGTTCTCTACTGCTTGTTTCTGTACATCCATGATACGGTCAACTCCTTTTAGATTGAAGAGACCACCTACCTCGCCTTTCTTGATTTTAGTGGCAATGTCACTACTTTTGGCTTGCCCTGTAGTGATCTCGCCTGTTACCGGAAGATTTAATTGTCCAATTTTCTCTTCCAGTGTCATTTTCTTCATTAAGACATCAATGAAGCGGTCCATATCTTGTGGCGACTTTTGTGCCGCCACATTCATGAGTCCTGCTGAGAATAGCAGGATAAGTAAACTTAATTTTTTATAGTTCATCATTCTAACTAGTTTTTATTGAGCATAGTCAGGATTCTGTACTAATACTCCTTTTGATTTATCAATCTCTGTCTGAGGTAAAGGAAGTAATGCATTCTTAGGCTGGTAATTTACCTTTCCGGCAGCATGCAACACTTCGCTGGCGATCCCCCAACGAACAAGATCATAAAAACGGTCGAACTCCATACCTAGTTCTACGCGACGTTCGTGGCGAATAGCCTCACGCAATTCTGACTGATCATTCGTTGTTATCTTAGGTAGTATACTGGTATCTTTACCTCTGGCACGTGCTCGTACCATTTCCAGATAGTCAACTGCTTCTCCCGGAATACCTTTTTCATTAGCTGCTTCTGCTGCCATCAATACTACGTCAGAGTAACGAATCAAACGGATATTCACCCAGAATCCTTTATTGGTATATTCCTTACGTAGTGCGGGGTCGGTATATGCTTTCTTATTGAAATAAGCTCCTATGGCTGGGGAAACCGGAGATTCTCCATAAGGTTCATTTGTATTTTCCGGAGTAATAGGGTCACTATCTGATCTGCGGAAATAAAGTAAAGTTGCATTCTTACGAGGATCATTGGGCTCATAGGCTTGTGCCATATATTCTGTTGCCATATTCCATCCCCAGCCGAGGTCCCATTTATCGGCTCCACGAACTCCTTGCACTTCTGCAAATTGGCTACCGATAATGTCACTTTGAGGTAGAGCGGCTGTTGCAGTACATTGGAGTTCGAATATAGAACCTCCACTATTCTCTCCATCATCTGTGAAAATCTCGTCATAAGGAGTATTCAGATTATATAAACCTTTATTGATGACATCAGTAGAAGCTGTGTACATATTGTTCCAGTCGTTACGCATCATATAAGTTCGTGCATGAAGAGAACGGGCTGCTCCCCAAGTCAGTCGTCCGGTATATTCAGAACTCCAGGTTTCGGGCAATGTCTCTTCTGCTGTTTTGAGGTCACTGTCAATCTGTACATAGATTTTTTCAGCGGTAGTTTTCGGAATGTTGGCTTCTGAAGCATCGTTGATTTTGTAAGTCACTAAAGGTACTTCACCGAAGGCACGTACCAGATTGAAATAACAGTAAGCGCGGAAGAAAGATGCTTCTCCCTTGTTGATCAAATCTTCAGCTTCTGTCTGTCCGGCTGTTTCTTTGGCGGCAATAGCTTCAAGAATATCATTGCACTGATAAATGATGGCGTAATTCTGTCCCCAATAAGCTCCCAATAGTCCATTGGTAGCTGTATAGATAAAATCATCATACATTTCAGCCACATCGGAACCATCGCTGGCAATACTTCCTTTTTCCGCATCTTCAGAACGGAAGCTGTGGATGGCAAATGCGGGAGGACCGGCAGTAATGTTATAGTTACGCATCATGGTGTAGACATTGTAGATTTTACCGTTCACTAAAGCATTCGGATTGTCATCTTCAGTGAACTGTCCCTGTGGACTGCGGTCCAGAAAATCACTGCAACTGCTAAAAAATAATGCAGTCGTAGCAATACAGATTGAGAGTATATATTTATCTAGTTTCATACAACTATAAATTTTAAAGAATTAAACTTATGTTCCGTATAGGAACTTGGCAGCGGCACTTTGCCACTAGAATGTTAAATTGATACCGAAAGTATAAACTACAGGTATAGGGTAGCTTCCATTGTCCACTCCAAAGGCAGTTGCTGTACCACCTAATTCCGGAGTATACCCAGTATTATGTTTCCATGTCTTCAGGTTCTGTATATTAACGTATACCTTCAAGGCTTGCAGGCGGATCTTTTCTAACAATGATTTGTCGAAAGCATAAGCAAGTTGTACGTTACGGATACGGAAAAAGCTACCGTCTTCAATATAATAATCTGAATTCAGTGTATTGATGGAATGTTTGGAATTCAACAAGGGTTGGCTGTTGGATGTACCTTCACCATGCCAGCGGTCCATACGCTGTGACAAATAGTTGAATTGTGCAAAGTTATAATTGTCCCAAGTACGGAAAATCTCGTTACCGTGTTGCCCCATCATATCGACACCTAATGTCCAGTTCTTGTAAGTCAGTCCGAGAGACAAACCGTAAGTGAAATCGGGAGTAGGATTACCAATCATAGTACGGTCTTCCGGAGTGATGTCTCCGCTACCGTCTACATCCGCAAACTTCAGGTCACCGGGGGTAACTGTGGCAAGCGTATTTTTAGGAGAAGAATCGATGTCTTTCTGTGATTGATAAACACCTTCCACCTTGTAACCATAGAAATATCCGATAGGATAACCTGCCATGGTATAGCTTTGTTGCTTGTCACCTGCAATGATAGAATATCCTTCTTGGACAAGGCTTTTCACTTTATTCTTGATCGTGGTAAGATTGGCACTAACTGAGTATCCCCAATCGCCGATCTGATCACGCCAACTAATAGCCATTTCCACACCTTTATTTTCAATTTCTCCCAAGTTACCGATACCGGGAACGGTTCCTGAGATACCGGGAACTTCTGCAAGAAGGTCTTTAGTATTCTTCTTATAATATACTCCTTCAAAATGCAAACGGTTGCGGAGTACATTCGTTTCAAAACCGGCTTCCCATGCTTCTACTTTTTCCCAACGGAGATTGGGATTAGGCAGATAGGCTAGTTGATATCCGGGATAGATAATGGATGGTTTACCGAATACAGCCGAATAAGCATTTGTCAATAGCGGTTCAGCAGGGTAAGCTTTATCCAGGTTTTGGTTTCCTAAAGTACCATAAGATGCTTTGATTTTCAACATGTCCAACCATGTGATATCTTTCATAAACTCTTCTTCACTCATAAGCCAACCAGCTCCTAGAGAGAAGAAGTTTTGCCATTCATTACCAGTGTAAGAGAAGGCGGAAGAACCGTCACGACGGAATGAACCGTTGAACAGATATTTCCCTTTATAATTGTAAATAAGACGTGCCAGTAAGGATACAGTACTCCGTTCCCATTGGGTACTTCCGTTAGTTGCAGTGGCTGCATCGCCAATGCTCACAAACCATTTATCCGGATCATTTGGAATAACAAGACCTACCCCTTGTTTACGTGCTCCGTCAAGACGACTCAACGAATTATAGTAGGTTGTAAAACCGGCAGTTGCTGTTAAATTATGATTACCATTATCGAAGCTGTTGGTATAAGTCACTAAGTAATCACTTTGCACTTTTGTTTCATTCTCTTTGAACTGGCTGACTTCAGTTTTACCTGTGCCTAAGGTAGCTACATTGCCACTAACGGCAGAGTCATATACTTTCACAATAGGGGTGTAAGTCCTTCCGTTGTTGGACCCATAATCCATAGAGAACATAGCTTTGAAAGTAAAGTGTTTCAGGAAGTTCACTTCACCATAGATATTTCCTGATGCACGGTAATTCTCTGCTTTGGTCGTATTAGCTTTTAGATCTACATCCACCATCGGGTTATTGATCTGTGCTTTCTGAAATTCTGGTAAAGCAGCATAAAGTCCGTATTCATTGTTATATACAGGAGCGATAGGTGTAGCACGCAGTGCACCTAGTACTTGTTTGGAATCTGCCGGAAGCATCCGGGCACCGTTAAATTGGAAACCAACTTTCAGATAATCCGTAATCTTGTAATCATTGCTTGCATTGATTGTTACTTTGCTGTATTTCTCATGCTTGATGTTACCTTGTTCGTGAGAATAACCCACACCTAGATAAAAACTATGCTTGGCGGAAGCACCGGTAATACTGATATTATTGTTAGTGATAAAAGCATTTTGGAAAATCTCATCTTGCCAGTCGGTATTGGCATCCCAACCTGAATAGTTGAATGGATTATCTTTCTGATTTGAAAGTTGTTCGCTGTAGAGTTCTTTGAATTGTGGACCATTTACAAGGTCTATTTTATCTACTACTTTTTTGAAGCCAAATGAAGTATTGATGTTTACTAGAGTCTGTCCTTCTTTAGCTTTTTTTAGTTGTAATGATGATAACACCATTTGCTCCGCGTACACCAAAAATAGCCAATGAAGAAGGGTCTTTTAAGATTTCCATAGATTCAATATCTTCCGGATTAAGGAAATTGATATTGTCATTGAACAGTCCGTCTACAATATACAATGGTTTGTATCCATTAATAGAGTTTGTACCACGAATACGAATTTCCGGGTCGGCACCTGCTCGTCCGGAGTTTACGATTTGAACACCGGCTACTTTACCTTGAAGAGAAGATAGAGGGTTCATTGCCGGTTTGTTGGCAATTTCGTCTCCTTTGATGTTGGTAATAGAACCTGTCAAGTCTCTTTTCTTCGCGCTACCGTATCCGATGACCACTGTTTCGGCCAATAACTGAGAATCTTCTTTTAAGGTTACATTAATAACACTCTGTGTACCTACTTTGATACTTTGTGTAGCCATTCCCACATATGAGAATACCAACACGTCTTCTGGAGTCACAGAAATTGAATACTCGCCGTCCATATTTGTGACGGTTCCGGTAGAAGTACCTTGTACTACCACTGATACACCTATCAACGGTTCATTGTTTGCATCTGTTATTGTTCCTGTCACCGTTTTGGTCTGTGCAAAAGCGGAAACAGAAGTCAGCAACAAGTAAGCGAGCGCCATTATGCCCTTTAACCGGTAGGTTTTCTTTTGAAGATGTTGTAAAAGTCTAGTCCTCATTGCATTAAATTTTTCCATTTGTTATTATTTAGGTTGAAGTCTTTCTTGCCCATTCCGGACGAAGTATTAATGGAAACAAACAAATTGCAAAAAAGATTTTGGAAAAGAGGAGAATGCTTGTTTTTAACACAAGACTATAAGATAAATAGTTCTTGGATTCTAGCCAAAGTTTTGCTTTAGTTAGAAACATAACTATAATTTACGTATAAAATGAGATCATAAATTGGGATATCTTGATCTATCAATCAAAACATTTTTTCCGCATTATTCATACAATGTATAACGTCTTCTTTCGTCCCACTGAAAGGACCTGACTTTTCAATCTTTAATGTAGACATGGCGGCAGCAAAACGTCCGGCTGTAACAATATCTGTACCCAACACCCGTTGATATAAATATCCGATAGTGTAAGTATCCCCACATCCTGTAGCATCTACAACTTGTGTCGGTTTATAGGCAGGGATTCTATGGAAGTCGAAACCGTCGAAAATAAGCGAACCCATACTTCCCAAAGTGACCAATACTTCTTTTACTCCCCATTCATATAGCTGGCGGGCAGCTGTTTGGGGATCGGAGAATCCGGTTAATACTTCCATTTCGTGTTCATTGACTTTAAGGAAGTGGATATATTGCAGAGCTTCTAGCTTATTGGTCCAGTCTATAGGGTAGACGTATGTATCACGTACTTCGCGCAGATAACCCTGAGAGTCTACAGCTATCAATCCTTTCTTTGACAATTCTTTGATCACGTCTACTGAAAAGTCATCAGCTAATAAAGATCCTAAGTGATAGATTTCCGCATCAATGTCTTTTACTGATTCAACGGTGAACGGATCTGCTTTTGCTAGTACTCGTTGCTTGCGGTCATCGGGATTTTCTCCATAAATATTCTCAAAATAAACAGAATATTTGCAGGGTAAGACCGTGGTGTCAATACCTGTTTCACGTAACTGTTCCACTACATTGATTTCTGTAGCACCTACAGAAGTGACTAATTTATAATTAAAGTCCTTGAAATGGGAAATGGCTTTAGAACAATAAAAAGCAGTACCTCCTGGCATATAGACTGTATTTTGAGGAGTAATTACCTTGTCCAATGTGATATGCCCGATGCAGCAAAGTTGATGTTTCTTCATATATGTGTAACCAATTAAAAAGCCTTCAAGATATATTCTTGAAGGCTTTTTAGTTTATTCTGTGCGGCTGATAGGACTCGAACCTACACGTCTCTCGACACCAGATCCTAAGTCTGGCGCGGCTACCAATTACGCCACAGCCGCAGGTGTAACATTTTTGTTTAGCGGTGCAAAGATAGGAAGATTTTCTGATTTGACAAATAATTAAGCAATAAAGTTACTCACTTAAAATTTCAAATGCTTTTTCAATCAGTGTATCTTTGCCTTTAAGTTGGTCTTCCTCAGTCATATCGACGGGAATATCCGGTAAAATACCATTCTCCAGCGGTTTCATATTTTTATCAAAATGTGGGCTGGCAGAGAAACGGATACTCCAACCATTTGGTAGCTCGGAAGTGAAAGGAAGTCCGGAACCGCCTCCTGTCTGATCTCCTAATTGGATAATATTATCATTTTCAATACTACGCATTGCGTTTACAAAGTCATTAGTTGCACTGTAACAACGGCGGTTAGTCAAGATAACCACTTTCTTTTGCCAACGGATACTGCTGGATGGTTCTAGGTAGACTGGCTCAGGATCAGAGAAGTCTGAATGTCCTGGTCCGTTTTTATGCTGGATAAATCCGGTCAATACTTTTTCATTAGTAAAGCGTGCGGCGATGCGTTCGGAATAAGTCAGGTTTCCTCCTCCGTTATCACGTACATCGATAATTAGCCCATTACAAGTAGATAGATAAACAAGGATTTCATCCAAGTTACCATTTCCTACTCCGGAACTGAAACTTTCGTATCGGATATAGCCGATATTGTTATCGAATATTTTATATTTCATTCCGGCGGAGGTACGATATCCTGAACTTGCACTGCCCAGGTAAGTCTGATAAAGAATATCCTTCCGGTAATTCCAAGGAAATCCTTCATACCACGCGTCATAATAGGAAGTTCGGCTGGCAGAGGAGAGGTTTACATGTCCATCTTTCAGGATGAACAGCATTTCGCTTAGTTTGTCGAATAAATCCTCATTAGTCATTTCCGGTACAATATATTTCCGGTATTCTTGATGTACTGCGTCCCAATCAATTCCTTTCTCTTCCAGAAAGCAGTATTGTTGGTCGATGATTTTCCACAGTTGTTCGAAGTTACCAACAGGATCGTCGGCATAATTATCTTCTCCAATGCATCCGGACAGCAAAGGGATGCAACAGAGTAACCGGAATATATATATAATTTTATTTTTCATTCTAATTTCCTTCATTACAGTTTTAGTAAGCTTGTACAGCAGGTGGCAGGGACATAGCCTGTTTGTTAGAAACACGGAATAAGTTCTTTACAAATCCTACCATGAACACGTGAGAGTAGGTATGCGTCTTGATTTTGTTTACATTAGACTGTTGCAAATCAGCTAAATAACTAAAACGCATTTTGGTATCTCCTATAGGTAAATCGACAGAAAGCATCTGACGAAGAGATGGCTGATTATGAATAGAAGTAAAACGTACCACACCACTTGCATTTCCCAATGAGAAAATCTCATAATATGATTGTCCGTAATGCGGTGAGAACATCAGACCGATGACTGGCAAATTGACTTGATAACGCAACACTATCGGATAACGTTTAATTTTTAAATGCCAAATAGCCATACCTGAAGCATCTAGATTAACGTATGCACGTGCAGAAGCTGGATTATTACCGTTGCGGAGGTTATAAACAAATCCACCGTTGAGATCAAATAACCCACCTGCCAATAGTTTGAAGTTGTCTGTTAACCGGAACTGGTAGTGAAGTCCGTAATTCCAATTCACTAATCCGGAAAAAGCATTATTATTGTCTGCACGATTGTGAGTGTATCCTAAATCGGCCTGAAAGAAATTTTGTACAGAGACATTTCCGTCGAATAGTTTTGTCATTCGCATTGTTTCACGGGAAATGCGAAAGTCAATTCCTTTGTATTCCTGAGGCGAGAGATAGGTATCGAACACATTAGTGAAACCAACACCATACATTGTAGAACGTGTCACATAACGGGTAGGATCGGAAAAACCTTCTCCTGAACTTTCATTATTCTGTCCCAAGCTAGGGAGAACATGGACCATCAATGTGATTAATACTATAATACTTTTTCTGAATTCTATCATTCTGTTCTATCTTTATTCCCTTTCCAAAAGAAAGGGGATGAAAGGGAGGTTCTAAAATAATTTCATCTGCCCTGTAATCTCATCAATGATATCTCCTTCACTTTTATCGCTGTCCGGATCTAGATTTTCCACTTCCTCTTCCGTCTCCTTCTGCTCTTCCTGCAACGGTTCGGGAAAACGAAGCGGATCGAGTTCATTGATCGTTTCGATACCAAACGTTGAAATTCGTTTTCCTTTTGCCTTGAAACCTTTCACTGCAATAAATTCTTCTGCATCTATAATCAGCGGGTCACGGAAACTGTCGTGTCCACCAAAGACTACTTCCAGTCTTGGGTAATATTCATCCGTAAGCAGGATGAGGCGGTTGTTCTTGTTGTCTCCCAGATAATTCTGTTTACGATTGGTACCTTCAAAACAGAAACGTTTCAGATAAGGATAGTTCTGCTGGTCGGCATCATATAGTGCTGCAGTCCATACTTTATTGGAGTCAAACTTCTCAACAATGCTCACATTATCTTCGTAGTGGTTGCTTAGGTCAAAGTTAGTAGTATAGAATTCGCCATTGTTTAATACAACCAGAATCGTATCATCACTTTGGAATTCTCCCAAATACTCACCCCTGCCATCATAGTTGAGACGGAGTATGTCACGGTCAAACCATACTTTTCGTCCTCCTAAAGTAGATCCCCCCTTCTGTTTCAGTGTTATCTTATGGATTGGAAGGCGAGTTAGGATGACGCCTCGTGCCTGACGACCTTTAATACCAGTTTCACTAAAGTCATGTTCGAAAATAATACGTCGTACACGTGGATTCGGTTTTAGAGTCACTTTTATAATTTCTGCTTCTCCGTTCGGGTTAGCACTGAAATATGTGATGCGTGAGTCCGGTGTGCCTTGAGTGACGTCATACTCACGATCGCGTACCACAGAAGTAACAGCGAAACGTTTAACGTAAGTGGTCCCTTCTTTGCCGTCCCGATAGGCCACATTGTAAATAGTGCGTTTGTCGTTCTTCTTAAAGACATTAACATAAAGTACATTTTTACCCACGAACTTCTTGTCTGCTACCGGGGTTACAATATATTTTCCATCACGAAAGAATATAATCACATCATCAATATCCGAGCAACAGGCAACGAATTCGTCTTTCTTTAAAGAAGTACCAATAAATCCTTCTTCGCGGTTAATATAGAGCTTTTCGTTAGCTTCCACAACCTTAGCCGCTTCGATAGTGTCGAAGTTTCGAAGTTCTGTATGACGTGGGAAGTTTTTGCCGTATTTTTCTTTTAGCATCTGATACCAGTCAATAGTATATTCTATGATATTTGCTAGATGATGGTCTATCGTAGCGATCTCTTCTCTCATTTTGACAATCAGTTCGTCGGCTTTATCCGAGTTGAACTTCAAGATACGTCCCATTTTGATTTCCATCAGTTTGAGAATATCATCTTTCGTCACTTCACGGATAAACTTTGGATAGAAAGGAGTCAGTCGTTTGTCAATATGTTTACAAGCAGCGTCCATATCTTTGGATTGTTCGAACTCTTTATCTTTATAAATCCGTTCTTCAATAAATATCTTTTCGAGAGAAGCGAAATGGAGGGCTTCCAATATTTCGTTTTTCTTGATTTCTAGTTCCTGTTTCAGCAAGTCTAATGTGTTGTCTGCTGATTTTTTCAACACTTTACTAACAGTGAGGAAGTGGGGTTTACTGTCATCAATCACACAGCAGTTCGGTGAAATGCTTACTTCGCAATCGGTAAAGGCATATAAAGCATCGATAGTTTTATCTGAAGAGGTACCGGGAGCCAGGTGAACCAGAATTTCCACATTGGCAGCCGTATTATCATCCACTTTACGTATTTTGATTTTCCCTTTATCTACTGCTTTCAGAATAGAATCGATTACAGAAGAGGTTGTCTTACCATAAGGGATTTCCGTGATGGCTAAAGTCTTATTGTCTATTTTATTGATTTTGGAACGTACCTTTACGACACCACCTCGTTCGCCATCATTATATTTGGCTACGTCTATTGAACCCCCTGTTTGAAAATCGGGATAGATTTGAAAAGGTTCATTACGTAAATAACTGATAGAAGCGTCGCAAAGCTCGTTGAAGTTGTGTGGTAATATCTTTGATGAAAGTCCAACAGCAATACCTTCTACACCTTGAGCCAGCAATAATGGAAATTTGACAGGAAGTGTGACTGGTTCTTTGTTTCGTCCATCATAAGACAGTTTCCATTCCGTAGTTTTGGGATTGAAAACAACGTCGAGTGCAAATTTAGAAAGACGCGCTTCGATATAACGTGGGGCTGCTGCACCATCACCGGTGAGAATGTTACCCCAGTTACCCTGACAGTCAATAAGTAGGTCTTTTTGTCCTAATTGTACCAAGGCGTCTCCAATTGAAGCGTCACCATGAGGGTGAAACTGCATGGTGTGTCCCACTATGTTGGCTACTTTGTTATACCGTCCGTCGTCCAGACGTTTCATTGAATGCAGAATACGACGCTGCACAGGTTTTAAACCATCATTAATATGAGGCACTGCACGTTCCAGAATCACATACGAAGCATAGTCCAGAAACCAGTTCTGGTACATACCTGTGAGTTGATGTTTTACGTTTTCGTCTCGCCCGTCAGCCGGCTTATAGTCTGAATGTCCTTCTGTTATTTCGTTAATTTCGTCACTCATAAATTGCTGTATATACTTCATTTTAACGCATACGTTCGCAAAAATACAAAAAATAAAAGAGATTTTAATGATGAAAAGAAGAGATTCATTATGTTAAAAGCTGATAACGAGGAAGAATTGTATGATAAACTGAGATTCCTGCAGTTTTTTTACTTTTAAATGTCATTTTAGAAATGAAAAAAATCATTATTAACAGGTCTATGTCATTAACTATCTGCTATTTTTGCTAATTATTTGCTCCTCATAATAATTGTGATAAGTAAATCTGGGGCATAGCATTGGAACGGAATAGAGAAACAAGCGGCTGGGCGTGATTATAATCTGGTTGACTATGGGCTGATGGAAGATTTCACAGTTTTACATCCAAGTAAAACTTGTCTTGTGTATTTTTATAGTTGAATTTTGTAAACATCAACAACTAATATTTTTATGAAACACATTTTATTACTATTATTCCTATTCGGAATTCTTTTTTCTTCAGAAGCGCAAAAAAAAAGAGGTACGACGAAAATATGATGTCGCAGCTTTTTTATACCCTGCTTATGCGTCGGACGATCCTCGCTTACGCCCTTTCTGGCCAATGGGCATTGGAGAATGGGAAACTGTAATGACTATCCAGAACCGTTATCCTAACCATTATTGGAATCGAAAACCTTTATGGGGATATATTAATGAAGCAGATCCGACAGTAATGTCTATGGAAATTGAAGCAGCTGCCAATCATGGAGTAAATGTCTTTATTTTTGACTGGTATTGGTATGATGGACGCCCCTTCATGGAGACAACCTTGGATAATGGTTTTCTAAAGGCTGATAACGTTTCTAAGATGAAATTCTATCTGATGTGGGCCAACCACGATGTACTAAATTTGTGGGATACGCGTTTAGCACGTATTAATGAAAACAACGTCATCTGGACAGGGAAAGTAGATCGACAGGAGTTTGAGAAGATTTGTAAACGTAATATCGAAAAATATTTCAAGCATCCTCAATATTATAAGATTGATGGAAAACCGGTATTTATGATCTATGATATCCCTCAGTTGATTACAGGATTAGGTGGAATCAAAGAAACTACCGATGCTTTAAACTGGTTTAAACAAGAGATAAAGAAAGCAGGTTTTCCTGGATTGGAACTCCAAATAACAATGTGGGGAGTTAATTTGAACTATAGTGGATTTGATGCGGGGAAAACCACCAGTCCTGAAAATGAATTTGTGAAAATACTCGGCTTTACAAGTGCTACTCATTATCAATTTGTACACTTTACGAATGTGGATGATGAATACCCTAATATAGTGGATCGAGCAGAAAAAGAATGGTATCGTATTGATTCCATATTCGATTGTAAATATTATCCTCATGTCAGTGTAGGATGGGATAATAGTCCGCGTACTGGACATAGTGCGGTAATGAGAAATAATACACCGGAGAATTTTGAGAAAGCTTTGAGAAAAGCACGTGATTTTGTAGATAATCATCCCTGGCAAGCTCCTCTCATTACAATTAATAGTTGGAACGAATGGACGGAAACAAGCTATTTGATGCCTTGTAACGTGTATGGCTACGGCTATTTAGAAGCTGTGAAAAATGTTTTTATGAAATAATTTATTTCAATTCTATTTCGTGGCGTGTTCTGATTTTAGAGGAGAGGTGAAAAGATAAAATGTGTGCGTATTCCTTTCAAATGAATAATTGAAGAAACAAGAATAAAACCCTGATATAGGTTCTCTAATAGATAACTCATATCAGGATTTTATTTTATATTAATAATGTCTATTTGTATGAGCGTGTGCCTTCTTTTTAAAAAGACTTTTTCCACCTATGAAAAGCAATCTTGGAACCCACAATATAAAATAGATGAAAAGGCTGATAACAAATACATAGCCTATCTGGGAGAACATTTCGACCCATGGACGTGTATAAACAATGATAGCTATAATGTTAATAATGAACGCAAGGACAAAGCACAATATATAGATATTTCTTTCTCTCTTGATTTTTTTTGAAGTTATGACGATATCTTTCATGGCTTAAAATTTCATGTATGGTATTTTATATTCATCCGGGAAAACAATGCAACGTTCTTCTTCCATAGACTGGTTACCCAGTAAGCAAAGTACTGAAGAACAATAAGCTTCTTCTACAACATCCTTCGCTTTTTCTCCGGTGATGCATGATTGACAGAAAGAAGAAAGAATAGTATCTGATCCGTCCTTTTCGAATCCAACCATACTCAAACCGTTGCTGACGTTGCTACCTCCATCGATTACAAAGTGCGGTGTATATTCCATCTTGGTTTCGGGGCGCCAGCTAGGACCGGCTGTAGGGATAGCGGCAAATACTTTATCCTTTACCTGATCGATTAATTGGCGGATACCGGTGATGGAATGGTCTTCTTCCAGATAATAAAGTCCTTTTGACAAATCCATCGTTCCTTTATGTCCCAGAATTTGTTCTTCCATTCCATTGAATTTGTTAGAGATCAATGACTCGTAAGCAATCTTTGCTCCGTTGGAATACCGATAAGTCACATTTACACTATCATAAACTTCCCGGCCGTCTTTCCAGTAAACGATGTCGCCCATACCCATGATGTGTGTTGGCATTTTATGTATTGCCCAGTTGCAGACTTCCAATTGATGACTACCCAGTTCGGTCATCAAACCGCCGGAACTTTCCTTATAAAGTCGCCAGTTAATTTTACGTTCCAACTCTGGTGAAGGAACAGGACGTCTCCAATCTGCATTACGGAACCAATGGCATCGCATTCCTACTACCTCTCCGATGAGTCCGGAATGAATCATTTGCATTGCCTTGATATATTTCTCATCATACATACGTTGCATACAAAAGTAAAGCACTTGGTTGGTATTCTGATAAGTATCGTACACCGTTTTACATTCTTCTAGAGTACGTGCCATTGCTTTTTCGCAAAATACATGTTTGCCGGCGGAAAGAGCATCCAATGTAATACATGCATGCCAATTAAGCGGAGTAGCGATGATAACTCCGTCAATATCTTTAGATTCCAGCAATTTCTTGTAGTCCGTATAAGTTTTTGCATTCGGGAATAATTCCTGTGCAGCTTTCAGATTGGGAGGATAATTGTCACAGATAGCAACTACCTGTGCATGGGGGATCTCTTTGAGGTTGTGAAGGTGGTATTGTCCTCTGGATCCTGTACCGATAACAGCTACCCGCGCTTTTTCACTGCTGATTTCTTTTAGCTTTTCTGGTGTGCAAGAAGTGAGCCAAGGAGTACTCGCCAATAATGCACTTCCTCCAGCAATGTATCCCAGACTTTTAATGAATTGTCTGAGACTAAGGTCTACACCTTTTTCTGTATTGTTCTTCATTGTTTATAATGTATATATTATTCCTTTTATATTCTTGAAATTCGTGTTGATTTGTTCCCGTTGTTGTTCATTGGCAATCATCCAGACTGTGCTAAGTACTTCGGCGTCTAGAGGATCTTCGGAAACTATGGTACTGGCTTTCCGTTGTTCGTCATAGACACCAGTGAGTGGATTGATAATATGTCCGGTGTATTGCCCGGTATTTCCCGAGGTAGATAATGTTGTATCATTGAGATCAAATTCATTTAACGGAATTTGGTTGTATGGATTGAGAAAACTAACTTTCCAGCATTTTCCGTAAGGATGATGCCCGATGCCCATAATGGAACTGTTGCCAAAATTGACAAACGCATTCTTAACGTTTGCGCAAACGATCATCTTCCTGATTTTTTTTAGCGCATATCCCTTGGCAAATCCTCCAAAGTCGAATGATAAATCCGGTCGATTGGAAGAAATAAAACAGTTGCTATGGAAATTTACCTGTGAGAAGTCTTTTAGAGTTATATCGAACAAGTGAAGTGTTTGTTCGTAATATTGGCGGCAAAGCTGTAACATGGTCCATAGCTCTGTGCTTATTGGGGTTTTATTCACTGAAAGATGTTTGTTTAGAAGAGCCACTTCACTTTGAGGGTTGAAACGATCAAGCATCTTCTCCAAACATTTCAGCTCTTCTACAATAGCTGACCATAACTTATCTGCTAATGTTGAGTCAGGATGAATGAGTAAGATGTCGAGCCGGGTTCCCATGATGTGATTCATAAATCCATGAAACATCGATTCGTTTTCATAATATGTACTTTGGACTTCTAACATGTAACGGTTACTTTCTAATTGTCGTATTTCGAACTACAAATATATGAGAAATCCTTTGAAGATGTTCACGAATAAGATAAATTAATACCCTAGCTGTCTTATTTATGAGATAAATACCTATCTTTGTGGCACTTTTTAGTAAAAAAGCAAACTCAAATTAATAGATAGATATAAGAAATGGCACAAGAAGACGTTTTTAAGAAACTTGTATCGCACTGCAAGGAATATGGTTTTGTATTTCCTTCGAGCGATATCTACGACGGACTAGGCGCTGTATATGACTACGGTCAGATGGGCGTTGAATTGAAGAACAACATAAAGAAATATTGGTGGGACAGCATGGTACTGTTGCACGAAAACATCGTTGGTATTGACTCTGCCATCTTTATGCACCCAACTATCTGGAAGGCTTCCGGACACGTTGATGCATTCAATGACCCTTTGATTGACAATAAAGATTCTAAAAAACGTTATCGTGCTGACGTATTGGTTGAGGATCAGTTGGCTAAATACGATGATAAGATCAATAAAGAAGTAGCTAAGGCTGCAAAGAAATTCGGTGATGCTTTTGATGAGGCTCAATTCCGTTCTACTAACGGGCGTGTATTGGAACATCAGGCAAAACGTGACGCATTACATGCACGTTTCTCCAAGGCATTGAATGATAATGATTTTGAAGAGCTTCGTCAGATTATTCTGGATGAAGAAATTGTGTGTCCGATCTCCGGAACAAAAAATTGGACAGAGGTTCGTCAATTCAACCTGATGTTTTCTACTGATATGGGATCTACTTCGGATGGTGCTATGAAGATTTATCTTCGTCCTGAGACTGCACAGGGGATTTTCGTGAACTACCTGAATGTACAGAAAACAGGTCGTATGAAGGTTCCTTTCGGTATTGCTCAGATTGGTAAGGCTTTCCGTAATGAAATTGTTGCCCGTCAGTTCATTTTCCGCATGCGTGAGTTTGAACAGATGGAGATGCAGTTCTTTGTAAAACCGGGAACAGAACTTGACTGGTTCAAGAAATGGAAAGAAATCCGTCTGAGATGGCATAAGGCTCTGGGATTCGGTGATGATCACTATCGTTATCATGATCATGATAAACTGGCTCACTATGCAAATGCTGCAACTGATATTGAATTCTTAATGCCTTTTGGTTTCAAAGAAGTGGAAGGGATTCACTCCCGTACTAACTTTGACTTGTCTCAACATGAGAAATTCTCAGGAAAGAGTATTAAGTATTTTGATCCGGAATTGAATGAATCTTATACTCCGTATGTGATTGAAACTTCTATTGGTGTAGATCGTATGTTCCTGAGTATCATGAGTGCAGCTTATTGCGAAGAACAATTGGAAAACGGTGAAAGTCGTGTTGTACTGAAATTACCTGCTGCGTTGGCTCCGGTTAAACTGGCTGTTATGCCGTTGGTAAAGAAAGATGGGCTGCCTGAGAAAGCTCGTGAGATTATTGATGATTTGAAATTCCACTTCCATTGTCAATACGATGAGAAAGACAGTATCGGTAAACGTTACCGTCGTCAGGATGCGATCGGTACTCCTTACTGTGTGACTGTCGATCACCAGACATTAGAAGACAATTGCGTGACATTGCGTAATCGCGATACAATGCAGCAAGAGCGTGTGGCTATCTCTGAACTAAACAATATTATTGCAGACAGAGTAAGCATCACTTCTCTATTGAAAACTTTACAATAAACCTTTGACGAATGAGTAAAAAAATCTATTTATTCTCTTTAATTTTGTTGGCTTTGGCCTTTGTTTCTTGCGAAGAAACTGAGGAGGTTGGTCGTTATGATAATTGGCGTGCACGAAATGAGGCTTTTATAGACTCATTGGAGAACGTTTATGAAACGCTTCCGAATAGAGGTGGATTAGAGCGATTCAGCATGTACATAGATCCAGGAAGATTTATTTATTACAAAGTAAAAACACCTGTCACAACAAATAAACTGAATCAGGATATGATAGGACGGAGACCTACAAGTGCTTCAACGGTTACTACTTATTATAAGGGTATGAATATCCTTCGTGAACGTTTTGATGGCTTTTCGGGGGATAATCCGAATCTGAATGAGTCGAATGCCAATGAAGGAGAAACAAAGGCTTCAAGTTTTGAATTGGGAAGTGTTATTTCCGGTTGGCAGGAAGCACTTCAACATATGGTTGTAGGTGATCGTTGGGAAATTTACATTCCTTGGCAATATGCGTATGGAAGTACGGGCGATTCTAAAGGTCAGGTAGAGATTTTAGGTTATTCTGCATTGATCTTTGACTTACAGTTGCTTGATACTGATTATCCAGCAGCAGTGGATGAAGAATAGAATATACGAAGATTATAAAAGAATAACGGCCTGCTTCTCGAAAAGAGACAGGCCGTTATTCTTTTATTCCATTCAGAATTGCCGGATTGGAAGATATCTTATACCTTTGTAACTATTTCCACTGAAAGTATCTTCTGTAATTACTATTCTTTTCTGCAATAAAGTCTATTTCTTGGTCTCCATAATAACCTACTTTAACCTTGTATCCTTTATATAAAAGATGATTGTAAACTATATTTTCTCATAAAAGGCTTTGTTTGCTCAATATAACCTTTTTTTTTGGATACTTTAGGAAGCTTCATTCTATTAAAAGTTTGAAGTATGTTCTGGAATGTATTGTGGCATTTTAATAATGTAGTTAACGAATTCGATAAGCTCCAATTGCTTTCTTCACCGACCCATGTAATAACAATAGTTCCTGGGCTTCTTCGTGATTCAAACCTAACTCTTCCATAATCATTCGAGTTCCCCTTTCCACTAGTTTATGGTTGCTGAGTTGCATATTTACCATCTTGTTCCCCTTTACTCTCCCAAGTTGAATCATGACGGAGGTACTAATCATATTCAGAATCATTTTCTGTCCTGTACCAGATTTCATGCGGGAACTTCCTGTCACATATTCCGGACCGACGATCATTTCGATAGCTACATCTGATTCAGCGGCCATAGGAGAGTCCGGATTACTGGTAATACATCCAGTCAGAATACCATTTTTACGAGCTTCTCGTAAAGCACCAATTACGTAAGGAGTGGTACCAGATGCAGCAATACCAATTACTATATCTTTATCATTGATATGATGCTCTGTGAGTTTTTTCCATCCTTGATCCGTATCATCTTCTGCACCTTCCACTGGATTTCGTAGAGCGGAATCACCTCCGGCAATTAATCCGATTACCCAACTAGGAGGCATACCGAATGTCGGAGGAATTTCGGAAGCGTCGAGCACTCCCAAACGTCCGCTAGTTCCGGCTCCCAGATAGAAGATACGCCCTCCTTGTTTCATTCGAGGGACAATCTGATTGACAAGCTTTTCTATTTGAGGAATAGTTTGTTGTACTGCAAGTGCAACTTTTTGGTCTTCCCGATTGATATCTTCCAATATCTCCCGGACGGATTTTTTCTCCAAGTCGTTATAAAGTGATGATTGTTCTGTGATTAACATAATTACTCTATCTTATTTTAAACGTATTACAAGTGAAGAGACATTATCGGTGGTATTGAATTAATCCTTCCATTGGACTTTGGAGTATTTTCCCTAATTTTAAATCTGTTTGTTGCATAGCCTCTTGCAAAACCTCTTTATAGTAATATGCAATAGAGCCGATAAAGTGTACCGGATAATATTTATAATCATACTGCATTACATTTCTGCGAAGGAAAGCGAGAAAGCTGTTGAGTACTAATGAATGAATAGCAGGTTCTTCAATATGTTGTGCCAGGAATGGGGATAGGCTGGCAAGAAAACGATTAGGAAAGGGTTGGCGGTAGACACGATCTATAATTTCTGGACTAGTTAAATTAAACTGCTTCAGGAAAACCTCTTTTAGTGCAGGAGGTAATTGATTTTTTAAGATATCGCCAACTAACAGTTTACCTAAAACGGCACCGCTTCCTTCATCTCCCAGAATAAATCCCAGAGGAGATACATTATCCACGATTTCTTCGCCATTATAGAAACAGGAGTTGGACCCTGTCCCCAGAATACAAACAATCCCGGCTTCATGTCCACATAAACTATGGGCAGCAGCTAGCATGTCCGAGTTTATTTTAATATTCCCAATGGCGGGTAGACTGTCAGCGATTGCACGACGGATGATAGGAGCTTTCTCAGGTGTACAACCGGCTCCGTAAAAGTAAACGGCGTCTAACTTCCCTTCTGGTAATTGGGGTAGAAGGGTGGCGGTTAGTTCACGTTGAATATCTTCTTCCGTTTGGAAGAAAGGATTCAATCCTTTTGTTCCTATTCGTTGAATGGGCGTGCCGTTGAGTGCAACACACCAGTCGGTTTTAGTAGAACCACTGTCTGCTATTAGTATCATATCATATTTTCTTTTTAGATAGAATATAACTTCATTTATACTTTTCTACCGAATGATTCATCCAAGCGTTTGCGAATCATCCATGCAGCGATAATCCCCGGAATGGTACAAATACAAACCCAGATAAAAAAATAAGTATAACCAATATGCTCTTGTATCCATCCGGCAGGCATACCCGGGATCATCATACCAAGTGCCATGAAACCGGTTCCAATGGCATAATGTGCTGTCTTATGTTCTCCGTCAGCAATGTATATTAAATAAAGCATATAAGCTGTAAAACCGAATCCATAGCCTAACTGTTCAATGGCTACACAAATTGATATGAACAGGGGACTGCTGGGAGTGGTAGCTGCCATCCATACATAAAGCAGGTCCGGCAAGTTGATTGCCAGTGCCATGGGTAATATCCATTTTTTTAGACCGTCACGTGAAACGAGGAAGCCACTAATAATGCCCCCAACTAATAGAGCTACTACCCCTATTGTTCCATAAATCATGCCGACTTTTCCGGTGGAAAGAGCTAATCCTCCCAAATCAGCTTTGTCGAGTAAGAAAGGGGAGGCTATTTTTGCTAGTTGTGATTCTCCCAACCGATAGGTGAGGAGGAAGAAAAACATCAGAGGTAGATTCTTTTTTCGGAAGAAAGAGAAGAATGTTTTAAAGAAGTCTTCCAGTAATTTTCTGGGTGTTAATCCTTCACGTTTTACGTCTGCCTCAGGATGCGGAAGAACTAACCGATGATAAAGAGTCAGAGCGAGGAAAAGTCCTGCCATCAGATAGAAGATAATACTCCATGCCAAAGGGGTATTGCCTTGAGATGTTTCTAACCAACCTGCCAGCATGACAAGTATACCTTGGCCGAAAATATTGGCAAAGCGATAAAACATATTTCGAATGCCGACAAAATAGGATTGTTCTTTGTTGGTAAGCCCAAGCATATAGAATCCGTCTGCTGCAATATCATGGGTAGCGGAACTGAATGCCAATAACCAGAAAAAGGCAAGGGTGAACTGTACATAATGTGCTGTCGGAATAAAGAAAGCAATTCCGGCAAATCCGGCACCAATAAAGCTCTGCATAGCGATAATCCAGGCACGCTTTGTTTTTATCAGATCGACAAAAGGGCTCCACAGTGGTTTGATGATCCAAGGCAGATATAACCAGGAGGTATAGAGCGCAATATCTGTGTTTGATAATCCCAGACGTTTATACATGATGACAGCGATAGTTATCACTGCCACATTGGGGAGCCCTTCTGCAAAATAGAGAGTGGGAATCCAGCTCCAGAGATTTTTATTTCTTGTTGTCATCAGGGTGATGTTGTTTTATTAGTATTTTTTCTTAATAGTACTTCCTGGATAGTAGTGGGATAGTATTTCATTATATGTGTATCCTTGTTCTCCCATAACGGCTGCACCGATCTGGCAAAGTCCGACTCCATGCCCCCAACCGGCTCCGGTAAGAATAAAAAGGGAAGGAATTTCTTCTTCCCCTTCTTTGTCAATGATAAAAGCAGAACTATAGAGGTGAGAGGAAGAGAGTGTACGGCGTATTTCCAACTCTTTTCCTATGATAAGGGTACGTAAAGTCCCTACTATTTTTAGCTTTACGATACGTCCGGAGGTTCCTCGTTCTATTGGAATTAAATCTATGATTTTTCCAAAATCTATTCCTGAACGGTTATGTATCAATTGAGAAAGCTCTTGTTGTGTATAAGTTACTTTCCAACGATAAAAGTCAGTAGTTTCCTGATCGTAATTGTTGAGTACCTGATTCAATATTTTCCTGTCTTGTGTATTACAGAAAGCGGTAGGAGAGGTACGAATCCATTGATCTGCTTCCGATTTTATGGTCAGATCGGGAAGTTCGTTTGCTGTTGTATCATCGCGTTTACCAACCAGATAGGGATGTTTCACATTCTCCCAACAATTTTGAAACTCCTCTAGACTCCGCCGCAACATTTAGAAAACCGAGCATCACAAATGTGATTTTCGAACATAAGCACTTCTCCTCGCGTAGAAAAAACAGCTTCGGTAACTTCGGAAGTAGAAGTACGTGTAATTCCTTGATAACGTTGGCAATGATCATCAGCACAAACGTCAAAATGAGTGTGTGCTTCGTGGTCGTACCACTTGATAAATGAAGAATGAGGAATGGGGTATGAAGAATGGGCTGCGCTGTCAGTTTTCATCTGGAACACCTTATCATTTCTTACTTTTAACTTTTCATTCTTCATTCTTAGTTTTTCATTTTCCCGTTCTTCGATTTTGTTAAGTAACCAACTTCTGGAGATTACAGCATGTGCTTTTAGTAATTCTAAAGAAGCGGTTGCGCTCATTTCGGATGAAATAACACTTGTCAGGTAATCTTCTATAGGGATAATGTTAATAGCAGTGAGTTTCTTCTCTTCTATAATTAGCTTTAATGTTCCTTTGAAGCGCTGAGGCTCTTTACGTTCCCAGTGGAAGTTGATGCCAATAGTGACATTTTTCAATTCAAAGAATGCAGAATTAGAAAGTTGTGGTGAAAAAGAAATTTCATCATACAGATTCCCCTCCCAATATATTTTTCCTTCTTTATAGACAGCCTTTTGATCTCCTGCGGATTCTATTTTATCAGAGGAAACAAATGTTTCCGGAAAAGAGAATTCAATCTCTTTTCCGGAAAGGATTCCGACTGTTATTAGAGGTTCTTTCATAAAGCTGTTTGAATACGGTTGATAACTTGTTCCAACTCTTCTTTAGGCATAGAAACTTCGCGGCAGATAGAATGTATCTTTTCCGGAGTTAATTTAGGAATATCTTCTTCGCGTGCAATCGGGAATATTCCGCACATTTCGGCAATAGCTGGGCTGATAAGTATTTGTTCATCTCCTTCTGCATAGTAACAGTCCGGTCGGTGTTTGCTACGTAAAAAGAGGATACAGTTATAACGAAACGTCAGGTCATGTATTTCTTCTTTATAGTCACGATAGAAGTCTTTATTTTTTTTCAGTCCATACCAAGCGAGGATGTTCATCAGGGGCTCCTTGCCTTTATTCTCAGTGGCAAGGATATCATAGATGACTTTGAATAGGAGAGACATCTCCTTTTTGTTTTTTGTTTTGAGGTAAAGAGCACTGACCGGGTCGTCAGTATAAGACAGAGCTTTGCTGTCAGTTGCAAATAACTCGCTGACATGCCAGTCGTTCCATATCAAAGCTGATAGATTTTCTCCTTTAGCAGCCGCTTGGAAATGAGCATGATCAGGGGCAGAGGCTCCACATTCCGGACCATTATACATTAATAGATATTCTTTCAGGTTTTCTGTCAGTTCTATTAAATCTTCAAAGCGGGTGGTGATAGATTGAGGTGTATGATTAATTGCAGCTATTGTTAGGTGCTCTTTGAATATAGGATAAGGATTGACTAGTATCTGATAATTCTTATAATTAACAGCCTTTTGTTCTGTCGGTCGATTTCCCTGGCAAAGAAAACAAGGGCGAGCCTGAATAGAAGAGGCGTCTGTTTGAGCAGCTGTGGAGAGAATTCGTTTGGGATTGGGGAATACATCCACGTATATCCACCAGCCCTCTTTGTACTGTTTGATTGATTTAGATTGTCTGCGATAACCTCTGAGTGTGTGATAATTCTCCTTAGCTAGTTCCCAAGAGTGAATTTGTTCTGTAAACAGTTGTTCTATCTCTTCGGACAGATTCTGAATCCCTTTTAGTTGCAGAATTCTCTTTTGCAATTCCCAGCTACGTAGACGGTCTTTATAGAAATTATTCTGATTGACTTTTTCAATAGGAAGTGCCGCATCCGAATTTCCTTCCCAACGGCGGCACAGATAGACTACATCATATACTCGTCCTATCTGATAATCTCGTGAAATTCTTAGTCCGAGAGCATAGTCTTCGCCATAGCTCGTGTTTGGAACATTGATTTCACGAAGTAATGGAGTGAAGAATGCGCGGGGAGCTCCAAGACCATTGATGCGTAATGCATTATTTCGTCCGTTTTCGGGTGTCCATTCTTTGTGGTCTATGATACCGGGTGCAATTTCATTCATATTAAAGTCCGTCATCATATAGGTACCAATCACCATAGCGCAGTTCTGTTGATAAAATGCGTCTACCATGATTTGTAGCGTATGTTCGTCTTTATACACGTCATCGCTATCGAGCTGAATGGAAAACTTACCGCATTTTTCGTGATGAACACCTACATTCCAACAACCTCCGATCCCAAGATCTTCTTTTTCAGGAATTACATGGATCAGTCGTTTGTCTGCACTGAGTTCACGAAGAACTTCGGTAGTTCCGTCTGTAGAATGATTGTCGATAACGATTACATTGAACGGAAAAGATGTTTGTTGGCACAAAGCGGAACGAACTGCATCTTTGATAGTACGGATGCGGTTACGTACGGGAATAATGACGGAAGCCTCAATATCGAAAGTAGAAGATGAAAAATTAATGGGCTGAAAATTGGGAGCCAGATATCCGCCAATAACTTTCAGATGATTGGTGCATACTTTTTCCATTTCAATCTGTACTTCCCGATTTTTCGGATTAACATAGTCAAATTGTTTCTCTCCACTTTTCCGATGATCATCTTCTATTTCTGTATATAGATATTCGTTGATATGTTCCAACTTGTTTTTCTGAGAAATCTTGAGTCGCAGATCATATAAACCTGCATATTGGTAGTTCTCTTTAAAGCTCTTTACCGCTTTTCTGAAAACATCGGATTGAAACAATAATACCGAACCGAAATCAAAATCATCACGCAAACTACCTAATTGATAATCAATGACAGGAGCTGTTTTCCGAGCCCCATCTATCTGCTGAAAATGATCGGCATAAGTCATACCTGCCTGAGTCATTTCCATAACTTGCACCATTCGTTCAAGAGCAAATTGCCCGAGTTTCAATTCTGTGGGCTTAGTATATAATAAGGCGTATGGAACATCGGAATGTGCTGCAATGGCTTTCATTGCTTGTGTAGATAGGAAGTTATTGACAGAGATCAGTTCACAGCCCGGAATACAGACATTGGTAATTTCCGGTGCCATTAAATAAATTTTGTTCACTAACTCTGATGCACGTAATTCTTTTACTGTTTGCATACTTTCTTTTAGCCTGCTAAAAGGAAGAAAACAGTTGATTATTGCTTTCATTTCTTATTTGTTATTTTATGCTACGGGTAGCAGATACTACATGCTTATCTTTTCTTATGATGAGCAGACAAAGTCCTAAAAAAGTAAAGAATGCGTTAAGTATCAGTAGCTCGTAACTGATTTGATATCCATTGAACCATGCTTCCGAATTACTTTGAAGAATGTAGCAAAGTATGGGAGAAAGAATGGCTACGAATGGAATATATTTATCGTTTATCTGTTTCTTGGTGAAAATACCAAAAGCAAACAGACCGAGAATCGGTCCGTATGTATAGCTGGCTAAAGTATATACAGCGTCGATAACACTGGTATTATTAAGCAAACCGAATACAAATATGACTATACCCATTACAACTGCCATGCTGATGTGAACCCGTTTACGAAGTTTGCTCAAAGTTACTTCTTCTTTCCTTTTTGCGTGCAATATGTCTACTGTAAAAGAGGTAGTCAGAGCTGTTAATGCTGATCCGGCAGCGGAATAGGCGGATGAGACTAATCCTATAATAAACAAAATACCGACGATATCGGGGAAATAACTACTGGTTGCTATCATAGGAAAGAGCTCATCACTCTTTGACGGAGCAGTAAGTCCTTGCTGTGCAACGAATGTATAAAGTAATACACCTAACATCAGAAAAAGTAAGATGACAAAGAATTGTGAGATACTGCTGGTGATCATGTTTTTTTGAGAATCCCGGAAGTTTTTGCAACTCAGATTGCGTTGCATCATATCCTGATCTAAACCATTCATTGCGATAACAGTGAAGACTCCTGCCAAAAATTGTTTGAAGAAATATCGTTTGTCGTTGATATCGTCAAAAAAGAATATACGTGAAAGATCACTATCTGAGATCGTATTTACTAATCCTCCGAAATTAAGTTTCAAATCCGAAGCGATATAATAAATACACAGCACAACCGAAACAACCAGGCAAAAAGTTTTCAGAGAATCTGTCCAGATCAGCGATTTCACTCCTCCGCGGAAGGTATAAAGCCAAACCAAAGCTACGGTAACGGCTACATTCAGGATAAACGGAAGATGGAAAGGTTCGAATACAAGCAATTGAAGGGTAAGGCATACCAAGAAAAGGCGGACGGCTGCCCCCAACATTTTAGAGATAAAAAAGAACCAAGCCCCTGTCCGGTATGATGAAGTTCCAAACCGATTTTCCAGATATTCGTAGATGGACACCAAATTCATTCGATAGAACAGAGGGACGAGTATAAACGCAATGATGAACTGTCCGACAATAAATCCAAGTACCATTTGGAGATAGGAAAAGCAACTGCTCCCTACCATACCCGGCACAGATACAAAAGTCACTCCGGAAATAGTAGAACCTATCATAGCAAAAGCTACTACATACCAACTGGACTTTCGGTTGCCTACAAAGAATCCTTCGTTGTCTGTTTTCCGTCCCGCAATGTATGAAACGGTGAACAATAATGCAAAATAGGCAATGATGGTGATGGTTACGGCAATCGGACTCATTTTGTGTTATTTTTCATTTCTTTCCTACAAAAGTAGATAAAATCTCATAGATACACTTATTCTTGAGCGTTTTTTATTCCGGGGGTGCCGCCGGTTGCATTTTTTGAGGAGGTCCAGTTCTTGCTGAAAGCAGAAGCTAGCTCCGGTGATTTTTTCTCCAGGGATACACCTTGTTTCCTTTTCTTGTCGGCATGTATCTGGTCGGAATAGCCGCATTTATCAATAAGTCGGGGCTGTTCTTCATTGGTGACTATGGCAAGATAACCTCCTTCATTGTTTATTCGTGGAAACTTCGTTGTTTCTATCATTGTTTCCCCACTTACTTTATGCTTTTTAATCAAAGTACTTACCGATTTGGTGAAACAAACGTATCCATGAGACGGAACGTTTATGACTTGACTACCGTCAGATGGCTCTAACATCGCTGTTGTAGTGGTTTGTGTCGCACCGGATTCATCAGCAACATACCTTAATAATTTGAATGGTGGAATAGAAACCATCTGATCCGAAGGATTGTAAAGCTCTATATATTCTGCACCATCTGTTGCGTTGTCATACATGACCTCATTGAATACTAACAGATTTCTCACATTTTCCGGATAACTAGGTATATCAGGATCTTCCGGGGTATCCGGTTCATCGGAAGTATCCGGATTGTCGGGAACCTCTTCCGATCCGTTCGGATCAGTGGTCGTTTCCACATCACCTGAGAGTTGAATGTGATGAAATGTAAATCCGTTGCAACGACTTTTGGTATAAACACAGTATATACCACAATATTCAGAACTTTGGAAACTTGTATCTCTTATCTGTTTTTCTTTCGTATATTCATTTTCTGATTCCAGTCGCGTCCAGAAAGTCCAGTAACCATTGTCGTCACATTCTACTTTGATATACAGTTTAGGAGAGTTGTTTCCTTTCATTAATTCTCTTCCTGAAGCGAGTAATACAGATTTATTCTCATTCTGACGATAAAGGGCGACATTATCTTTAACTCCTCCAATTTGGAGATAATAACCATTTAGGGTATTGGATAAAGTAGCTGTTGAAGAGGTAAGATAAAAGCGGGCATAATTATTAGCAGAAGGATTAAAAGTTAGTTTCGCCCCGAACTCCCAACGGGTGTTTCTTACCGTTGAAGAAGGAAAAGCGAGATAAGCTGTTCCGGCAGCTTCTTGTGGATCATCCAGTCGTACTCCCTCTTTTGAGGTAATTGTAAATTTGTCGGTTTCTCCTAACCAGGCAAGTTGATTTACAGAATCATCATTTCCCTTTTCTTCCTTTGCTTCATCTTCAATGTTTAGTGCGCAGCTGCCGAAGATGAGGCAGCATATCATGCTGAATAATTGATAGAACTTCATACGGTCGATTTTATTTGTTGTTTAGGGCCGTATGGGCTTTTCTCGATTTCGGCTTTTGATACCACAAAGATACGGTAAAACTTTCGGAATACGCCTATGAAGTCGATTCTTTTTTTTCTTTCCTCTTGTCCCATCTGTACGAAATTATTCACTACGAAACTATACCTATAATTAGCGATGAGTAACTTGGAGTATCTGGAAAAAACGCCATCTTTGGCTTTTAATCTATCAAAGATAGCCTTATAGGGAGATGTTTTAGTATGTAGAATCACTTTCCTTCATAGTCATATTTTTAAGTAACTGGCTATGATCTAGTAGATTATGATGAAGCATCTTTTATGGTGACATTTCTATGTTTGGTTTCTATTAAAAAATGCTGTTAAATAAGGCATGGTAGTAACTAAAATGTTTCTTCATTATATGTTGCTGATTGATAGGGTGGTATAAGTAAATATGACATGAAGCAAACATATTTTCATTTGCTGGAAAAACGGGTAATATGCCAGAAAAAAGATTTCAATGTTTTTTTCAAACACCCCAATGATTGAAAAAACATTTGAATAAACAAAAACAAACTTCTCATAGTTTAAACGGACCGTATCATTTGTTATAATTGACCGCTTGATTTTATTCAATCCATAGCTTGATTTTAAATATGGTATTATTTAAGAACTTGGTCATAAATATCATCTAATGAAAGAAATTCATGATTAAATGGTTCAACTATCTGGGCTATATTAAGTAAATTGTTAGGGGGATGTAATTCATAATATTTTTATTTGTGTTTCAGTTCAAGGTTGCATTTTTGTTAAATATAGTATGAATTTTGATATGTCTGTTATATGTAGACTGAGATTTGTAATAGATTAACAAACAAGCAATAATAAAAACAAGCGGTTGTTTTCTTAAGTATACCTCTCATGTATATTAAGAAAATAACCGCATTGCTTTTCCCAAAGCTACCTTTAATTCTTCGGCAATAACTAAATTGATGTATTTTTCATAAAACATAAATTGGGTTTTCCTATCACTGCTTCATAATTGGAGGGTGAGGGACAAAGCCATTGATAAACGCAATTACTGCAAGGTTCCTGATTACGGATTTTGAGCCATGATTTTCCTTCAGTTAATTCATGATAAACAACGCTATGCGGTGTATCATTGACTGTTCCGATGGAAGGATCATTCAAATTTGCGTATATTTTCCCATCGGGTAAAACGATTAAGTTGCCAAACGAGAAAATATTTAGCTTTTGTTGGATGAAAACCTGGCGTTTAGATAGTTCGATTCCCGAAATACTTTCTGAATCTATATATAGATTGTTTTCAAAGAAAGATAAATTCTCTTCGGTATATATAGGTACTATTTCTACTTTGGATAGTTCGTTCTTTTCTATACAAGAGTTTGCATTCTCATATTCTTCTTCCGAGCGGATAAGAAATATAAAAGAAACTGGAGGTAACTGCTTAATGACTTTCATTAATTTTTTTATCACTGAATAATCGGATACAAGTACTGTATATGAAATCGCCTTATTCTCCCAATCCTGATTCGTTTCTATGTATTTTAAGAAATCATTATCCAGACAATAGACTGATATTCTTCTAAATCCAAAATCCAGAATGTCTGATAATAATCCTTTAAAGTTAGGGTATGATGCTATATCCCCACTAATGCCATTTCTCTCAGATAACTACATGAACGGGCATTCTTAACAAATGATGAAATAATTCCATGATGGAGTACCGAACTTGTTTGGACCGGGTGGTATATTGTTTGTTTGGTATAAGCAATATTTCCATAATAACTTCCATTGATGTGGATAATTATTTTGTGAAGGTTATCTATAATATGACCATCAATACCACGTTTATGTTCCCATTCGTAATATTTTACGTCATCCTGCACTTTGAGCTCAGGTTTCATTGATACCGGTCTTTTATTTATGCCGTCATCTAAAACCAACTGACCGCTTTCCGAGGAGATAATTTCATCTACCCATTTCTTGATCTGTGGCTTTTGTAGAAGTTCTTTTGACAAATCAATTCGATATAATTGATCAATATCGAGTAAAGACTTAGTCAAATTAGACAGTTCTCTCTTGTTCTCAAAATAGATCTTCTTGTAATTTTTTGCATTATAGATACATCCTCTATCTTGCTTTACCCATAAGAAAGTATCCGGGTATAAAATCAACCAATATTTTTTCATATTATTATCATCTTACTACAACGTTTTTTAAAATTTTGTTATAAAGCTCTGGATGTTTGTCCAAATAGTCTAAGCAATATTCTTTATGCTTTTCATGTTGCTTAGTCGAGCAATAACTGTTACATTTGGAGGTTTTATCATGTATATCGTCTATTTGGTATACACATTGCATACACATCTGCTTAACTCCACAAGTCTTGCATTGATTGATATATTGGAATATATATTCATTATGTTGTTGGGCTGCTTGCTCCAGATCTAGCTCCACTTTTTTATCAGTAATCTGTCCTAATGCAAATTCATGATTTATTTTTTCACATTGAAGAATACGCCCTTTTACAGTAATAAACATTTTTTTTGAAAAGGGAGGGCAAGTACCGGATGGTGGGTTTGGAATACCTGTTCTGCCTAGTATTAAATCATTGCAATTGTCAAATACGTTTCCTGTCATGTAGTGAATGTAATTAAGAAGTGCACTAGTTTCTGGCTCTTTAATAAATAATTCTTTTTTTAAAGCTTCGCAATTAGTTGCTTTTTTTATGCTCTCAGACATATTCTGATAAGTTTGATAAAACTCTTTCACTTTATCCTTGCGAATACCTGAGTTGTTTAATGGTGAAATTGCAGGTTCTTTTCCAAACTCATCTTTAATGAAACGATAAGCCGATTCCACTCCATTTCGATTATGTAGAACAGAATTAAACATCACCAAATGATCGAAATATGCAGGATACTTAGAACGCAATAACTGTATATTAGTAAAAACTTTATTGAATGAATTCTGACCTTTTGCATCTATGCGATAACTTTGACCTTTTTCGTCTCCATCTAAACTAATCAATAAACGGAATTCTTTTTCAACCAAAAAATCCATGTATTTATCGAGTAGCATTGCATTAGTAGTCATATTATAATGAAATTTTTTACCTATAGGATTTAAACTCTCCAGATAATCAATAACCTGTTGGATAAAGGGCACATTTAGCAATGGCTCTCCACCATAAAATCCTATTGAGATCGGCTTATTCACGTCAGCGCAATACTGTTTTTTCCAATATTCATAAAGATAATCAATGATTAGTTTTGCTTTGTGAAAAGGAAATTTCAAATTTTCTCTTTGATCGTAACCTTCATATAAATCTGCGTATCCACAGTATTTACAACGTAAATTACAGGCATCCGTTACTTCAAAGATCAACTGATTTAAGTTCATTAAATTATATTCTATATCCATCAGGGATATTCTTCTAAATTTATCCATTGTCTTATTCTTTGATTTTAACTAACATTAATATAGGATTGTCATCTTCTTTTAGCTTTGAGGCAATTTCTTTTAATTCTCCCTCTAATTTGCCAGTTTCATAATCTTTAAGTATTCTTTCAGCGCTTCTAAAAACAATACCTGTATTATGAGGTAAAGTAGTCTTATTGCCTTTCATAGGGAAGGATATAGGAAGACGTGTACCAAGCCGATAGAAATTGTTGGATTTTATGTCGTAAATTATACAAGTACCTATTGGGAATTCTTCAACGAATTCCTTTTTATATGCCATCATGAAAATGTATCTATCAGTGAATATATCAACTCCTACCAACATTGGGGGATTCATCTTATGTGCAGATGGCTTTTTTATCATTATTGGTGATAATTTTCCATCTTTTAAAGAATAAAGAGTGTCATCTGCAAATTCTGTGATCATAATATTATGAGTGTTTTGCGCTAAAGGAAATATGCTTATTTCGTGAGTCATTGTAATCTCCCCATTTTTTATTGTATAGGCTTGATTCCCCATTCTATTTGGTATGGTATAATTGAAAGGGGTCACTTTTCCTGTCTGTTTTGAAATAAAGAAATAAGGATTATCTCTGTTTTTGATATTTTCTTGATTCATATTTTCCTTTGGCATATTTTCTGTTTTATCCTCAAAATAACAATTATAACAAAAAAGATAATCTTTATCATAATTCATTAAACATTCAGGAATAAACATTCGAGGTAAGACTAACCTACGTTTAAATTTCCCATCGATCGAATAAACAAAAATCTTACTTGTGAAAATATCTTGAATATATAATTCATTTTTTTCTTCATCTAGAATGATGTTATGTATATGACTATACTCTTCCTGACTTCCTCCTCTACGGTTGAAAGAATATAGACTTTTTCCTTTGCGGGTGAAAATATTAATTTGACCGTTTGCATTATAATAAATAATATAACGGTCTGAAACAACATTTGGTTTCCCATCAACTAAAATACTATCATTCGTTTCTAATGGGATATATTCTATATTTTCGATGATATTCTCAAGAGCAATTTGCTTTTCAGGACGCTTCGTAATGTCAAGAACCGCAAGGGCTTTATTTGTAGGCTCATTAGAACAGTTTGTTGTAGATTTGGTAGAACAGCCTATAAATGCTAATATACATGTTATAATAATTGGATATTTCATGATACTTTATATAATAAAATTTAAGGATAAAGTAATTATTACCATATGAATACCTCTGAGAAGGTATGAATTTAAGACCTTCTTTTAAATGGGTTCATAAAATGATTAATAAGAGACAAGATAACTCTCTCTACAATATTGTAGAGAGAGTTAAAAAAATGTGCTCTAATTTATTGATTCATTAATAATCAAGTGGCTTGTTGGCTTATCACTTGCTAATAGCATTTCTTTCATTTGAGTCATGCGTGCTAGTTTTAGAACCGCCTTGATTCGCACTATTATTATCAGTTGTACTAGAACCTCCATAATACGTATCATCAGGACCTTGTTGTGAACCTTCGTATTTGCATCCACAAGTAGCGGAAGGACAACTGCATGTACAACCACAAATGTAAACTTCAGGTAAATCATAAGGACCATAAGTGCCATCACCACCTGTCAAAGCATTCATTTCCTTTCTTGTCATCTCGGCCTGACCAAGACGATGTAAATTCAAACTTTTTAAATTTTTCATCTTTAATTAGTTTTAAAAGATTAATAATAAGAAAAACTGTCGCAATACAATATCTTTCATTTCTCACTTCTTAATATTTGTCAATATCTTTTCAGCAATAAAATAGATGATTTAATTGATAAATACTAATACATAATTAGTTGTCAATAATGCACACACAGTGCGGTAATTGTGAAAACATCAACTAAATATCATCGGTAAAGTCATAAAAGAGATTGCTTTTTATATATCACCGACATATAGTCGGCTGCGAGAGTCAAACTTCCCTGTAAAGATTCAACATCTTTTCTCGGAAAATAGTCAGATCATATTTTTCCAGAAACCTGCTTCGAGCGTTTTCTGCTAGAATCTTTGCAAAGTCGGGGTGCTCAATCAGTTGTATCATTTTAGCAGACAATGCATCAACGTCAATAACCTGTTGTTTACTATCATTCATAACAGGTACTTTCAATCCTGAAATGCCATCTTCTACAATCTCGGATAAACCTCCTGTATCTGATACAATAACAGGTAGTTGATTCATCATCATTTCAATAGCAACGAATCCAAACTCCTCATGGAGAGAACTCATAATCCCTATATCTGCTATATGATAAAGTTCATATAGAACTTCCTTCTCTATTCTTCCGGTAAAAATTATTTGTGACCAGATATCTTTGGCTTCTTTCAGCCATCGATTAAAACTTCCATCGCCTGCTATCAGTAATCTGGCATTAGTATATGTTTCCAGCACTTTCCTGAATGCCTGAATAAGAAAAGCGATACCTTTCACTTCATCCAGACGCCCGGCAAAAATCAGTAGAGGGATTCCTTCCTGAATGTAATATTTATGTCTAAGGATTCGTTTGTGCTCTTCATCTACAGGTATATAGCAATCCTTTAGTGCGTTGTTTATTAATACGGTTTTCTTTGCATCTATCCGGCAGATACTTGTAAATGAGTCCATAGAATGACGTGCAATGCAAACAAACTTATCACATTGGGCAATCATTTTAGCATTTTCTTTCACGTCTTTGACAATGCTCTGCTCGCTATAATCGCGTTTTTTAGGCCTTTTTGCGAGAATCCGCTTGAGCTTGAGATTATCTCCCAACAAAGTAAAACTCCAATTGGAATAATGCGCGACTAATATGACTTTGCATCTAAACATTTTTTTTAGGTTGCTAACTAATGCCGGATTACCCATAAAATTCAGATGGAAGATATATTCAACGCCTTTCTCTACAGGAATGAATTCTTTTAGCAAATAAGCAATGTTTCGTGCATAATACTCACGACCTTGGGGATTACTGTAACTCGTACTCGGAATAGAGATTAATTGATATCCTTCTTGTTCTGTTACCGTCACTTCCTCCCCTTCTACATGAATATAGATGAGGCCAAATTCAATCTCTTCCTCTTTCAGACAATCGGTCAGTTGTGCAATATACGTTCCAATCCCATATACGGCAGCACGCGAACTACTGTTGAATATATAAACTTTCTTTTTCGTCATAAATTTTCCTCCTGCATCATTTTAAGTCCTATTCCTGCATGACCTCCTCTGATTCCTAAATTTCTTCCTACAATAAAATTGAGGGGATCTTTTATACGAATTTTAGCTATAAATCTGTCCAGAAAATCCGTTTCGTTGGATGTTTCATTCTTATTGATAATATCCTGTAGAATACCGGCGAGACGAAAACTTTCTTTATCATCTGGAGTGCTTGCTTGTAGAGCTTGTGCTAAATCAATGATATATCTTCGAAAATACATGAGTACTCTCTGCCTGCACAACGACTAATTACATAGGTTGCAATTCCTTTCAATCCATTTTCCATCGAAAAGTCCTTCACTCTCCTGACATCTCTCTCTAAAATTTGGTTATCCAATGCCTTCAGCACTTCGTCCGGATCTGCTTTTACGAAATGGTTTCTAATTAAATATTCCATTCCCCAGCCAATGCCAGCCAATCCATTCCCGAAATTAGGGGAACAGTCGATGTGTATTTCTGCATAAATTTCATCAATGAGTTCTCCCGCAAATTTTTCATATCTTTTGCACTTCGTATATCTGGAATAATTCATGAAAAATAAAATAATTCCCATTTTACCTTCAAACAGCCCGATATTGCTAGTAAAGCTACTGTGTAGCATTAAATACCTGGCGGTACGTTGTAATACTTCGTGTTTATTCATAAGCTTTCATTTAATATTTTCTTCATAGGTAATAATATACGTTCCAGCAGAGACAGATCATTTGTGATGATATCTGCCTGACCTTCCATTCCCGAGACGAAAGGCAGTACTTTGTCATAAGTAGTCGTTAGCCCATCCGGCAAATCGATTTCAACTACATAATGATTTTTAGCCTCTACCTTGACCGAAATGAGAGAGATATTTTGTATCTTTCCTTTTACCAGACCGAATTCGTTATCCGGGTAATTGCTGAATCTAATATTTACCTTCTGACCTACTTTTACCTTTCCTGATCGTTCGGCAGGAAGCAGGGCTTTTCCAATCAATTTATTGTTGGATGAAGGAATAACACTAAATGCGATATCACCTGAAATGATATTTTGGTTCTCAATCCAATAATTAGTGAATGTAACTTTTCCGGGTATGGGCGCAATCAATGCATAGCTTATTTCCCATGCTTGTATTTCTGTTAATAGCTGAATGGTCAATGACTTCAGCTGAGTGGTCAGTGTGCTCTCTTTATCGATGTATTGATATTCAGTATCCAGTAAATTTTCTTTCATTTCTGCTAATTGAATATGCAGATTCTCAAGTGTAGAATGCATATTCTCCATAGAAAGCTGTCCTCCGATATATTGATTGTAAGTAGTTTCCAATGATTTGCCCGAGACTGCCCCCTTTATGTGTAGAGTCGAATCTCTTTGATATTGTTTATATGCGATTGCCAGTTGTTGGCTCACCAGTTCTTCCTGATACAACATATCCCGGTAGCGTTTTTTATTTCTGCTGATCCGATCTTTCATTATATCTATCTTGTCCTGATAGTACCCTAGTTTTCTGAACTGAATATATTGGGATAATGCCAGGTAATAGGATGAATAAAGTGCTTGACAGAGCCCCAGATTCATATCTTTTAGTGGCAATGAAACGATTGAATCGGGATATGACATATATTTATGCAAGAATTTCTTCAGATAAAGAATGTCTGCTGTTTTAGCCGGATTCTCTATGACTGCAAGATAATCTCCTGTCTGTACAAGTTGATTGTCCTGTACAAATAACTCTTGTAGCTTACCAGATGACTTTGCTACGATGTTTGCAGCAGGCTTGCTTCCGGTAAGTGTAATGGTAGATGTGATGGTATCCGGGTATTTGAATATGCTACTGCCGATTAATAAAATAACGACGATGATAGCAACAGTGGTAATACCCCAGCGTAGTATCCATGGGGGGATACCACTCAGAACTTCTTGGAATTCTTCACTTCTGAGTTCTATTATATCTTCTTCTTTTTTTTCTTGCTCTTTCATCATATTATACTCCCAACTCTAACTGGTTTCTCACTAAGGTATAATAAGCTCCTTTCTTCTCAGTCAGTTCTTTATGTGTTCCTTCTTCGATTACTTTACCTTCATCCAGTACAATAATATTATCTGCATTCTGCACAGTACTAAGCCTGTGTGCTACAATTACTACCGTTCTCCCTTTATAGAATTCCTTTAGATTATCTAATATGATTCGTTCGTTGTTGGCATCCAGTGCATTGGTCGCTTCGTCAAAGAACAGAAACATCGGATTTTTATAAATAGTCCGCGCAATCAATAGACGCTGTTTTTGTCCTTGACTGACACCGCTTCCTTCCATACCGATTTTACTATTGTATTTTAAAGGGAGTGATTCAATAAACTCTTTGATATTGGCTGTTTCTACGGCATACAATAGTTTCTTTTGGTCAACAGTTTCTTCACTCAGTGCAATGTTATTTGCAATGGTATCGGAGAAAAGGAACCCTTCTTGCATCACAGCACCTGTATTCTGCCTCCATGAGTGGGGATTGATGTCTGTAAGCGAATAGTTGCCTACTTTTATTTTACCTTTTAGCGGTTCGTAAAAGCCTAATAATAACTTTATGATAGTTGTTTTTCCACTACCACTGGCCCCTACAATCGCTGTTACTTTATTTTGGGGTATAGTCAGGTTCAGATTTTCCAGTACATATTCCCTTTCAGCACCGTCATAACTAAAGCAAACATCTTCCAGTTTGATTGTTTTATCTTCCGGGAGTGTGTTTATTTTGCTTTCCACAGTTACAATCTCATCTTCTTTATTATTGATCTCATTCAGTCGCTCCAAACTGATTTTAGCATCTTGCAAGGATTGGCTGAAACCAATCACCTGACCGATCGGACCGGATAGCTGACCAATGATATAACTGATAGACATCATCATACCCAACGTGATTTCTCCGTCTACAACAGCTTTGGCTGCCAGGAATGAAATAAGAAGCGAAGTAGTCCGGCTGAAAAAGAGAGAACCCACTTGTTGAATTTGGCCCAAAGCAGTTCCTTGGATACTGATTTTAAACAGTTTTACCTGGATAGATTCCCATTTCCAGCGTTGCTGCTTCTCACAATTATTCAGTTTAATTTCCTGCATACCGGTAATGAGTTGTACCATATTGCTTTGATTGGCGGAAGCTTGGGCAAAACGGGCATTATCCAATTTGCGGCGATAACGCATAAAAGATAAAATCCAGGTGACATACAACGCATTTCCCACTAAAAAGACTACCAATATGGTCAGGTTATAATAGGCCATAATAAAGGCAAAAATAAAGAAATTGAAGAATGAGAATATAGTGGTTAGAGTGGTTCCTGTCATAAATGACTGGATGCGTCCGTGGTCTCCAATACGTTGCATGATATCTCCAATGTTCTTTGCGTCGAAAAAGCGGATAGGTAGCCTCATCAGTTTGGCAAGGAAATCGGAGATTAGAGTAATACTTATTCGGGTATTCATGTGCAGGCTGATCCAGCTTTGAATGAAGCCGACTCCCATTTGAGTGAATGATAAAACTAATTGAGCAATTAGTATCAGAGTGATAAAGTTAAGATTACGGTTCCCTATACCTTGATCGACCATTGCTTGCGTAAGAAAGGGAAGAATGAGTGAAAATACACTTCCCAATAGCATCCCGACTACAAGCTGGAAAAGCTGTGACCTGTAAGGAAACAAATAGCGGAGATAAAAGGATAAGTTCCTTTTCTGTTGCTCCTGGTCATCGATTCGCTCGTAGAAATCCGGCGTTGGAGTTAATACCAAAGCAGTACCGGAATCTTTTCCATCCTTTCGGGTGCTGATCCAACATTTCTCAATTCCGGATATGTCCATATCATACTTTCCTTTTCCCGGATCAGAGATTTTGAAAGTAGCTCCCGACTTTCTCTTTTTGATGTTATACAGTACCACAAAATGATTCTGATTCCAGTGTAGGATACAGGGTAAAGGTACATCTTCGATAAGTTGTTCCAAGCTGATTCGTACCCCTTGCGTCCTGAAACCGATACTTTCAGCAGCGTCACTAATACCTAACATGGAAACTCCTTGCCGGGTAATAAAGCTCCTTTCCCTCAAATTCTGTAGGGAATAACTACGACCATAGTATTTAGCAATCATGCGTAAACAGGATGGACCACAGTCCATGGAGTCAAGTTGCTGATAGTGAGGAAAGGGCTTAATCATCTCTTTTACTTTTTTAGCTATTCTAAAATAGTATAATGCTAAACTTTCTTATCTTTTATACCCAAGCATTAAAGAAATAATGAATGGAATATGCTTCATCTAATTTATTTTCTAATTCTTCAGATTCATATCCTTGCCTTATCAGCGAAACTTCGTTAGCAGTAAAAGGGGATACGTATTTCGAAGGAATTAGGTAGATAGAATCCTTATCGGGATATTCTTCATATAGTTTTATTATTTGAAGAGGACCAGTGGTATAAAAGATTTCTAATACTCTATTTTTTCGTGACAAATCATTCGGATCTGGTTTCTTATATTGAAAAACGGTATCTACAATTTTCTTCATAAAAGGATGTCCTGGTACGCATGTCATCATGGCATTATTAAAAAAAAGTTCACGCCCAAACCGTTTGCCATGTTCTTTAGGTTCCATTGAGAAACAACAGGTTTTACCTTTAAATAAATCGTTATGAGAAGCTAGACATTCTGTGTCAAAATCAACATACATTCCCCCTATCTTATCTAAAATAAGATAACGTATAGCGTCCCATCGCTGTATATTATATTGAAAACTACAATATATATCCCAATAGTTGGGATAATACTGTTTAATAAAAGATTTGATTCGATTATTGTCCCAGAATTCATAACTCCAGTCAGGATGACATTCTTTCCAAGTTTCACTTAATATTTTAAGATCTTCAGGTAAGGGTCTTTCTTCTCCAGACCATAATTGGTGAATTATTTTCGGAATGTTATTCATCGTATTAAGTTTTTCATATTAACAAAGTAGCTTTGTAAAAATGGTGTTTTTATATTTGATAAAGTAATTTATAAAATTGAGCTATCCGAAAGATACAAGAACTTTTGTTTGTTTCGATGCTGCAAGGTAAAGAGTTTGGGTAATTAAAACAAATAAAATGGCTGACCATTTCGGACCAGCATCGCTTTTGTTAAAAATAGCCCATTTCATCGAAGATTTTTTTTGAATTTCTCCTGTTTTTTTTATTTTTTAGGAATTTGATAAGTGTTTCTACAGTAAAATAAGAATGTATTATGAGTAATTTGTTGAATAGGTTCTGATTTTTACGGAAAATGGTGACCCTATCCGGTAATGATAGTGATGGTATCATAATCATATACTGTCACTATCTTGTGCATATAGCGTCACTCTTTTTTTATGATCCAAAATAAAAGTCGGCTTACAAACGTGAAAATGTTCACAATGTAAGCGACTATATTTATATAAGTCTTAGTTTTTTTCTATTATACGTTCTTCACTTTAATTAGGTACTCTGCAATCTGCACCGCATTCAGCGCGGCACCTTTTTTTATCTGATCACCTACAATCCAGAAAGTCAATCCGTTTTCGTTGGTCAGATCTTTGCGGATACGTCCTACATAAACAGGATCTTTACCTGCAAGAAATAAAGGCATCGGATATTCTTTTTCAGCCGGATTATCCTGAAGAACCAAACCTTCACCTTTTGCGAATGCTTCACGAGCTTCTTCTACAGAGACCGGACGTTCGGTTTCCACCCAGATACTTTCGGAGTGAGCACGTAATGCAGGGACGCGAACGCAAGTAGCACTAACTTTGATATCAGAGTGCATAATCTTACGAGTTTCGTTAAACATCTTCATCTCTTCTTTCGTGTAACCGTTTTCAGTAAACACATCAATCTGAGGAATCAGGTTAAATGCCAACTGATAAGCGAACTTCTCTACAGTAACAGGCTCGTTAGCCAATACCTGACGATATTGTTCGTACAGTTCGTCCATGGCAGCAGCACCAGCACCGCTAGCAGCTTGGTAAGTAGAAACGTGTACCGTTTTTATATGAGAAAGCTGTTCGATGGCTTTCAGTGCAACTACCATTTGGATAGTTGTACAGTTCGGGTTGGCAATGACACCACGTGGACGCTCCAATGCGTCGGCGGCATTCACTTCGGGTACTACCAAAGGTACATCAGCATCCATACGGAAAGCACTAGAGTTATCAATCATCACAGCACCATATTTGGTGATGGTTTTTTCGAACTCTTTAGATGTTCCTGCACCGGCGGAAGTGAAAGCAATGTCTACACCTTTAAAGTCATCGTTGTGTTGTAAGAGTTTGACCTCGATCTGTTTACCGCGGAAAGTATAAGTTGTTCCGGCACTACGTTTAGAACCGAACAAAACCAACTCGTCCAACGGGAAGTTTCTTTCATCGAGCACGCGCAGGAACTCCTGTCCTACGGCTCCGCTTACGCCAACAATAGCTACTTTCATCTTTTTCTTTTGTTAAATGTGAATAATTGGATTATCTCTCTATTCTACCGAATAGTAAAGAATTGGCTGCAAAATTATAACATTTTGCCATATAAACCGCATTTTATTCGAAGAATTATTATGTATTCTCTTTCTGTACGAATTGGAGGTGTGCGAACTTTTTTTGTTCCTTTGCAGTAAAATCCTAAAACCATGGACGTATGAATCTATTTGATTTTGATTTAACCATACCAATCACTGACCCGACCTGGGTGTTTTTTCTTGTATTAATAATCATTCTTTTTGCGCCAATGATTCTGGGACGTCTGCATATTCCTCATATTATCGGAATGATTTTGGCTGGTGTCTTGATTGGCGAACATGGTTTCCATATCTTGGATCGTGATAGTAGTTTCGAACTGTTTGGAAAAGTGGGACTCTATTATATCATGTTTCTTGCCGGATTGGAAATGGATATGGAGGATTTCAAGAAAAACCGGACGAAAGGTGTTGTCTTCGGTTTGTTTACTTTCGTTATCCCGATGCTGCTTGGCGTATGGAGTAGCATGAGTTTTCTCGGTTATGGTTTTACTACAGCCGTTTTATTGGCAAGTATGTATGCTTCCCATACATTGATTGCTTATCCTATTATTAGTAGATACGGGCTTTCCCGACTTCGCTGTGTAAATATTACGATTGGTGGTACTGCTGTAACCGTTACACTTGCTTTGATAATTCTTGCTGTGATCGGTGGAATGTATAAAGGCACAATTGACGGTATGTTTTGGGTGCTGTTGGTGGTGAAAGTTGCCTTCCTGGGTTTCTTGATTATATTTTTCTTCCCACGTATCGGCCGATGGTTTTTCCGGAAGTATGATGACAGTGTGATGCAATTTGTGTTTGTGCTGGCAATGGTCTTTCTGGGAGGTGGTCTGATGGAGTTTGTGGGAATGGAAGGGATTCTCGGAGCGTTCCTGGCTGGTCTTGTCCTGAACCGCTTGATTCCACATGTCTCTCCGCTGATGAACCGATTGGAGTTTGTAGGAAACGCCTTATTTATTCCTTATTTTCTGATTGGAGTGGGAATGATTATCGATATCCGTAGCCTTTTTATGGGAGGAGAAGCATTGAAAGTAGCGTTAGTTATGACAATTGTTGCTACCATTAGTAAATGGTTGGCTGCATGGCTTACTCAGAAGATTTATCATATGCAACCTAACGAACGGAGCATGATGTTCGGACTGAGTAATGCACAGGCGGCGGCTACGTTGGCTGCGGTACTGATTGGACATGAAATCATTATGGAGAACGGGGAACGGCTGCTGAATGATGACGTACTGAACGGTACGGTTGTTATGATACTATTTACATGCATCATCAGTTCTCTGGTGACCGAACGTTCCGCCCGTCGTTTTGCCATTAATGAAAGTGTTCAGGAAGAAGAAGGCGAAAAAAAATTGCAGGAACAGATTCTTATTCCGGTTGCCAATCCTGAAACGATTGAGGACCTGATAAACTTGGCTTTAGTTATAAAGGATGCCAAACAAAAAAATGGACTGATAGCGCTGAATGTGATTAATGACAATAACAGTTCCGAGAATAAAGAATTGCAAGGAAAACGTAATCTTGAAAAAGCGGCTATGATTGCTGCGGCAGCAGATGTACCGGTAACGATGGTGAGCCGTTATGATTTAAATATTGCTTCGGGAATTATACATACTATAAAAGAATATGAAGCTACGGATGTTGTTATCGGGCTGCACCGGAAAGCTAATATAGTCGATTCCTTCTTTGGAAATCTGGCGGAAAATCTGTTGAAAGGTACGCATCGGGAAGTGATGATTGCAAAGTTCTTGATGCCGGTGAATACACTTCGCCGTATCAATATTGCAGTACCGCCAAAAGCGGAATATGAAACCGGATTTCAGAAATGGGTAGAACATTTCTGCCGGATGGGAAGTATGCTGGGATGTCGGGTACATTTCTTTGCCAATGAACATACTTTAATGCGTTTGCAGCAATTGGTGAAAAAGAGACATAACGGTACGCCCACTGAATTTTCGATATTGGAAGAATGGGATGATCTGCTGTTATTGACAGGACAGGTGAATTATGATCATTTGTTGGTTGTAATTAGCGCTCGTCGCGGTTCTATTTCTTATGATCCTTCATTTGAACGTCTGCCGGGACAACTTGGGAAATATTTCGCCAATAATAGTTTGATTATCTTGTATCCGGATCAGTTGGAGAACCGCAGGAGATTGTTTCGTTCTCTGATCCACGCGGATATAATGAATCACAACATTATGATAAGGTAGGCAAATGGTTCTATAAATGGTTAAAGAAAAGTTGATGGAAGAGAGCTGGCAACAACGGACAGAACTCCTGTTGGGAGAAGATAAAATGAGACGCATCCGAGAGTCGCATGTATTGGTCGTAGGTTTGGGTGGAGTAGGGGCTTATGCTGCTGAAATGCTTTGTCGTGCGGGAGTGGGACGGATGACGATTGTGGATGCGGATACTGTACAGCCGACTAATATGAATCGCCAATTACCTGCCATGCACTCTACATTGGGTATGTCGAAAGCGGAGGTGCTTGCAACAAGGTATAAAGATATTAATCCGGAGATAGAGTTGGTGGTAATGTCTGTATATCTGAAAGATGAAAATATTCCGGAACTGTTGGATTCTACAAAGTTTGATTTTATTGTTGATGCAATCGATACCATTAGTCCGAAATGTTTTCTGATATTTGAGGCAATGAAACGTCGTATTAAAATTGTTTCGAGCATGGGTGCCGGAGCAAAAAGCGATATTACACAGGTTCGTTTTGCCGATCTTTGGGAGACTTATCATTGTGGATTGAGCAAAGCCGTTCGAAAAAAAATGCAGAAAATGGGAATGAAACGGAAATTACCTGTAGTATTCAGTACGGAACAGGCGGACCCGAAAGCAGTATGGCTGACGGATGACGAGCAGAATAAGAAGTCCACCTGTGGGACGGTAAGTTATATGCCGGCGGTATTTGGATGTTATCTGGCAGAATATGTTATTAAACGATTATAGAAGGTTATTATGATAAAATTAGAAGGAATAACCAAAAGTTTTGGTTCGTTACAAGTATTAAAAGGAATTGACCTTGAGATTAATAAAGGGGAGATTGTCAGTATTGTAGGACCTAGTGGAGCCGGTAAGACGACTTTATTGCAAATTATGGGAACGCTGGATGAGCCGGATGCGGGTACTGTTGAATTTGATGGTACGGTAGTGAGCCGTATGAAAGAGAAGGAACTCTCTGCTTTTCGTAATAAGAATATCGGTTTTGTATTTCAGTTCCATCAGCTATTGCCGGAGTTTACGGCTTTGGAGAATGTGATGATTCCGGCTTTCATAGCAGGGGTTTCGTCTAAAGAGGCCAATGAACGTGCTTTGGAAATATTAAAGTTCATGGGGCTGACTGAGCGTGCTTGTCATAAACCGAATGAATTGTCTGGTGGAGAGAAACAACGGGTGGCTGTAGCAAGGGCTTTGATTAATCATCCTGCGGTGATTTTGGCCGATGAACCTTCGGGAAGTCTGGATACTCACAATAAAGAAGAATTACACCAGTTGTTCTTCGATTTGAGGGAACGTTTAGGACAAACTTTTGTGATTGTTACTCATGATGAAAACCTGTCGAAGATTACCGACAGAACGGTCAATATGGTGGATGGCATAATTAAAAAAGTTTAATTAAAGAACCAAACTTCTAAAAAGCTATACCAAATGGCTAGAGGATGATCGCTGTTTTATCTTTTAGCTATATCTTTATATCGCTTCTCTACGGAAGTCTGTGAAGATGATAGTAGAGTGTTTGTTTTGTTTGTGTGTGATGCATTCTTATCTGGTGTGATGAGAATGCATCTTTTTTTTATTAATTCAAACAAATATAAGGGGAAATTCGCTCAAAATCTGCCGGAGTGAACTCTTCATATAATGCTAGTTCTTTCAAACTTTTTAAAGTTCCTTTTTTCTTTCTGTGTTCGGAGATGACTCTGGCTTGGTAGTAATTGATATATGGATGGTGCATCATCTGTTCTACACTCGCTTTATTGATATTGATGCGGTGTATATAGGCTGTATCGATGGAGAACCATGGACGGAGCCTCTCTACTTTCAGGTGAATATCCTGCAATTGCTCTATTCGGTAGAAAAAACCTAAACGATTGCGATAGTTTACAATCATCCGGGCAATACTGCTCCCAATTCCCGGAATTTTCTTGAGTTCGGTAGTGTCTGCCTGATTAAGGTCGATGATTGTACCTGACTGGTATTTGAATAATGTGTCTCTTTGTACCTTTTGCATTGTGAGTAGTTGAGCCATATCTTTGGGAATTACTTTTTCAGTAATTTGGATATAGGGAAGAAGTGTTTGATACTGTTCTTCTGTCAGCCCATATATTTTTCGAAAATCTTCGGGACGACGGAATTTACCTTGCCTTTCCCGATAATGTAAAATGTTCTTTGCCATCCACGAAGGTAGACCGAGAGTTAAGAAAGTGATAGAGTCTGCGGTATTGGGATCAAATACCGACAGTTTGATTTCTCTTTTGGGATAGGGAAGAGTGGGCTTTTTAGTGTACTTACTACTGTGCTTTACTTCTTTGAGCGAAGCCATAAATTCATCATATTCCTTTTCAAATTTTTCTTCTTCCGAATTGTACTCTTCAGCGGGAGAAAATAATTGATAGAGTTGGGGAATGGCAAATACCCCAATAATAAGAACGACAAGGACGATAATGCCTTGTCGTTCTGTTTTAGTAAAATAAAAAAAAGTCTTTCCACATTATTATAGTTTGATCAATCCTAATTCATTGATAAATATCAGTGATATGGCGATCGGAGCAATATATTTAAGTATAAAGATAATCAATTTATAGATTGGGACTTTAAGAGTACCATCGTTTGTAATCTCCGACCACACGATTTTCTTGTCCAGATACCAACCGGTAAAGAGAGAGATGAAGAAACCACCGAGAGGTAACATAATCTTAGCTGTAACAAAATCGAAGAGGTTGAACATATTTAATCCGAAGATAGTGAATCCTTTCATGACTCCGAGCGACAATGAACAGATAACTCCGAGACAGATACATCCTCCGGTCACAAATCTGGCTGCTTTTCCACGACTAAATTTGAACTCCTCATGCAGATAGGCAGTTACTACTTCATGCAAAGAGATTGTAGAGGTCAGTGCTGCCATCGCAAGTAATACATAGAACATGACAGAGAATATATAAGCTAGTACCGGTATTCCACTAAATGCCTGCTGGAATACATTAGGAAGTGTAATAAAGATGAGGCTCGGACCTGAATCGGGTTGTATACCTACAGAAAAAGCGGCAGGGAAAATAATGAATCCGGCTAATATGGCTACAAATGTATCAATGATTCCGACGCTAAAAGCTGTTTTTGTAAGGTTTGTTTCTTTACTGAAATAAGAGGCATAAGTACAAAGACAACCCATTCCCAGGCTGAGGGAAAAGAAAGCCTGTCCCATAGCTCCTAGAAATACATTTCCATTTACCTTACTAAAGTCGGGTTTCAACAGAAATTCTATACCTGCACCTGCTCCCGGAAGGGTTACGGAACAGATCACTAATATTAATATAATGATGAATAGGGTAGGCATCATAATTTTAGATGATTTCTCAATCCCTTTTTCCACACCTTTTACAATGATAAAATGAGTTGCCAATAAAAAGAGAACCAACCATAAAACAGGTCTCCATGGATTGCTGGAAAACTGCTCGAACGAAGAGATAAATTCACTCGACGTTTTTCCGGAGAATCCGTTGGTTGCGGCTTCGAAAATATATTCAAGTGTCCATCCGGCTACTACAGAATAGTAACTAAGAATCAGAAATCCTGCCAGAACTCCCATACGACCTACCCAACGCCACCGAGTACCAGGTGCTAATTTTTGATAGGCTCGGGCTGTATTGGCTCTTGAACGTCTTCCGATAAGAAACTCAGCGATCATGATGGGAAGTCCCAGAAGCAGGATACATCCCAAATAGATCAGAATAAAAGCAGCTCCTCCATGATTTCCTGTTTCGTAAGGGAATCGCCAGATGTTACCTAATCCTACTGCTGATCCTGCGGAAGCGAGTATGACACCTAATTTACTGCCGAAGTTCGCTCTATCATTTTTTGTCATAAATCTTGTTTTATCTTACAAATCGTTATAAAATACACATTATAGAATGCAAATATAGAAAATGATACGTATATTTGCACGAAATCTGTAATTTTATTTAGATATGCTATCTTATATTAAGAAATATCCAGTTTCTCTTTTTATTATTCTGGCAGTGATTTATCTGTCGTTCTTTAAACCTCCTCAGACGGATTTGAACGAGATTCCTAATCTTGATAAGCTAGTGCATCTTTGTATGTACTTCGGTATGTCCGGGATGTTGTGGCTAGAGTTTCTGCGTGCACATCGTAGATAATACTCCATTGTGGCACGCATGGGTCGGCGCATTTCTGTGTCCTGTACTTTTTAGTGGCTGTGTAGAATTGCTTCAGGAATATTGTACCGATTATAGAGGAGGGGATTGGTTGGATTTTGCCGCTAATACCACTGGAGCTGTGTTGGCCAGTTTGATTGCGTATTTTGTAGTCAGACCGAGGATGATGAAAAAATAAAATGGTGGATTATAAATAATCCACCACTGTATTAAGTTTAATTCCATTAGATCCTTTGATTAGGATGGTATATCCATTAGGTTCCTTATTTTTTATTTCTTCTATTACTTCTCCTGCATTTGCATAAGTTTTAAAAGAGTGTTGTGCGGCTGTAAACTGATCTCCTACAAGCCATACTTTTTCAAAATTACATTTTTTGATGTAATCCACTATCCTTTGGTGTTCTGCCGGACCTTCAGCCCCCAATTCACGCATATCTCCCAATATAAGCATTTTATGGGAGATAGTCATGTTCCGGAAATTCTCCAAAGCAGCCATCATGCTAGTTGGATTGGCATTGTAGGCATCTATAATAAGGGTATTATTTTCTGTTTTCTTTAGTTGCGACCGATTGTTTTGAGGCGTATATTCGGTTAAGGCTTTGTCAATCTTCTCGGGTTCTACTCCAAAGAAATAACCGATAGTAATAGCAGCTAACGCATTGGGGAAGTTATATTCGCCGATAAGTTGGGTTTCTACTTCGTGTCGTACACCTTCTTGCCCGGCTTTCCACTCAAAAGCAAGATATGGAGAATTTCCGGTCACATGTCCATTCACGTATAAACCTTCCTGACTGCCGTATGTTATTTGCTTTAATCCGTAAGCAATCTTCATTAAATAGGGATTATCATGATGAATGAAAATAGTAGAAGCTTCTTTTTCACGTAAGAAATCATATAATTCACCTTTGGTTTTAATGACTCCTTCGAAAGAACCGAATCCTTCCAAATGGGCTTTCCCGACATTGGTAATGAGACCATAATCCGGTTCCGCAATATCAACTAACTCTTTGATATCTCCGGGATGGCTGGCACCCATTTCAATAACAGCGAGGTCATGCTCGGCTTTCAGACGAAGCAATGTAAGGGGGACGCCGATATGGTTGTTCAGATTCCCCAGCGTATACAGTATCTTGTATGATTGAGACAGTACCGCAGAAATTAATTCTTTAGTAGTAGTCTTGCCGTTGGTCCCGGTAATTCCGATTACCCGCGTACCTAATTGGCGGCGGTGGTAATTGGCGAGTTGTTGCAGAGTTTGTAAACAGTCATCTACAAGTATATATCGTTCATCATCTTTCACGACAAATTCGTCTTCGTCGATAACGGCAAACGCACATCCGGTTTCCAAAGCTTTTCCGGCAAAAGCATTTCCGTTGAATGATTCACCTTTCAAGGCGATAAACAATGACCCTTTCGGACAGTTTCGGCTGTCGGTGGTCACAGATTGACAATCCAGAAAAATCTGGTAAAGCGCAGAAAGTTTCATATCCTGATCCTTTTTAAAATGCTGCAAAGATAGATTATTCTTTCGGATTTATTTCTCAATTTTAATGTGAATACTTGCTTTTTTTCTATACATTTGCAACGATCTAATTGGAATACAATCGATGATGAATCTTACTTCTCCTATTTATATAAATGTAAATGGACATTTGTTAGACCTGGCTACCCCGCAAGTGATGGGGATTCTGAATGTGACTCCCGATTCTTTTTATTCCGGGAGCCGGATGCAAACAGAAGAAGAAATAACAGCCAGAGCCCGTCAGATCATTGATGAAGGTGCATCTATTATTGATATTGGAGCTTATTCGTCGCGTCCCAAAGCTGAGCATATTTCGGCAGAAGAAGAAATGAGACGGCTTCGCACCGGGTTGGAAATTATCAACCGAATTTATCCGGATGCAATAATCTCTGTAGATACTTTTCGTGCGGACGTTGCAGAGCAATGTGTGAAAGAGTTTGGTGTGGCTATTGTGAATGATATATCCGCCGGTGAGTTGGACGAGCGAATGTTTGAGACAGTAGCCCGTCTGGGAGTTCCTTATGTGATGATGCATATGCAGGGTACTCCGCAAAACATGCAGAAGGAGCCTCATTATGAGAATCTGATTAAAGATGTTTTTATGTATTTTGCCCGTAAAGTGCAGCAACTCCGGGATTTGGGTATGAAAGATATCATACTTGATCCGGGATTCGGTTTCGGAAAAACATTGGAACATAATTATGAATTGATGGCACATCTCGAAGAATTCCGTATTTTTGAGTTACCTTTGTTGGTTGGAATTTCCCGGAAGTCGATGATATACAAATTATTGGGGGGTACTCCCCAGGATTCATTGAATGGTACTACCGTATTGGACACGGTTGCATTGATGAAAGGAGCAAACATTTTGCGGGTGCATGATGTTCGTGAAGCTGTAGAGACTGTCCGGATTGTGGAAAAGTTGAAGAATTGGTAATTTATAATACTTGTAGTTATAGTGTTAGAGTTTAGTATAAAAGATTTTATTGATATTTTTCTGGTTGCTCTCTTGTTGTATTATACATACAAATTGATGAAAGCGTCCGGTTCCATCAAGATTTTTACCGGTATTCTGGTCTTTATCTTGATTTGGTTGGTAGTGACTCAGGTCTTGGAGATGAAACTACTGGGCTCTATTTTCGATACGTTAATGAACGTGGGGGTAATCGCTTTGATTGTTCTCTTTCAAGATGAAATACGTCGATTTTTATTGACTTTAGGTTCTCATCGGCATGTCAGTGCTTTGGCTCGTTTTTTCAGTGGTTCTAAAAAAGAGTCGTTGCAACATGATGATATTATGCCTGTGGTGATGGCTTGCCTTAGTATGGGAAAACAAAAAGAGGGCGCATTGATTGTAATTGAACATAATACTCCTTTAGATGAGGTTATTCGTACGGGTGAAATTATTGATGCAGCAGTTAATCAACGATTGATTGAAAATATATTTTTCAAGAATAGTCCTTTGCATGATGGGGCAATGGTAATCAGTAAAAAACGCATTAAAGCAGCCGGATGTATTCTTCCGGTATCCCATGATTTGAATATTCCTAAAGAATTAGGATTACGCCATCGTGCGGCTATGGGGATTTCTCAGCAATCGGATGCACATGCTATTATTGTTTCTGAAGAAACAGGGGCTATTTCCGTTGCTTATCGGGGACAGTTCTATCTTCGTTTGAATGCAGAGGAATTGGAGAGCCTGCTTACAACAGAGAATTGAATCCGTTAAGGATAAAAGTGAAGTTTACATTATCCGATTTTGGTTTTGAGTATCACTTCTACATATTTCTTGATCTATCATTCTTTATGTATAAAGAAGCCATAAACTAAACTTTTACCTTGAATAAAGTAAGATGTTTGAGTGCGAAGATTAACTCGTAGAACTATAGTTCTACGAGTTAAATTATGCAGAGAAAAAGCTTATTCATTGAATCGTTTCAGATGAATTTTAGCTAGTTTAGCATCAAACTCATGTAGGGGTGTAACGGTTGGAGAAGTTTATTGGTTAAATCGCTTATACTCATTCGAATGGATACTTCGGGTAATTGTTCGGTACTAAACTCACACTCCCCTTTCTGTATATGATAATAACCATTGTTTATTGACAACTGGTTATCTGTTAATTCAAATTTCATGTTAAGTTCAGGAAAGGTTGTCGCGTACAGTTGCAGCACCTCTTTGGCATTGATTATTCTTGCCATACCGAATGATTGCTGAGACTGTTCATAATTGAGAGGTAGCAATCTGATTATCTGGTTGCAAACACTATGTTGTTTCAAATAATATAATAGGCTGTTTTCTATGTCATCTGTTTCGGCAAAAAGTTCATTAATAATCAGACTCTCATTCGCATTATATGCAATAGCTAATCCGTTGATTACGTTCTCCTTTTTGGCAATAACCAGAATTCCATCGCTAATGCCCAAATCGGTCATAATCACTCGAAAATCATCAGAGGTATGCTGTATACAGCAAGACCGTTCAGACAGTTTTTTATTTAGATATTGATATACTTCTTCCTGATAATCGGATATGGAGTTCATTTTTATTTCAGAAGAAGGGATATTGGAAGGCAATGTAATTTCTTCTACCGAATGTTGGAAGACAGGAGCATATCCCATTTGGGCGTAATAGTTGAATAACCAAGGTTCAGCCGGTATTAGTGTGCTGAAAGAAATGCCATTTTGAAACATTCGGTCGAAAGCCCGTCTGAGAAGTTCCCGCATAGTGCCTTTCCCACGTAAATCCGGATGGGTGCAAGCACCTGAAATATAAGAGGTTTGCACAGTATGCCCACAAAAAGTCATCGGGTAAGGAAGCATTTGCAGGGCGGAGATTACCTCCGTATCTTTTTGAATGGCAACATTTATTTCATCGGTGTAACGTAATTGAAAGTACATATCAATAAATGCTGCGCTATCATTGAAACATAATTTCCATAATGCCTTTACTTTTTCTCTCATAATGCTCCGTTTTACTGTTTAAACAAACAAAGATAGGTATTCGTTTTCATGTTGCCTAAATAATTTGTGACCAATAAGTAATTATGTAACGTTTATATTTTTATTACTGATATTAAAATGTTATATTTGTGATACTTGAAACATCCATGGTGAAACAACTTGCTAAAATAAATATATTATGAAAACGAAATTATTTTGCCTGATTTTAATTCTATGTGGTTGTTTGCCTGTTTCTGCACAACAGCATAGAAGATCTATGCCGAAGATTGATAAGAACGGAGTTTACTTCGTAGCCGAGAAAATGCCCGAGTTTCCGGGTGGACAAGATGCACTAATGAAATATTTGAGTATGAATGTTCGGTATCCTGCTGAAGCTCAAAAGAACGAAATTGGTGGTCGTGTGATTGTTCAGTTCATAGTAATGGAAGATGGGAGTATAACTCAGGAGAAGGTAGTAAGAGGGGTAGAAGAGTCATTAGATACCGAAGCGCTCCGTGTAGTAAGGCAAATGCCTAAATGGTCACCGGGAATGGAAAAAGGAGAACCGGTGAAAGTACGTTATAATATTCCTATCTTCTTTCGTATAACAGAAGGGAGTACTGCTCCTAAACCAAAACCGGAATTGGTGTTTCCTGTGGGACAGGAAGTGAAAAATACAACATTGGAAGGAGTGTGGCAGTCATGTTCGCTGAAAATGGTGGATGATAAATATCATGTAAGATTAGAACCCGTATTGAAAATATTGTCCTCTGATGGTATATTCATGAATGTCTTTACAGGTGATAATAAAGTTGGTGCAATGATTTCAGCCCAAGGAACTTATAACAAGGAATCGGATGATACTTATGTGGAATCGTTAGAGAAGTCAGCAATAAATCTTTTTAAAGAAGGCTCAAAAAATGCAATTACTTTTAATTTCCTGAATGATAATCTGGTGAAGTTCACGTTTGTAATTCCCGGAAGAGATGCGCTGTGGGAAGAATATTGGTTCAGAGTTCCTCTTCCTGAAATAAAGCTGATGGCAGAATAATTTAAATATGAATCGGAAGAATATGAAATGCATATGTTGGGTCGTCCCACATATGCATTTCGTATTATAAAGTATCTACCACTTCACCATATCCATTGGGTGTTCTTGCAGACAAGCCATGTACTTTTCAAGAATAGTAACCGGTTGATAAGAAAGTTTTGCTTTGCGTAACCCTTCAATTCCTAAATCTTCTTCCCGATTGATATAAATATATTGTTCAGGAATACGATTGGCAAATTCGTAATTGATCATTGCATATGCACCATCAATGTTTGTATCTGCCTTTTCTACATGTACTCCGAATGTTTCGTGATTGATTGGCATGCCAAAGGTGAAGGCAACTATTTTGCTATCTACATGTAGAATGCCACCGGTCAGGCCTAAGGCTTCAAAATTATGGAGCGCATAGATAAGAGCCCGACGTTCGTTGCCGGTTCCTTCCTGTTGGTCACAATTATTCGTTTTACACCATTCAGCTTCCAAATCTAAACATTCTTGAATACGGTCTGGAGTGATTGGCGCATATTCATAATTGGGATAAGTATTGCGGAATCGGTTGATGTGATTTCTTTTAGCCTGGAACTTCTTGCCTTTCAATGTGGCAAGATCACTTCTCAAATAAATATAATCGGCGTAGTCTCGATCTTCCGTAAAGATGAACTGTCCGGGTAGAATTTCTTCAAGATCAGCTCGCGTACAACTGCAAACTCCCAACATACAGAACTGTTGTTTTTCTTTTTGTGCATCCTCTATTAATTTCCAAAGAACAGCTTTCAAATCTCCTGTTCCTATGGGCATCATATAAGCCAGTTGCCCTTCGGCCCAGAATTTAAAAACCAGAAAGTTATCCACCACTGCAAATTGGGTGTCATATAAGAATCTCCAACTACAAAGATTAGAGAAGGAGAGATCGCAGTTCCGGCGATTGCTGTTCATCGTGAATGCGGTAATTGTGTTTTTATCAGCTAGCGTGATGTCTTTAAATGCAATCATGAGGTCGTTTTTTGAGTTTAACTTTAATATAACGGAAAATGGAACGATTTTGTTTTACAAGATTCCTAATAAATGAAGAATCGTTGGTGTTAATAAAGCTGTAAATATTCCATTTAATGTGAGTCCTAAACTCGCATAAGCTCCATATTTGCTACTGATATCCATAGCAGTGGAAGTTCCGACGGCATGAGCGGCTGTTCCCATCGATAGCCCTTGGGCAATCGGACTGCCAACATGCATGATTTTCATTGTTTTGAAACCGCATATGGCTCCAAGCAATCCCACTGCTACTACGACGGCAGCAGTTAATGAAGGAATACCACCAATTGTTTTGGTTACTTCCATTGCAATAGGAGTGGTTACGGATTTGGGAGCTAAGGAAAGAATCACTTCTTGAGAAGCTCCCATTAATTGGGCAATTAATACAACGGAAATTACTCCGACAATACAACCTGCCAGTTGGGAGAGAAGAATAGGTAATAATTGTTTTTTTATCATTTCTAATTGAAGATATAAAGGAACACCTAAAGCTACAACGGCAGGGCGTAACCAAAATTCAATGAGATGTCCTCCTTTGTTGTATGTTTCATAAGATACATTCGTCACCTTTAGAAAAATGATAAGAATCGCGATGGTAAGTAATATAGGGTTTAATAGTAATATTCCTGTTTTCTTCTGAAATATTTTGGTTAAAAAGAATATTCCGAAGGTAATAGCCAACAGGAAAAACTCATTTTCTAAAAAGCTCATTGATTTTTATGTGTTAAGTGGTTTTTTGATTTTCTAACAATCTGGTGAACCCATCCTGTGACGGAAAGAACAAGAATCGTGCTAACGATAGTGGCTACCATTATCGGCCAAAACTCTGCTGCGATCACATCAAAATACAACATTAATGCAACTCCGGGGGGAACGAAAAAGAATCCTAAATTTGCGACTAGGAAGTCGGATAATCCCTGTACCCATTGCAACTTAATCCAACCTATTTTTAAAAAGAGGGTGAGCAGCAGCATGCCTATGATGCTGGAAGGGAGTTTAATGCCCGTAAAATAAACGATTAATTCCCCCAAAGCCAAACAGCCAAATAAAATGGCGCACTGACGTATCATACTAATTACCTATTGATTATTTTGAAAACGGTGCAAAGGTAGGAAAAATAGAAGTACAGTGTTAAATATTATAATAATTTAGACTTGGGAATGAAAATAAGGCTGAATTGTAATGTGGATGTTGCAAAATTGAGTACTTTTGCGGCACTAAAGGCAAACAACTTGAAAGTTCAAAACATATTAGATATATAAATGCTTAATTTAATCAACCAAATTGTGGCGCGTGCGAAAGCCAACCGCCAACGTATCGTCTTCCGGAAGGAACAGAAGAACGTACACTAAAAGCTGCCAATCAGATTTTGACAGATGAAGTTGCTGATCTTATTTTATTGGGCAAGCCAGACGAAATCAATGAGTTGGCTGTAAAATGGGGATTGGGAAATGTCAATAAAGCTACCATTATTGATCCGGAGACTTCTCCAAAACATGAAGAGTATGCACAATTGCTGTGTGAACTTCGCAAGAAGAAAGGGATGACTATAGAAGAGGCTCGTAAATTGACGAGTGATCCTCTGTTTTATGGATGTTTGATGATTAAAAACGGTGATGCAGATGGGCAATTAGCAGGTGCACGCAACACAACTGGTAATGTATTGCGTCCGGCTTTGCAGATTATTAAGACAGCTCCGGGCATTACTTGTGTTTCGGGTGCTATGTTGCTCCTGACTCATGCTCCTGAATGTGGAAAGAATGGCATTCTGGTAATGGGAGACGTTGCTGTAACTCCAGTTCCTGATGCAAATCAATTGGCTCAGATTGCTATCTGTACAGCTCAGACTGCTAAAGCAGTGGCTGGTATAGAAGTTCCTAAAGTAGCTTTATTAAGTTTCTCTACGAAGGGTTCTGCGAAACATGAAGTAGTAGACAAAGTGATAGAAGCGACCAGGCTTGCTAAGGAAATGGCTCCTACATTAGAATTGGATGGTGAAATGCAGGCAGATGCTGCTTTAGTACCGGAAGTGGCTGCAAGCAAAGCTCCCGGATCATCGGTTGCCGGAGAAGCAAATGTATTGATAGTACCTAGTTTGGAAGTCGGTAATATTTCGTATAAGTTGGTTCAACGTTTGGGACATGCTGATGCTATCGGACCGATTCTTCAGGGCATTGCTCGTCCGGTGAACGATTTATCTCGTGGATGCTCTATCGAGGATGTATATCGTATGATTGCAATTACGGCTAATCAGGCTATTGCTGCAAAAGCTAACAAATAATCTTAATCATAAATCAACGAAAAAATGAAAATTCTGGTATTGAACTGTGGTAGTTCATCTATTAAATACAAATTATTTGATATGACCACTAAAGAGGTTATCGCTCAAGGTGGTATCGAAAAAATAGGTTTGAAAGGATCTTTCCTGAAATTGACTTTACCGAATGGTGAAAAGAAAATTCTGGAGAAGGACATTCCGGAACATACTGTAGGCGTAGAGTTTATCCTGAATACGTTGATTAATCCTGAATATGGAGCTATCAAATCTTTAGATGAGATCAATGCAGTAGGTCACCGTATGGTGCATGGAGGTGAACGTTTCAGTGAGTCTGTGTTACTGACAAAAGAAGTGCTGGATGCATTCGCTGCTTGTAATGATTTGGCTCCATTGCATAATCCTGCCAACCTGAAAGGTGTGAATGCTGTGGCTGCTATCCTGCCGAATATACCGCAGATTGGTGTATTCGATACAGCTTTCCATCAGACAATGCCTGACTATGCTTATATGTATGCGATTCCTTATGAACTATATGAGAAATATGGTGTACGCCGTTATGGTTTCCATGGAACTTCTCACCGTTACGTTTCTCAACGGGTGTGTGAATTTCTGGGAGTTAAACCGGATGGACTGAAAATCATTACTTGCCACATTGGTAACGGTGGTTCTATCGCTGCAATAAAAGATGGAAAATGTATAGATACTACGATGGGATTAACCCCGTTGGAAGGTTTGATGATGGGGACTCGTAGCGGTGATATTGATGCGGGTGCTGTTACTTTCATTATGGATAAGGAAGGACTGAATACAACTGGTGTTTCAAACTTGTTGAACAAGAAAAGCGGTGTATTAGGGATATCCGGAGTATCAAGTGATATGCGTGAATTGGATGCTGCTTGTAAAGCAGGAAATCCGAAAGCCCTTTTGGCAGAGAAGATGTATTATTACCGAATTAAAAAATATATTGGTGCTTATGCTGCTGCATTAGGTGGTGTAGATATCGTGTTGTTTACAGGCGGCGTGGGTGAGAATCAGTGTTCATGTCGTGAAGCTGTTTGTGAGAACTTGCAATTTATGGGTATCGAAATAGATAAGGCTGTGAATGCTAAAGTTCGTGGTGAAGAAGCTGTTATTTCTAGTTCTAATTCAAAAGTAAAAGTCGTTGTTATTCCGACAGACGAAGAATTGTTAATTGCATCAGATACAGTTGCTATTCTAGATAGATAACTGATAAATACTATTTGTCATAAAGAAAGGGATGGACTCTGTGTTGAGTTCATCCTTTTTCTCATCATTTAACTCAATAATCACATGAAATTGTCATTCATGTATTTGTTTTATCCTTGCATCACTTTCCTCAGTCATATGAAATGTTTTCTCGATGAAAGGAACATGAATGAGGTTGAGGTAAAAGAGACTTAGGTTAATTTTTCTTGATATTCAGGCGGATGTAGTTGGGGTAATGATCGGAAAGTGCATTCGTTGTCTTTTCACGAAGTATATCCGAATAGGTACAATTATTCGCCAGATTATTGTTCAACATAATATAATCATATCTACATCCCTTATTTTCCGGGAACTCGGTGGTGCTGACCGGAATACTTTGTTTGAAGTGACCATTACTGTACAGTGTAAAGGCATCCTTGAAACCATTTTCCAGCAAGAAATCCGTTACTTCATAGCTGAGAGCAACAGTTGGAGAGAATTTCAGTCTTTCCGTTTCGAATTTCGGGCTATAGGCTTTTGCGTCATAAGCATTGTAAGAGTTAAAGTCTCCTGCTACCAATACTTTTGCGTTTGCTGGTAGCTGCTTAAGCTTTTCATCCACAATGTTTGTGATTTCAGCAATACGATCTTTTAGCTCAAATGGTGAGAGATGGATAACGAATATGTCTATTCTCTGACATTTGGCATGGATAAATTCATGGTAGGTATATATGTTGGGATCGCTGCCTCTAAGAATCTTTTTAACATCAGTAATAGGATATGTGCTACTAAGAAAGTGAATGAGTCTAATATGAGAGGAGAAATGAATGAGTATATGCTTTACCTGCCTCTTTATGATGGAGTGACGGAACTGAAAATAGGAGTAGATGAAAAAGCTGAAATGAAGCAGCCGCAGATTGAATCTCCCGTAACAGACCGTCCGGTTATTTGCTATGGTACTAGTATAACTCAGGGAGGATGTGCTAGGCGTCCGGGAATGGTTTACACAAATATTCTTTCTCGTATGTTGAATCGCGAAGTAGTAAATCTGGGATTTAGTGGATATGGACATTTGGAATATGAGATTGTAGCGTTGATGACACTTAGAAATCCTTCTGTTATCGTGATGGATTTTATTCCGAATGTTAGTGCTGCTATGTTGCGTGAACGTTTTGATTAATTTATGGATATAATTGAGAGTAAAATACCCGGAGTACAAATCTTATTTATTGAACATGTTCCTTTTCCTTTGACAGAGTTTGATCTAAAGAAAGGTAAATGGGTAGACGAAAGTAATGAAGCGTTGCGCGAAGCAGTTCAGAAATTAAAAAAGAAAGGTTATAAGAATTTTCATTATTTGAAAGCAGATGGTTTGATAGGAGAAGATGGAGAAAGTACCGTTGATGGTGAGCATTTTACAGACTTAGGTTTTTATCGGTTTGCCGAAGGGGTATATCCTATGGTAAAGAAACTGATAAAACGTGCTGAAAGATAGTGCCTATAATTTTGATAAACAGATTTCTAGGATTAAGGTAATCATCTGCAAGCTGCTGCTATAAAAACTCTGAAAAAGTTTATGGGGGAGCCGTAAGGCAATGGCAGACAGCCGCAGATGATACTTGTGATAAGTCAGAATTTATCGTTTAATAGTTGAAATATATTGCTCATATAATGTTTGGTAACAACTAACCAAATCCTTAACGTCCGGATATTGGGATTCGTACATGAATGGACCTTTATAGTTGACTTCATTAAGTGCAGAAAGTATATCTATCCAATTATTTTCTCCTTTGCCTGAACAGGGAAAATAATGACACTCTTTCTTCCCATCACCATCAGAAACATGTACAGACTTTAATCGTTTCCCTAAAGCGCGAATCAATTTTTCCGGGTTCTTGATGTGGTTCATATCAACGGCTGCATAAATATTTTTAGGAAGGCGATTCATAATTGTCATCATTTCGTCTACTGTTCTGCAAAGTGGGCGTTCTCGGTTTTTGTCTCTTAAAAGTTCGTATCCTAACATATTCTCGATTACCATTTTAGCTCCGATCTTTTTAACTTCCTTATTCAGTTCGATGGCAGACTGGATCATTTGATTCATTCTGACCCCTCTTTCGTTCAGTCCAAGGTAAAAGCTAGGGTGAAAAAGAATAATTTTAGGCTTTAATATCCGGCAATATTTTAAGACAGACTTATGATATTCAACAACACTTTTTCGTTCATTCTCATCTGCTTTAGACAAATCCCCATCATTTCCGAAAGGCATGTGGATAGACCATATTTGAATGCCGGCTTCATCGGCGATTGCTTTGGCTGCTTTGACACGACGGATGATTTCTTCTTCGCTATATTTCCCCTTTTCTACTATAGCATTGAGTGATGTCTCAATACAAGTAATACCGACTGCTTTTGCATATTTCATTTTTTCAGCCGTGATACCGTTAATTCCTACGGAGTAACCAACTTTTAAAGGTTGGGGAACTTGTTTTGATTTGGACTGAGTACTTTCGGATATTAAAAGTAAACAGAATAATAGCAATGTTTGCAAATAAATCTTTTGTTTCATAGTTATATTGATTTGTTTATACAATATGGACGAAAGGAAAAATCGACTATTCATAATTATTGTTTTATTAAAAAGTAACAAGTCTATCATCTGTTAGTTTCACATTTAGACGACTATAAAAGTCGTCTAAATGTAATTTTAGAAGGATTATTCTTCTGGTGAAGAATTTGAATGGTAGATTTAATAAAATCAGCGTCTTCGCATGTATATATATTCACAAACTGTTGTGGATTACGATCTATGAGAGGAAACCAGGTACTTTGTATTTGTACGACAAGTCGATGTCCCTTTTGGAATGTATGGGCAATATCCGGCATTGTGAAACGTACTTTTGTTGGTTGTCCCGGAACGAAGGCTTCCGGATGTTCAAAGCTGTTTCTGTATCTTCCACGCATGACTTCTCCGCGTACTAACATTTGATAACCGTTCATCAAATAACGGTATCCGCTTCCTTTTCCATCCTTTTGATCGTTGTATGCAAAATCTTCAGGAAATTCGTCGATGACTTTGACGACAAAGTCTGCATCTGTTGTAGTTACAGTTACTTCTAGTTCTACTTCCACTTCACCACCAACTGTCAGAGGCTGTTCCAATGTTTCAGTTTTGAAACAGAGTACGTCAGGACGACGTTCGGCAAAGCGTTGGTCGTCGGTCATATATTCTTTAGCCCGGGCGTATGTTGTTTTGTCCGTATAAGGGACTGGTTTCGCAGGATCGGAAACATATTCCGAATAAGAAATCGTTTTATTGGGAGTATTGGTACTAAGAGTTCCTTTTTCATCTAAATAATAAGATACTGCCTGTGCTTTTTTGTCTGGCCAGGATTCAAATTCTTTCCATTGGTTTTCTCCGGAGAAGAATATATTAGCTTTGCGTGAATCGGTTATTGGAGTCCCTTTCCCATTCAGATAATATTGTAAAAAAGGATATTCTATCTGCTCCTGATAATAAGGTACATTTTTTGAACCGAAGCGGATATTACCTAGATAACTACCGTCGTTCCCTCCCCAGGCACCATGATACCATGGACCTACAATTAAATGCAAGTCAGTATCCGGGCTTTGTTTATGAATAGCTTTGTATAATTCCCAGGCACCGTAGCAATCTTCAGCATCAAACAATCCTCCTACAACTAATATAGCCGGTCGAATATTGTAGCAGGAACGACGTGTGTCTCTTTGTTGCCACCAACTGTCATAATTAGGATGAGCCATTAAGTCATTCCAATAAGCAATACTATCACCTAAAAGGCGAGTGAGATTTTTCAATGCGCCTGCTTTCAGGAAGAAAGAATATTCATCTGTTTGATAATAAGGTTTTGCCGGAGTACTTACTTCAGTTGGTACGGGGCGAGGGCGATTCATAGAAGCTGCAAATCGAAAACCGTCACAAAGCATGAAAGCACCATTGTGGTGGTAATCATCCCCTAAAAACCAGTCTGTAACCGGTGCTTGTGGGACAGCAGCTTTGATCGCAGGATGTGCGCTCAATGCTCCCATGATTGAATAGAAACCAGCATAGGATGAACCGATGATTCCAACATTTCCGTTATTTTTCTTGGTATGTTGCAGAAGCCATTCAGTGGTGTCGTATACATCACTTGCTTCGTCAATGTCTTTTTTCTTTTTCTTATTGATAATAAAAGGACGTATATTTACGAATTCTCCTTCACTTTTCCAGCGTCCACGTACATCTTGAATAACAAAGATATATTTTTCCCGCGCATAATTTTGCCAGGAACCCCAGAGGCGACTATTCATTTTCTTTCCATAAGGAGAAGCTTTGTACGGAGTGCGGGTGAGCAGGATAGGAGATGGCTTTTCTTGATGAACAGGTTCGTAAATTGCAGTATACAGATGTATACCATCCCGCATTGGTATCATTTCCTCTCTTTTGGTGTAGTTTTCTTTTATCCATGCTTCAGTTATCTCCTGTGCCGACAAGCAATTCCCAATAAAAAAGAGATAAAGAAGTGGAACAAAGCAGAAAACTTTGCTCCACTTATTAATATAATAAGTCATTGTGTTTTTCAAATAGAAAGTAAAGAGTTATACGATCATCAGCTCTATACCCATCTCTTCAATGGATTGAGCCATAGATTTAGATATACCGGAGTCAGTTATAATAACGTCTATCCGGTCCAGATTACAGATCTTACCGAAACCTCTACGTCCGAATTTGGAGGAATCTGCAAGAATGATTGTACGGAGAGAAGCTTCGATCATTTTTTTATTAAGAATTGCTTCTTCTATGTTTGAATTGGTGATACCATATTCCAGATCAATGCCGTCTACTCCCAGGAAAAGTTTAGAACAAGTGATTTGTTCAAAGAATTGTGAAGTATAATCACCTATAACGGAGAATGAGTTTTTTCGAACAGTTCCTCCTAGCTGTATGACTTCGATGTTATTGACGGCGTTTAATAATAATGCCGTTTTAAGAGAAGCTGTCACTACTGTCAAATGGCTGGTCGGTACAATTTGCTCAGCGAACATATGTACTGTAGATCCCGAAGCGATAATGATAGAATCATTTTCTTCGACTAATTTAGCCGCTTCAATTGCGATTCTTTTCTTTTCGTCTTTCCGTAGTTTCTCTTTTTCCTGAACATCTATGTCAGAAGTCAGCGGATTAATAGGACTTGCACTTCCGTGAGTGCGGTACAATAGCTTCTTTTCTTCCAGATATTTTAGATCCTTACGGATAGTAACTGGAGTTACATCCAGCTCCTTGGCGATGTCAATCACTTTGATGAAGCCATTCTTGGCTAAACTTTCAAGAATATACTTGTGTCTTTCTGCTATACTTGTCATACTCTCATATTTTTTCTTACAAAGATATATTAAATATTGATATGTGGCAAATGAAAGTCGGAAAAGTTTCATTATATAATGAAAATAGTTGTTTTAGTTAAGGGAATATCTCGTAAAAGAAAAATAAATTGCATATTTTATTGCATTGTATTTCTTTTTATGTATATTTGCGGCAATGTATGATGATAAAGAAAAGAAAACGAAAAGTAAAGAGCGGTAAATTGTTAGTTTTCTTTAGAGGTACGGAAGGAGATGGTTGTTGCTTTGATAAAGAAGCATAAAGCAGGTGAATATGTCATGCAAACTGTTTATGCTGGAGCTATGGCAGAATATGATTGCTTGTGTGAGACCTGTTATCACTCCGGAAAATCAGAAGGTATGTGAAATTCTTCGTGCGCGTGGAGTGCATTGTATGATTAGTGTGGCTTCGACACATGATAAAGTGAAGACGAAGGAAGAACGCGCAGCGAAATATAAAGAAAAGATTAATAAACGACCGGATGTTATAGAATCTGATATACTAACTGAGGTATGAAAGGTTTTACAATCGGGTAAGTAAATTTTGATACTGTGAAAATGTCAAGAGTAGAAGAAGCTTTGAAGGCTGCGAATGAGACACGTGCCCTTCGTATAGGCAATGGAATATTAGAAGAAGTTGCCGAATTATTTAAAGAACAGTTTCCGGGAAAGAAAGCGGTTGTAGTCGCTGATGAAACAACCTATCGAATTGCCGGTAAAAGAGTGGAAGAAGAATTGAAACAAGCAAACATAGAAACTCTTCCTTCCTTTATCTTTACGGATTCTGATTTATATGCAGAGTATTCATATATAGATCAGTTGGTGGATTCATTGAAACAACATGCTGCTATTCCAGTAGCTGTAGGTTCCGGTACAATTAATGATTTGACAAAGTTATCATCTCATCTTACGGGAAGAAGATATATGTGTGTGGCAACAGCTGCATCCATGGATGGATATACCGCTTTTGGTGCATCTATAACAGCAGATGGTGCGAAGCAGACCTTCAGCTGTCCTGCGCCACAGGCTGTTTTGGCGGATACATCGATTATAAGTAAGGCACCCGGTCCTATGACAGCTTCCGGATATGCGGACTTGTTTGCAAAGGTTACTGCCGGTGCAGACTGGATTTTGGCAGACGCGTTAGGAGTGGAAGTTATTGATAAAAAGGCATGGTCTATCGTTCAGGATGGTTTGCATGATGCTTTATCCTCTCCTAAAGAGGCGGCTGAAGGGGAAGAAACAGCGATTTCTCAACTGATTGAAGGGTTGATGTTAGGCGGTTTTGCTATGCAATGGTCGAAATCGAGTCGTCCGGCTTCAGGAGCCGAACATCAGTTCAGTCATCTTTGGAATATGGAACATCATCTGAATAATGGCGAGCATATTTCTCATGGCTTTCAAGTGAGTATAGGTATGTTAGCTATTACAGCGTTTTATGAACAAGTATTGCAGACTTCATTCGAACAGTTGGATGTAGATGCTTGCTGCGCAGCTTGGCCGGAACCTGAAATAGCAGATAAAACAGCCCTTGATATGTTTGTGGGTACTGACTTCCCGAATATCGGTTTACAAGAAACAAAAGCAAAATATGTGAATCGCGAACAGTTAAAAGTTCAGCTTTTACAATTGAAAGAAAACTGGCCGAAGATAAAAGAGCGTTTGTCCGGGCAACTCATTCCTTATAGTGAGGTTAAACAGAGACTTCAATTGGTGGGAGCGCCGACGGAGCCGGAAGAGATTGGTATAACAAGAAAGCGTTTGCGTGAGACATTTATTCGTGCACAATTTATTCGTCGCAGGTTTACTGTTCTTGATCTTGCTGTACGTACAGGGTATATGGAAGACTGGCTGGAAGGACTATTTAGTAAAGGTAAAATCTGGGAAATAACAGACTAAATACGAAAAAGATGGAACTACAAGGAATGGCGCCTGAAGTGGCAAAGAAATTTAAGTATTGGCAGACGCGGACCATTATTGCGAGTATGATAGGATATGCATTATTCTATTTTGTTCGCAAGAATCTTAGTATTGCCATGCCTGCTATGCAGGAGGATTTGGGTATTACAAAAGGAGATCTGGGACTATTTTTAACATTGCATGGCCTGTTGTATGGTGTGTCTAAGTTTGCGAATGGTTTTATAGGTGACCGAGTGAATGCCCGTTATTTTATGGTGACTGGTCTGGTACTTTCCGCTGCCTGTAATATCCTGTTCGGATTTAGTTCGGCAGTGCTAATGTTTGGAATCGTGTGGATGTTGAATGGTTGGTTTCAGGGAATGGGTTTTCCTCCTTGTGCCCGCTTGCTGACACATTGGATTCCTCCTACACAACTGGCTACCAAAATGTCCGTATGGAACACTTCGCACTCCATCGGTGCTGGGCTGGTGGTAATTGTCTGTGGCTATATTGTTAGCATGGGATGGCGTTGGTGTTTCTGGATTCCTTCTATTATAGCTTTGGTAGGTGCTGCCGGATTATGGTTTGCTTTACGCGATACTCCACGTTCGGTAGGTTTGCCGGAGTTAAATCAGAAAACGTCAGGTGATGAGAAAGAGGATACTTCTGCCGAGTTTAAACGATTTGTACGCAAGAAAGTTTTTGGTAATCCTGCTATTTGGGTATTGGCCATTGCTAACTTCTTTGTATATACAGTGCGTTATGCAGTACTCGATTGGGGACCGACCTTGTTGGGAGAATGGAAAGGAATTTCTATCCAGCACGCCGGATGGATGGTTGCAGCTTTTGAAATCTCCGGAATTGTAGGAATGCTTGTAGCCGGATGGGCAACCGACCGTTTCTTCGGTGGACGTGGTCCGCGGGTATGTGTCATTTGCATGGCATTAGCTACGGTCTTCATTGGTTTATTTTGGGGAGTACCTCATCCTCCGATGTGGTTAGCTGCTTTGTTGCTGGGAGCAGCCGGATTCTGTATTTACGGTCCACAGGCGTTGGTCGGTATTGCTGCGGCTAATATTGCAACGAAAAAAGCGGCGGCAACCGCTGTCGGATTTACCGGATTGTTCGGATATGCCAGTACGCTGGTTTCTGGCTGGGGATTAGGACTTCTGGCACAGCATTACGGTTGGGATTATGCAATCGGAGGATTAATTTTGATTGCTATTATGGGAACTTTGATATTTTTAGCTGCATGGTCAGCAAAAGCAAATGGGTATGATAACGATTGAAAATAAGGTAGAAGAGCCATTGAATATGGAGATGGCAACACGTTTAAAACAAATAAAACATATTGCGCTGGATATGGATGGCACAATCTACAATGGAAGTACGCTATTTCCTTTTACTGTCACCTTTTTGAATAAGATGAAGGAATTGGGAATTGGTTATTCATTTCTGACTAATAATCCTTCGCGCAGTACTGCTGATTATTTGTATCACCTGAAAGAAATGGGAATTGAGGCGACGGCTGATGAGTTTTATACTTCTGCGCAAGCGACTATTGATTATATACACACGCATCATCCGGAGTATAAGAGACTCTTTTTGCTGGGTACTCCAAGTATGATCCGGGAGTTTGAAGAAGCGGGCTTTATTTCTACATCAGATGATGCTGAAGATGAACCGGATGCAGTGGTAGTTAGTTTCGATATGTCATTGGTGTATTCAAGATTGTGTCGTGCGGCCTGGTGGGTGAGTCGGAAAAAGTTTTATATAGCAACCAATCCCGACCGGGTTTGTCCTACGGATAAACCGGTTGTACTAGTAGATTGTGGTTCCATTTGTTCTGCATTGGAATATGCTACGGGCCGTAAACCGGATGTGATAGTAGGCAAACCTGATCCGCGTATGTTACATGGAATTATGGAACGTCATGGATTGCGTGCCGAACAGATCGCTATGGTAGGAGACCGTATTTATACGGATATTTTGATGGCTAACAATGCCCAGGCTCTTGGTGTATTGGTATTGTCGGGAGAGACAACTTACGATACAGCCATATCTGTTCAGCCTGGTCCGGATTTAATCCTACGGGATTTGGCTGAACTTCAGGAATTAATTATATTTGCTCAAAATATAAGTTAGTGAATGCGAAAGTTAATTATTTGTGTCCTGCTATTTTTACTTGGTAGTGGTGAAGGTAGCATGTTGCGGGCGACAAAGTCGTCCGCAACAGTTTTTTTGAAAGCTTTGCAGATGAATATCTGGAAGGGAGGTTCCGGAGTGGAAGGTGCTGTCGATATGATTGCGGATGAAATCATTCATTCGGGTGCAGACGTTGTATTTCTCAATGAATTGAGTGATTACAAGGGCGAGAATTTTATTCTTTATATGATAAAAGAGTTGAAGCAACGTGGACATACGTTTTATGGAACGGAGACATCATTGTCTGTAGGTATATTAACTCGTTATCCGATTGAAGAACAACGGATTGTTTGTCCTCCCGGAAAGGGAAGCAATGGAGCCGTTGTGCGTGTACTGTTATCAGTTGCCGGGAGAAAAGTAGCTGCCTATGCTACACACTTAGATTATCGTCATTACGCTTGTTATATGCCTCGTGGTTATAACGGGAGCACATGGAAAAAGATGGATGCTCCGGTGACCGATGAAGCAACTGTTTTGGAGATGAACCGAAAAGCTTATCGTGAAGAAACAATTGCTGATTTTCTGCAGAAAGTACAGCCGGATATCGAACAAGGTTATGCTGTATTGCTAGGAGGGGACTTTAACGAACCTTCTCATTTGGATTGGCAAAACGATACGAAAGACTTATGGAACCATAATGGAGCCGTAGTGAATTGGGATTGTTCCAGATTGCTTTATGAGGGAGGATTTAAAGATGCCTATCGGGTGGTTCATCCTAATCCTGTTACTCATCCGGGTTTTACATTTCCAGCCGGTAATAAAGCCGTCTCGGTGGATAAACTGACATGGGCTCCTGAAGCCGACGAACGTGACCGGATCGATTTTATTTATTATTATCCTACCACTTTTATGACTCCTGAAAAAGCTTGGGTAGTTGGACCTGAATATTCTGTAATAAAGAGTGAGATCAGGAAAGAGAAAACTCGTGACCGTTTTCTTCGTCCGAAGGGTGGGTGGCCGACCGATCATAAAGCGGTAATGGTTTCTTTTAAGTTGAAACCGGATTTGAATGCTGGCAAAGAGAAAACAAAAACTAAACCTCTTACAGCAGGGGCTACTACTTTTAAAGCTAACTATTTCGATAAGTTATCTGCTCCTCTTTCCAATGGATTGCTTTATAGCAAAGCGGTGTACTTAAAGCGAAATAGAATTATTCAGTGTATGGATGTGGCTACAAACGGAGAAATTTATTATGTACAGATTGCCGGAACAGACGAACATCAGCTGAATGTACTGAAAGCTGCTCCTAATGTAACAAAACCGACGAACTATATGGTGCTAGAATATTTCGGACATGGAACCAATATGGCTATTGAAGAAACGGACGGAGAAACCTATGTTTGGATAGGAAGTCATGGGAATAAGGGAAAGGATGGGGCATATGGAGGTTCTCAAACTGTTTCTCGTGTAAAATATGAACCGGGGAAGAAAGTACAATTGGCAGGCGGCGATATCTTTCATTTGAAAGGAACACGTAACATACATCCTGCTGTGAATCCCGGAAAAGATTTGTTAGGTGTGCAATACTCTAAAAATATATCGGGGGTTAATACACGTTTCTTTGTGATATACCGGTTGAGTGAAGCAATGAAACTACCTTTGACAGATGTTAAACTGAGTTCTTTGAAATATGGAGGAGAGCTTTCGGGAGATGTACCTGAAACTTCGATGGAATTAACTGTCAGAGCTAAAGAGTTGTCTCAACTTCAACCATTATATGAGATTTCTGTGCCCGATGGAGAACTTTATTTTCAAGGATATGATATAGACGATCAGTTTGTTTATTATTATGAAGGTATAGGTAATGATAATAAAGTGGATACTCCTTCAAGAGCTTGTGTGAGGGTTTATGATAAAAACGGGCAGTTGTGTGGACAGAGGAAAGTGGCAGCTATCGCAGATGTAAATAAACTCAAAGAACTAGGTCTTGCAGATAGAGGGTACATGGAGGCAGAAGGAATCAAGATTAAAGGAGATGTGATGTATATAGGTTTTGCTTCTAGAAAAATGAATGGTAAGTCGGACGAGCGTTTGGCTAATGTTTTGAGATACACCAATGACTGACTAAAGAAATGCCTCTCAGATCATCATGCGATATGATTTGAGGGATTTTGCTTGTATAACTTTCTTCTATTCCGTTTTTTTATTTTAATTTGCAATCTGAATCTAAAGTGAGGCAAATCATTATGCGTTATTCTGTTATTGTTCCTGTTTACAATCGTCCTGATGAGGTGGATGAATTACTTGAAAGTCTTACCAGACAGCATTTTAAAGATTTTGAAGTGTTGATTGTAGAAGACGGATCTTCCATCCCTTGTAAAGAGGTAGTAGAGCGTTACGCAGACCGATTGAAGATTAGTTACTTCTTTAAATTTAATTCTGGACCGGGGCAGACGCGCAACTATGGTGCGGGGCATAGCGAAGGCGATTATCTTATTATATTAGATTCGGATGTTATTTTACCCGAAGGGTATTTCGAAGCAGTGGAGAAGGAACTCCAGACTTCTCCTGCCGATGCATTTGGCGGTCCCGATCGTGCGCACGATTCATTTACGGATATTCAAAAAGCGATTAATTATTCGATGACCTCTTTCTTCACGACGGGTGGTATTCGTGGTGGAAAAAAGAAAATGGATAAGTTTTATCCTCGTAGTTTCAATATGGGTGTTCGTCGTGAAGTGTACGAAACTTTGGGTGGCTTTTCTAAGATGCGTTTTGGTGAAGATATTGACTTTAGTATTCGAATCTTTCGAGGAGGATACATTTGCCGTCTCTTTCCTGATGCCTGGGTATATCATAAACGTCGTACTGATCTGAAGAAATTCTTTAAGCAAGTTTGCAACTCAGGGATTGCCCGCATTAATCTTTATAAAAAATATCCTGATTCACTGAAACTAGTGCATTTGTTGCCGGCTGTGTTTACATTAGGTGTGGCTCTATTATTGCTTGGTACTCCTTTTTGTCTGTTTAGTTTTATCCCGATTATGATTTATGCATTCTTAGTATGTATCGATTCTACCATTCAAAACCAGAGTTTTAAAATCGGTATATATTCTATAGCTGCTGCTTTTATTCAGTTAATAGGATATGGTACCGGATTTTGGTATGCGTGGTGGCAGCGTTGCATTCGAGGAAAAGATGAAGTTGAGGCTTTCCGTAAGAACTTCTACAAATAAGTCCAACTCTCCCATAGAGATTTTTTTCATAATTTACCGTCACCATCACATAAATGAAGATAATGTATTAATTATAAGTGTATAAACATGTGATGGATAGGTGTGACGGCAGTGTGATGGAAAATTAGTCGTCACACTTTGTATCGTTTTGATATTACTTGTCTGCATTAGATATAAAACTAACATTGGTGGTTGTATTGTTCTTTAGTCAGTCGAGTTGTTTCTATTTCAATATAGCACTAAGATAGTTTCATACTGTGAAACCTTTTGTTTCACCCTATGAAACCAATAGTTTCATGCCTTGAAACCAATAGTTCCGTTCTATTGAAACTAATACTTTAAGCGGTTAGTATCTCCTATGAACCTAAAAAAAAGAGAGACACCTCACGTGCCCCTCTTCCGTTAATGAGAAATTCTATCTTATTTAATACTATTGGATATTATTTATGATGAACACCAATCGGTTGTTTATAATGGGGTGCATAATTCAGATTATAATATCTCCATCTTTCGAACTGTTGTTGCAACCTTTTGGTATAATCTTCCCAACTTCTGTTTTCTAAGAAAGTCCATCCAATCTCGGCCACTGCATTGGCGCGAGGATAAGTCATGTATTCTACCATTTCCGTAGTGCGTAGATATTCACTCCAAACATTGGCTTGTATGCCTTTAATATGTAAAGCCTCTTCAGGAGTCAGTTCATTCGGAATAGGATCGTAACTATATGTCCATTCTAAAGAAGCTACTCGGCCGTTACCTAAAGGAGCTATATCCATATTTGTCTGATAATGATCCAGATATACATGCGTATTGGGAGTCATTATCACAGGATGACCTGATTTGGCTGCTGTGATACCAGCTACAACGCCGCGCCATGACATCAGGGTAGCATTCGGTGCTATTCCACCTTCTAAGATTTCGTCCCAGCCAATCAGTTTCTTTCCGTTATCATTGAGGAATTTTTCCACTCTTCTGATTACATAACTTTGCAGTTCATGTTCATCCTTCAAATTTTCCGTTTTCATCTTAGCCTGACATTTTGGGCATGCCTTCCAACGGGTTTTAGGGCACTCATCGCCTCCGATATGTACATACTCGCAAGGGAACAGTTCGAATACCTCTTTTAATATATCCTCAATAAACGGATATATCTTTTCGTTTCCGGCACAAAGAACATCATCATAAATACCCCATCGGGTTCCTACTTCGTATGGACCTCCTGTACAACCCAATTCAGGGTATGTGGCCAGTGCAGCAAGCATATGACCCGGAAGATCGATCTCAGGAATAACAGTTACATACCTTTCTTTAGCGTATTGAACGATTTCTTTTATTTCCTTTTGGGTATAGAAACCTCCATAAGGTGTATTGTCGAATAGGAGGGGACCCTGAGCTGTATAACGGTTCTTTATCGTTTCTTTTCTTATCGAACCGATTTCCGTTAGTTTAGGATATTTTTTTATTTCGATTCTCCACCCCTGATCATCAGTTAGATGCCAATGGAAACGATTCATTTTCTGCATGGAAAGCAAATCAATATACTTTTTGATAAACTCTACCGGATACAGATGACGACCAACATCCAAATGAAGTCCGCGATATTCAAATCTGGGTACGTCTTTAATCTCTACAGCCGGTACATCCCAGGTACTATAATCTTCCCGTTGAGAAGAGTAAATTTGACTGGGGAGAAGTTGTAATAAGGTTTGGACGGCATAGAAAAAACCGGATGGTTCATTCGCTTCGATTTGTATATTCCGTTTGGTAGCGCGAAGCGAATAACCTTCTTTGCCAAGACCGGGGTCATTGGTCCGACTGAAGATGATGGTATTATTATCATCTTTGGTGGTTTTGGCAACGGGTAGTGTTAAGTTGGCAACTGTTCCTAATCGGTCAGTGAGGAAATGAAGAGGTTCTTTGGCTTTGGGGGTTCTTGCGATAATACGTGTTTGTTTGTCGATGGTGAACCATTCTTCATTTTTAATGGGGGTAATTGAGTTAGGTTGGGGGATAATGGATAATCTATTTGTAGGAATAGTACCTTCCAGATAAAGAGTACCCGGTATCCGGAAAGTGTATGTTAGTTGTTTACCGTCCGTAAGTCGTGTATTCTGTACTTTTGTAGAAATCAAATATTCATATTGGTCGATTGGATTTCCTGTAAAGTAGATGATTGTTTCTTTCTTCCCGTCCAAAGACAGGGTGTTTTGTTCGGTTTGCAATCCGTCTGTCTTTTTGATGGAAAGTGTATATGGAAGACTGCTTTTATTGGTGATGCTGACCATCAATTTACGATTGTTACTGATCAGTCTGGAGTGTATTTCTAAAGAATTATCGATGAGCTTTTTTATCCATTGAGGACTACCATAAAGCGTGTCGCAGGCATACTCAACAAAGCATTGGTCAATAATGGCGTTGCGGGTATAACCATCGCTGCGTTCACGAGCGAATACGAAGGTAGTGATTGGATGATTTTTATAGGGAACGATTGATTTGTATTTTGATAATGTATAGTTACTCAGGGGGATTATTCCTTTACCGTTTGCTTGCTCAACCAATGTACGGTCGTTGGCAGTATAGATAGCATTGAAACCTGATTGAAGTGCATCTTCTATCTGTTGTTTGTCTTTTATTTTAGTATTAAAGTCACACCTCATTAAAGTGAAATCCATCAATTCCGGGATGAGAAGCGGATTATCTTTGGTTTGCGCATTGGCATAGGGAGTGATCAATAAGCAATACATTATAAATAATAATATGCTTTTCCTGCTTGTACTTTTCATATATTAAACTTTTAATGATTGTATTTATTTTGTTTTCTTTCTGTTTGAGTTGCAAATATATTTAAAAAGAAAACAATATGAAATATTATCCTCTTTTATTTTTCTTTTTGTGATAATATTATATTCGTTAAACGAAAGAGAATAAAAAGTTATGTATCAACTCTTCTTTTATAGTACATATTCCTATAATAAAGGTTATCTTTGTAGACCTAATTTTATAAGAATGGAAGTTAAACACAAACTATCCATCAATCAATGGGCACTGGAGGACCGCCCACGTGAGAAAATGATGGAAAAGGGAGCAGCTGCCTTAAGTGATGCCGAGCTACTTGCTATATTGATAGGTTCCGGAAATACTGATGAAAGTGCTGTCGAACTGATGCGCCGAATGTTGCTTTCTTGTGATAACAATCTGAACTCGCTTGCAAAGTGGGAAGTGAAGGATTATTCCCTTTTTAAGGGGATGGGACCGGCAAAGAGTGTGACCTTAATGGCAGCTCTTGAACTCGGTAAACGACGGAAATTGCAAAATATCAAAGAGCGGACTCGAATAACCTGCTCAAAAGACATTTATGCTATTTTTCAACCTATCATGTGTGACCTGGAGCAAGAAGAGTTCTGGGTTTTATTATTAAATCAGGCTACCAAAGTGATAGATAAGGTACGTATTAGCACAGGGGGCATCGACGGAACTTATGCGGACGTGCGTACTATTCTTCGGGAAGCTATTTTGCAAAGAGCTACACAAATAGCAGTTGTACATAATCATCCTTCGGGCAATTCCCGTCCAAGCCAAGCGGATAAAACCTTGACGGAATACATCCATAAGGCAGCCGATACAATGAACATTCGATTGATAGACCATGTTATTGTTTGTGAAGATAAGTTCTATAGTTTTGCTGACGAAGGACTGCTCTGAATAAATTTATTCTTATATTTGCAATGTGTTAAAAAGAAAGCCCTATGGAAAAATTTGAAATAGAAGAAAAGATCGTGGCTATGCTGAAGACTGTATATGACCCGGAGATTCCGGTAAATGTATACGATCTCGGTCTTATTTATAAAATTGATGTAACCGATGACAAAGATACTGTAATTGATATGACTCTGACTGCTCCTAATTGTCCGGCTGCTGATTTTATAATGGAAGATATCCGTCAGAAGGTGGAATCGGTGGAAGGAGTACGTTCTGCAACCATTAATTTGGTGTTTGAACCGGAATGGGATAAAGACATGATGAGTGAAGAAGCCAAATTGGAACTTGGGTTCCTCTAAATAAGTATTATCTTTGAGGAGTAATCCCTTTTGCTGATTGTAATAAGGAAGCGGCAGCTTCTAGATGTTTAGTAACTAGTAATTTGTAAAATTGATGAAGAACGTTTATTTCCTTTCCGATGCTCATCTTGGTTCGCGGGCAATAGCTCATGGACGCACCCAGGAACGACGTCTGGTGAATTTTCTTGATAGTATAAAGCATAAAGCTTCTGCTGTCTATTTATTAGGAGATATGTTCGATTTCTGGTATGAGTTCAAGTTGGTTGTTCCCAAAGGATATACCGTTTTCTTGGAAAAATCTCCGAACTTACAGATATGGGTGTGGAAGTGCACTACTTTATTGGTAATCATGATATCTGGTGTGGTGACTATTTAACCAAAGAATGTGGAGTCATTATTCATCGTGAACCATTGACTACTGAAATTCATGGGAAAGAGTTTTATCTGGCTCATGGCGATGGTCTGGGCGACCCGGATAAGAAGTTTAAAATCCTTCGCAGGATGTTCCACAGCCAAACGTTGCAAACATTATTCTCCGCTATTCATCCTCGATGGAGTGTTGAACTAGGATTGAACTGGGCAAAACATAGTCGTGAGAAACGAATCGATGGGAAAGAGCCTGAATATATGGGAGAAAATAAGGAATTCTTGGTGCTCTACACGAAAGAATATCTGAAAGGTCATCCTAATATCAATTTCTTTATTTACGGGCACCGACATATTGAATTGGATTTAATGCTAAGTGTGACTTCGCGTGTGTTGATTTTGGGAGATTGGATCAATTATTTTTCTTATGCAGTGTTCGATGGTGAGAATCTCTTCTTGGAAGAATATATAGAAGGGGAAACGCAGGTTTGATTTTTACTAATTAATATAGGATGTGCCAATTGTTTGACGGATTTTACCGCGTAACAATTGGCACATTTTTTATAATCTAACGGGACTTGGCCGTAAATTATTTCTTGGATACCATCACTTTGACTTTCACTTTATTAAAGTATAATTTGATGGTGCATATCCTTAAAAAGATTTTGTTATAAATACCTATTGAAAACGTATCTTGTTGAAGAGTTCTATTTATTATAATTTTCTTAGTCCTTTGCTCTCTGAATTATCTTTTACCTCTTTAATACTGATTGCATATCCTCCACCGTTAGCGGCACGCAAGTTCAGTTTGCTCTTACTTGTCAGGATTCCTTTTTTGATGGTGTATGCTTGTGGGTTTTCTTTCCAGTCAGCGTCTTTGGCATCTGCATAAACTGTGGCGATGTACTGTTTACCCGGAGTCAGGAAGTCGAAGACTAGTTCAGAGATATGACCGTTTTCACCCGCTGTACAACCGACATACCAATCGTCAGTATCTTTTGCTTTACGAGCGATAGTGATGTATTCTCCCGGTTCTGCTTCCAGATATTTGCTTTCATCCCAGTCCATAGCAACATCTTTTATAAATTGGAAAGCGTCCATAAAACGTTCGTAGTTTTCGGGAATATCAGCTGCCATTTGCAAAGGGCTGTACATAGTGACGTACAAAGCCAGCTGGCGAGCCAGTGTTGAACGTACCTGGGAATTATTGTCCGGGTTCATCTTGTTACAATGAGTTTCGAAAATACCGGGAGTATAATCCATCGGACCGCCAATCAATCGTGTGAAAGGTAGGATTGTAGTATGATATACTTTATTTCCTCCGAATGATTCATATTCGGTTCCACGTGCCGATTCGTTGCCGATCAGATTGGGATAAGTGCGGCAGATGCCTGTAGGACGAGTTGCTTCGTGTGCATTCACCATAATTTTGTAGTCGGCAGCTTTGGTTACTGCATATAGGTAGTGATTGTTCATCCACTGTCCGTAATGGTGTTCTCCACGAGGGATCATGTTACCGACATAACCGCTTTTTACAGAGTTGTATCCATTGTCTACCATAAACTGATAAGCTTGATCCATGTGACGTTCGTAGTTGCGGACAGATGCGGAGGTTTCGTGGTGCATCATCATCTTGATACCTTTACTTGCGGCATAACGTTGAATTTCCTGTACGTCGAAGTCAGGGTAGGGAGTAACGAAGTCGAAAACATAGTCTTTGCTGTTGCCAAACCAGTCTTCCCATCCTTCATTCCATCCTTCTACCAGTACAGCATCGAATCCATGAGTTGCTGCAAAGTCGATGTAACGTTTAACATTGGCTGTATTGGCTGAGTGTTTGCCATTCGGTTTAGTTTTTGAATAATCTGTTTCACCCAGTTTCACACTGGTCAGTTCGTCTGTATAAGCCCATGAACCTTTTCCGGTGATCATGTCCCACCATACACCGACGTATTTAACCGGTTTTACCCAGGATGTATCTTCAATCTTGCAAGGTTCATTCAGGTTTAATGTGATTCGGGAAGCGAGGATGTTGCGTGCATCATTGCTGACGATAATGGTACGCCAGGGAGTGTTGCAAGGAGTCTGCATATAACCTTTGTCTCCTTGTGCATCGGGTGTCAGCCATGATTCGAATATCATGTTCTTATCATCCAGATTCAGATGCATACAAGAGTAATCAATTAGTGCAGCTTCATGAAGATTGATGTATAGCCCATCGTCTGTTTTCATCATCAATGCAGTTTGTACGCCTGTTGGTGAGAATGGGGTTTGCGATGTGTTGGGAGTAATGGCTTGTTTCATCAAACCTCTGATTTCAGATAGGCGGGAAATAGTATAATCATACTCTTGTGTGTCATAGTCGCCCGGTATCCAATAAGCAGTATGGTCACCTGCCATTGCGAATTGAGAATGTTCTTCTTTTATCACGAAATAGTTCAGTGACTTCTGCTGCGGAAATTCATAGCGGAAACCTAATCCGTCATTGAACAAACGGAAACGTAGAAGCATGGAGCGGTCATTGGCTGGTTGATACAGGGTTACTGCTAACTCATTGTAGTGATTGCGTATTTCTTTTTCTTCACCCCAAACTGGTTGCCAAGTTTCGTCGAAAGTGGAAGCTTGGGTATCTTTCAATTCAAATCCGTTATAAAGGTTTGTCTTTGAATCGAGTGTGTTCATATCCCTACGGTCTACCCAGTCGAAGTCTGTTTTAGTCGCATTCTCTTTTTTCAGTTCCAAACCTAATTTACTTGGTTTGATAACTGTCTTTTCATTGTAAGTCAATTCGTACGTTGGGGCACCTTCTTTATCTAATTGGAAGGTCATTACCAGATTTCCATCCGGTGAAGTCAGTTTCTGTTGTGCATTCGCAATAAACGAAATACAGAGTAAGGCAATAGTTAATAAATTCTTCTTCATTTTATTTATGGTATTAAATTATCATTCAATTCTCAATAATCGTTTTCTAAGGTCCTGTAGGGCGTTTTAACCCGCTCGTTGAGTATTAATAGTCTACTTCTCTGCTGTTAATAGTCTATAAATCAGTTGTTAATAACTGACAACTCAACTATAAATGGTCTATAACTTGATTATTAGTATCCTTAAAAATAGGTTGTACCTGTTTCGAAAGATCGCTTGGTGCACTTATAAAAATTGAAGGTCGGTAATTGGGGAGCTTCACTTTTCTGGCACTTTATGTAAGGGCTATCACAAATATAGATGGTATCTTTTCTGTTAGAATTGACTAGAGAGAATATATAAGTATATATAAGAGATAATTGTTTGATATATAATGTATTATGTTTTACATTTCTCTAGTAAATATAAACTTTTGTGAACTTTTTCAGAACGAAAATACCCATATCCCCCGACTTTGAAGAGTAAGTTTTTCTCCAAGTTTTACGTTTTCATCAGTCAGTACACTGTAAGCGGAAGAAGCGGGCAGTATTTCCTTGTAATTTGCTAAATCTATTGTTTGTTCCCGATTGTTTCCATTCATGAATACAACTACCGATTTGTTTCCATATTTACGTTCATATACGTAGATTCCTTTATGAGGAGTAAAATGTTTAAGTTTGCCTTTAGCAATCACTTCATTCCCTTTTCTCCACTGAAGCAATTTCTGTAAAAAGGAGAAAGCTTCGTTCTGTTGTGGTGTACGGTCAGTCGCATTAAAACAGTTGATTGTGTCACCTTTCCAACCACCAGGGAAATCACAACGGAGGAGCCCGTCACCATTTGCTTTGTCTCCAACCATCAGGATTTCAGTTCCGTAATATATCTGAGGGATACCACGCGTTGTCAGTAAGAAAGTCAATGCCTGTTTGTATCGATCTAGATTCTTGGTAGCTTCGTCGGAACGATAGAAACGCGATGTATCGTGATTATCAAGGAAAGTAAGCAGATTCATTGGATCGGCATATACGATGTCTTGCGCCAAATAATCATAAAGGCGGCAAAGACCTCCGTTCCAGTCTGTTGTTTCTTCGTCGAAAGCACTATTCATCTGGTCCATCAATGGAAAATCCATGACGGTACGTAAGTTTGAATTTTTAGGAGCAGAAACTTTGCTGTCTTTTTGCCAATAAGAAACAAGTACATTGCTGCCTATCCAGGTTTCTCCAACAATATTGAAATCCGGATATTCATTAGTAACAGCTTTGCACCAGTTGGACATCATATCAAAATCAGCATAAGGATGTGTATCTTGACGGATGCCGTTGATACCTGCATACTCGATCCACCAGATACTACTTTGTATTAAATAGACAGCTACATGACGGTTGCGTTGGTTGAAGTCCGGCATACATTGGGTAAACCATCCATCTACGACTGTTTTCTTTGCTTCTTCTGAGGTATAAGGATCTGATGGAGTAGCTGTTTTGAAAGTAGTCTGCACATAGTTTCCTTTGAAATTGAACCAATCTTTGGATGGCATGTCTTTGAAAAGATAGTTTTCATCTCCACAATGATTGAAGATCATATCCATTACGACTTTTAAACCTTTGTCATGAGCTTTTGTCACTAGATTACAAAATCCTTCATTACTTCCGAAGCGGCGGTCTATCTGATAATAGTCAGTAATGGCATAACCATGATACGAACCTCCTTTCATGTCATTTTCCTGAACCGGATTGAGCCATATACTTGTTGCTCCTAATTCTGCAATATAGTCCAAATGGTTCTCTATTCCCTTCAGGTCACCACCATGGCGGGCATAAGGATCGTTACGATCAACTCTTGCTTCCAACATTCCGGGTATGATATCGTTGGAAGAATCACCGTTGGCAAAACGGTCTGGCATGATGAGATAAAGTACATCTCCGGAGTTGAAACCTTCTACTTCAGAAGCTTTTGATTTTCTTTCTTTTAGTTCATAAGGAATCTCAGTACTTTTTTTCCCTTCTTTCAGAGTAATAGAAAAGTTTTGTGGAGTAGCTTCCGAAAGGTCCAGATATAAAAGTAGATAATTGGGATTTTCCAATTTTACCACTTCTTGTAGAGTGATTTCTTTGGAAGAGATACTGACTTCTGCAGATGATATATTATCACCGTATAATAAGACTTGTAGTTCGGGGTTTTTCATTCCCGCCCACCAAAAAGTAGGAGCTACTTTCTTAACGATCGATGTAGCAAATGTCTGATGACAACTAAATAGTACAAGCAAGATTGCAAATAAAAAATTCCGTTTCATGGTAGTATAGATTTTAAATGTTTGCTCGGAAAAACGACATGACAAATGTAAAGGGTTGAAGAGTGGTAAATTGGGATTAGAATATAAATATAAGACTCTGATTTATTTATTATATTGATAATTATGATATTATCTGTTTGTGGAGAGCTGGAAAATATAAGTGATAATGAAAATAGTAATTCATATATATTTCATTATCATTACTATATTCATTATATTTGTGACATCTTTAAAAAGTTCTTTATGAGAAATGTGCCCTGTTATATTCTCTTTTTCTTATTAGTTTATCCGCTTTTGTCTTTTGCAGAACATACGGATAAGAAGGCAATACTTAAAAGGCTGGACGATGTCATAAGCAGAAAAGAAATATTTCAAAATTTAAAAGAAAGGAAAGTAGATAGCTTAAAGGTACAATTAGCTCATGCTACCGATCCTTTTGATAAGTATCGGTTATATGATGCTCTTTTTGATGCCTATGTTCATTATCAGGCCGATTCTGCACTCCATTATATCTATGAAAGAATGGATATCCTACCTCAATTGAACCGCCCTGAACTGGAAGATGAAATTAGGCTCGACCGGGCAACAGTCATGGGAGTGATGGGTATGTATATGGAGGCTATAGAGCAGTTGAAAAAGATTAATTCTAAGATATTGAATAAAGAAACTTTGTTATCTTATTATCAAACCTGTCGTACTTGCTATGGATGGCTTGCTGACTATACTACTAGTAAAGAAGAGAAAAAGAAATATCTGTTGAAAACGGAATTATATCGAGACTCTATTATCAGTGTGATGTCTCCGGAAACAAACAGAACCATTGTTGCTGCAGAAAAGTGTATTGTTAACGGAAGGGCTGATACAGCTTTGATTATGTTGACCGATGCGTTGAAAGAGGTCGTTAATGAACGTCAGAAAGTCTTTATTTATTATACAATGTCCGAAGCGTATCATATGAAAAAGGATACGGAAAAAGAGATTTACTATCTGATACTGACTGCTATTGCTGATTTGGAATCTTCTGTTAGGGAATATGCCTCACTGCAAAAGCTGGCATATTTAATGTATGAACAGGGAAATATTGATCGCGCCTATAAATATTTGAATTGTTCGATGGAAGACGCTGTTGCGTGTAATGCTCGCCTGAGGTTTATTGAAGTGACAGAGTTTTTTCCCATCATAGACAAAGCCTACAAATTGAAGGAAGAAAAAGAACGCGCAGTTTCCCGTATTATGTTGGTTAGTGTGAGTCTGCTTTCTTTATTTCTTCTTATTGCCGTTTTCTTCTTGTATCGTTGGATGAGAAAACTGTCTGCTATGCGTCGTGACCTGAGTTTGGCAAACGAACAAATGTTAGTGGTGAATAAAGAACTGGAACAGACTGGTAAAATAAAAGAAGTATATATTGCCCGTTATTTGGATAGATGTGTGAACTATCTGGATAAACTGGAAGCTTACCGTCGTTCGTTAGCAAAGTTGGCAATGGCATCCCGCGTAGAAGATTTGTTTAAAGCGATTAAGTCCGAGCAGTTTATACGGGATGAACGGAGTGAATTTTATAATGAATTCGATAAGGCATTTCTGAAGCTGTTCCCAAACTTTATTTCTTCCTTTAATAAATTATTAGTAGAAGAAGGAAGGGTATATCCCAAATCGGATGAATTATTGACCACCGAACTCCGTATTTTTGCTCTTATCCGTCTGGGAGTAGTAGATAGTAATCGAATTGCACATTTCTTGGGTTATTCTTTAGCAACTATCTACAATTATCGTAGCAGGATGCGTAATAAAGCTGTCGGAGACAAAGAGCAATTCGAACAAGATGTTATGAATTTATAAAAACATGCCAATTACTTACAGATATAAATCGTGTAGTAATTGGCATATTCATGATTGATATAATTTTTATTATTTATATCCTGCCGCTTTGGCTATTCTTTGAGGTATTTCTGTATTGTCGATTTTGTTACCGAACAAATGAGAACCAGCACCAATAACAAATACTGGAACATACCCGGCAGAATGTCCGCCGTTTGCCCAATTTATCATAGCAATATCATTTATTATCTCCTTAGCACGAGCAGCTATTGGTTCGCTTTTTGAATACATACTTTCTGCAAATACTACTTTATTCTTTACGAATGACTCTTCGAACTCATCACGCAGTTCTCTTTCTTGTTTCCATGAAATGGGTACTTCTTTCCAGAATCCCATTTCTTGACCAAGAAATTCTTTCATTTCTTCCCAAGTTACCTTATTGTTTTTTGACTTTCTCAGTTCGCTGATACGTTTTGAAAGTCCATCCGTAGACTTTTTCTGGTACTGAAGAGCTTTCAGATTCAAGTCATATCTTCCGCTTCCTAATACGATTCCACCTGTCTCGTGGTCTGCAGTAATAACAATCAGGGTTTCTTTCGGATGTTTCTTGTAAAATTCATAGGCCACTTTCACAGCTGCATCCATATCTTTTATTTCATTGAATACTGTTGCTGCATCATTACCGTGCGTAGCCCAGTCAATTTTTCCTCCTTCAACCATAAGGAAGAATCCTTTGTCTTTTCCTTTCTTCAAGAAGTCAATTGCACTTTCTGTTATTTGTGCTAATGTCAGGTCATCTTCCTCTTGATCAATAGCGTAAGGTAAACAGCCCGGATTTTTACCCTCTTCTTGTATCAGAATCATTTTTTGAGCTTTATCCGCTTTGGCTTTGTAATCATTATAACCGCGTGCTACGGTATATCCTGCTTCTTCGAAAATAGGGAAGATACTAGGCGCATCTTTCTTATCATGAGTTTTTGTCGGTTTCAGGAAGCCACCTCCTGCATAAAAATCGAAGTTAGCTTTAGGGAGATCTAAGGCTATCTCATAATACATATTTCTATTAGGCTGGTGTGCATAAAATGCAGCCGGAGTTGCATGGTCCACGCTAACGGAAGTAGCTATCCCTACTTTTTTTCCAGCTTTTTTGGCTTTCTCGGCTATAGTTTCCATCGGCTTTTTATCTTCTCCTACAGAAATAGCATTGTTATAAGTCTTTTTACCGGTGGATAGAGCTGTACCCGCAGCAGCAGAATCTGTCACCGAGTTGGTTGCAGAAAAGGTAGTAGCCATAGTCGCTACTGGAAATTGGGTGAATAACAATGGCTCAACGCCGATTCGTCCATTTTGTAATTCCGCATAATACATTTCAGTACCATTTACTTGATTGACTCCCATTCCATCCCCGATGAAATAGAATACGTATTTAGCTTGTCCGTTAGCTACAACGGAAATGAGTACGAAAAATAACGTATAGATTAGCTTTTTCATTTTGAATATTAATATTGAGTTAGTGATTGTGCAAAAATAGTGAAAAAAGAAAAATAGGATATGAATATTCTGTGAATAAAATCACTACTTCTAGGTATTTTATATACTTATTTTTGGTTTTTTTGCTGTTTTTTTTGCTTTTTATATCAGAATAAGTATCTTTATGCGCTTTTTATTGAATAAAACGTTAGATAATGCTCTATGTGTAAAAGAAATATAAACTTAAAGAGTTGAGTTTACTATTAAGGAGAAATAGAATGAAAATAAGACCATTAATTTAGAAGAGAGTTGTACATGTTGAGAGTTGTAAATTTATTGTGTGTGGTTATGTTTGTGACTGCTTCTATGTTTGCCCAAGACAATAGTGCAAAAAAGAAAGAAGATAAACAAGTACATGAGCGCACATTAATGGGGGTTGTTAAAGAAGCCTCTGGTGAACCGTTGCCGGGAGCGACGGTTTATGTAAAAGGAGCTATGCAAATTGGTGCTGCAACCGATCTGTATGGCAATTTTGTTCTGAAAAATATTCCTGCAGGTAAACAAACTATTCTGATTTCTTGTATTGGAATGGAAGGGAAGGAAATTACTTATACCGGACAAAAATCTGTACTTGTAATTCTCCAAGAGAAAGTTACAGAAGTTCAAGATGTAGTTGTGACAGGAATATACGTACGTAAGAAGAATAGTTTTACCGGTTCGGCTACTACTTATTCTAAAGATGATTTGAAGAAGATTGGAACAAAGAATCTGATTCAGAGTTTAAAAACGCTTGAACCGGCTTTAAATGTTATTGAAAATACTAGTTGGGGCTCGGACCCGAACCGTATGCCGGACATGGAAATACGTGGAAAAACCAGTATTGTGGGAGAATTGTCTTCCGACTATGATAATACTGCCAATCAACCTTTATTTATCTTGGACGGAGTAGAAGTGGATATTGATGACATAATGAAACTTCCGATTGACCGTATTGCCAGTGTTACAGTGTTGAAAGATGCTGCTTCTACTGCTATATATGGCTCTAAATCCGCTAATGGAGTTATAGTTGTAGAAACCGTACGACCTGAACCGGGACGTCTGCGTGTCTCATATTCGGGGAACTTTACTTATCAAACACCTGACTTGACGGATTATAATCTTATGAATGCTTCCGAGAAGCTGGAATTCGAACGGTTGGCAGGACGCTATACAGCAAAGACAATTTATGATAGCCAAGATGAGTTGGATGCACAATATTATAGTCGTTTGAAGGAGGTTAGACGTGGGGTGGATACTTATTGGTTATCTGAACCTTTGCGGGCTGTTTTGAATCATTCTCATAATTTATACATTGATGGCGGTGATGAGGCTATGGTGTATGGTGTGGGAGTTTCTTATAGTAATGAAGATGGTGTGATGAAAGGCTCGGATAGAGAAACGATGAGTGGTAATCTCAAATTAAGTTACCGGGCTAAATCATTGATTTTCACGAATGATTTTAATATTGATGTAACTAATTGGGATCGTGAACCTGTAGATTTCTCCTATTTTGCACAAGCGAATCCTTATTATCGTAAATATAATGATGACGGCACGGTTCCTGAGTTATTGGAATCTATGGATATTGCTAAGAATACCATTTATAATCCCCTTTATCTATATAATATTGTCAATACTAACAAGACTGCTGAAATGACGTTGAGAAATAATTTCAGTGTTGTATGGCGTTTTTGGGATGCTTTTCAATTACGTAGTAGGATAGGAGTTAATAAAAGTATTGCTAAAAATGAGATGTTCAAGTCACCCAGTCATCCTGATTTTTTGAGTGAAACTCGTAAAGGAACTTATAGTCGTGAGGATAATGATAACTTCTCTTATAACGGTGATTTTACATTGACATATGGTAAAGTATTTAAGGATGTACATTTAGTAAACCTTGTCGGTGGTTGGACCTTCAGTCAGAAACAAACACAAGAAAATGGCTTTATGGTATCAGGATTTACTAGTGATTTACACCAGAATCCACAGTTCTCGGCTGGTTTTAATCAAGGAGATAAACCAACATATCGTAATACGGTCAGTCGTTCGACCAGTTTTTATATGAATGGTAATTATTCATTTCGTAACCGATATATGCTGGATGCCAATTTGCGTTGGGATGGTTCCTCAGTATTTGGAGCACAGAAAATGTTTACAGGTACATGGGCCATTGGTTTGGGATGGAATATTAATAACGAACGTTGGTTCCGTGCCGAATGGGTTGATTTGTTGAAACTTCGTTTTTCTATCGGTAATCCGGGTAATCAGAATTTTGATGCTTATCTTTCTTCGGGTACTTATATCTATAATTCAGATTATACCAACCATTTTGGAACAAGTGCTATTATTGAAAAGTTTGCCAATAGGAATTTAGCTTGGCAGAAAACAATCGATAAGAACTTTGGTCTTGACTTTGAATTCTTTGATAGCCGCTTACGTTTATCAGGAGATTATTATCATAAAGTGACAGACCCGTTGCTGGTTTCTGTTGCGATGCCTCCTTCTGTAGGTCTTAGTAATATTTATACCAATTTTGGCGGTCAGGTATCCAAAGGATTTAATGGAAGTGTAATGTTCAATGCCATAAAACGTAGTGATATGCGTTTGAATTTGAATTTAAACTTTCGTCATGGTACAACCGAATATCGTAATATAGGTGATAAACTTGATTTTATGAATGAGAAGGGTAGTGGTAATTCATATCGTCGTTATTATGATGGAGGTAGTCCTGATGATATTTGGGCAGTCCGTTCGGCAGGAATTGACCCGGCTACCGGACGGGAGATATTTATAAAGAAAGATGGTACATATACTTTCCAATACGACGCGAATGATGAAGTAGTTGTAGGATCTACCGCCAGTAAGTTGGAGGGAGTATTCGGAGTATCCATGTATTATAAGCAATTTTCTGCCAGTATCAATTTGCGTTATGTGTTGGGAAGAAAGGTATTTGCTTCTGCTTTATATAATAAGGTGGAAAATATTACGGAAGACGGCATGTATTATAATCTGGATAAGCGTGCATTGTATGACCGCTGGAAAGAACCAGGAGATGTAGCTCGGTTTAAAGCTATTGACAACTTTGAAAGTACACCTATGTCATCCCGTTTTGTAGTGAATGATAATGTGATTAGCGGTGAATCAATTAGTCTGGGATACGAAACTGCTGCGAAATGGTTACGTAGTATTAGAGCATCAGGTGCTTCTATTCGATTGTATATGAACGATATATTCCGGCTTGCTTCTTTCAAGGAAGAGCGAGGGCTTGAGTATCCTTTTTCCAGAAGTGTGTCATTGTCAGTAGATATTAGATTCTAAAAAAGAACAGGATTATGAAACAATATGCAATTATATTTTCTTTTTTTCTTCTTTTACTTGGTACTTCGTCCTGTAAAGAATGGTTGAGGACTGATTCGGAAGACCGGATTATGGAAGATGCTTTGTTTAGTAATGAAGAAGGTTTTAATACAGCACTGAATGGGGTATATATCGGATTATTGAATACTAATCTTTACGGTCAGAAATTAACAACAAGTACTTTTGATATTCTGGCTCAGTATTATGATACCTCTAAACCGCTGAATACTCATGTCTATCGCAATTTGACAAATTTTGATTATCAGACAACGAAAGATGCAGTGAAAGATATTTGGACTCAGGCATATGCAATGATAGGAAATCTGAATACAATCTTGGAACATTGCGAGACAAACCGAGTTGTGTTGTCCGAAAAAGGTTATCATTTAATAAAAGGTGAAACTTTGGCATTGAGAGCAATGCTTCATTTTGAAATGCTCCGTATTTTCGGTCCTGTTTATAAATATGAACCTGGTAAAGAGTGTATACCTTATAGTAATGATACAGAAAAAGAGGTGAAACCCTTGCTTGCTGCTACAACGATTGCTGAATATATTTTGAATGACCTGAAAGATGCATTGGACTTGTTGACAGGATTTGATCCAGTCATAACAGAAGGCAATGTGATTAATGATAAAGGAGATAATAGGTACCGTTATAGAGGGCAGCGATTGAATTACTTTGCAGTGAAAGCTTTGATGGCGCGCGTATATCTTTATATCGATGATACCGAGAATGCAGGTATATATGCGAATCAGGTGATTGATGAGGCTGCAAAGTTCTTTCCTTTTGCAACCCGCGAGCAAGTAAATGGGCAAGCTGCTTCGGGAGCTGTGAGCCAAAGTTCTGAGAACCGTATATTTTCACCCGAAATTTTATTTGGATTGTATAACTCTAAGCGACTGACAGACACATTTGATAAGTTATTCTCTAACAAATTAGAACCGAAAAATGTCTTGAAGATGACTGATGCGGGAGCTGCTCAATTATATGATGAAGAAGGTGACCTTCGTACTTGCCAGTGGCAATCGATGCGTGATATCGAAGCAAATGACGGCCGCTTTTTTGTGAAGTACGGTGAAGTAGCGGATTTAGGTTATGAATATGCCAATCTTATGCCGATAGTGAGAATCTCAGAAATGTATTTGATTGCAGCGGAGTGTGACCGGAAGGTACAACGTCTGGATGAACTTCGTGCTGCAAGAAAGATATCTCAGTTGCATTCAACTGTAGGATTGGATGCTTATATTGAAGATGAATATGTACGAGAGTTTATAGGAGAAGGGCAGTTGTTCTGGTATTACAAACGTAAGGGAATTACTACACTTCGCCGATTGTACAATCCTAGTTTGGATGATATGGAAATTAAGATATCGAATTATCAGTTTGATTTGCCAGATGAAGAGCAGAAACGCCGGCAATAAAAAATAGTAAATTATGAAAATTATATATATTACTTGTCTAGTCTTGTTAGGCATTTTGCAAACAGGATGTCGTGAGAATATTGAAGAGTATTCAGGAATTGCAGGTATTTACTTTGCTATGTCTACTAAATATGGAGGTTTGGACGATAGTGAAGAAGATTATACCAGTGTTTCCGATATTCCTTTTGCTGTAGACGAGCGTGAGGATACCGTTTTATTGGTTCGTGCCAAAATCATTGGTGAAGTAGTTGGGCACGATCGTGCAGTATCTATTAGAATCGTACCGCAGGAAAATTCGGAAACTGAAGCTAAAGAGGGGAGTGATTTTGAACCCTTACTTGATACTTATTATGTAAAAGCCAATGAAGTATATGCCAATATCCCTATTCACTTTTATAAGAAAAGTGATTTAAAAGATAAGGAACGTATACTGAAGCTGGAGTTGTTACCAAATAAAGATTTTGATACGCCAATGGCAGAATGGTTACGACCGGGAAGTTCTGATAAAAAAGGAATCGATGTGTTACATCATACGATTACTATTAGTGATAAGTGGATTAAATTGCCAGGATTTAATGAGTATTATTTCGGAACTTATTCGGAGAAAAAAAATCGGTTGATGTGCGAGTTGTTTAATCTGACTCTGAAGGATTTTGAGAAAGCGATGTCTACTGTAAAATGCAGAACATTGGCAGTTAAGTTGGATCAGTATTTGAAAGAACAAGAAGCTAAAGGCGAGACTGTATATGAGGATTATCTGGATGGAGAAGGTAAGCCTGTGAAAATGACTGTCGGGAAAGGGATAGATTATTAAAAGTACAATTATGAAAAAGATATATATAACGACTTTATTGATATGCTTGATGTTTTCTTCCTGTTTCAACGATAAAGGAAACTATAACTATTCGGTTATTAATGATATCGAAATAGGAGAAGAAGGTTTTAGTGAACCTTATACTGTTCGAACGGATGTAGATAAACTGAATATTGAACCTGTAATTATTAGTACTACAGATCCGAACCTCAACGAAAATTATACATATGAATGGGTGGCTGTCAGTACTTTGAAATCCCCTAGTACACGATATACACTAAGTACTGATCGGATATTGAATTATGATGTGAAACTTCCGGCAGATGAATATGATTTATTCTTTAAGGTTACGGATACGAATACAGGTCTTGTGTTTAGCAATGATGTATCTCTAACGGTTAATGGTTCTTATACCAGAGGTTGGATGATTGTCGGAAATGACGATGCGGGAAAACTGGTGTTAGATATGATGTCAATTAGTAGAGATACGTTGCATCTAAAAGATATATTGAAAGCGGGTATTACTCATCTCGATCCAACATTTGTATGGGTAGACAATAGTCTGATTCTTATGATGAATATGTTTATGTATGTACAAAGCATCATACCTATAGATACGATCGTGAGGGATTGAACACAGCGGAAGAATTGCAAATCTTTGATCCGGATTCCAAAGGATATAGAAATAACATTGTAACATCTGACATTCAGCGTGTAAAGGAGAAACGTACAATGTTTCTGTGTGATGGATATGCCTATGTAAATACTACTTTGAATGAAGGGGAATTTGGAAGTCCTAATAATTATTATCTGACAGATGTGGGGTATGAATATTTTTCAATAGGGGATAAGATTGCCTGCAATCGTACCGGCGAAATAACTTCGGCAGCAGCCATTGATCAATATGTTTTATATAATACGTCAGGTAAAAAATTCTGTTATTTACGACCATTGGCTAAAAATATGTATGATCTTTTGGATAAGGATTCGGAGGAACCTTATAGTTGGGATACAACTAAAGATTTTGCTCCTAACGGATTGGAATATGTAACAACTATCAATTCGTTGTTTAGTAGTGGGCAGTCAGCCACTATACTTAGAGATTTAAGTAATGGAAAATATTATATTTACACCTATGCAATTACTCGTCAGGGAGGTACTGTGACAAAAGGGGGGCGATATGAGGTTCCCACAGTTGCAACCGGATTTGGAGAGTCGACTTTATTTTCTATGACCACCCGCCAAGGATATTTAATTTATGCAGTTGATAATACTCTTTATGGATATGATTTTCGTAAAAACAATCATCCGGTAGTACTTGCCACTTTTCCAGATGAAGAAATAACGGCCATCAATAATGATATTATCTCCGAACAGCAGATGGAAGACAATTTCTATATTGCGACATATAAAAAGGGAACGGAAGAAGGACGAGGTGGTTCTGTACGGAAATATTCGGTTGTGGATACTCCTGAACAAATTAATATTACTGAAGAATTAGTGTGGAAAGGATTTCCGCGTGTAGTCAGCCTCTGCTACAAGCAATTTTAAAGAGTTTACATTTAACTAACTAAAAATAAATAGGACAAAAAGTATGAAGAACAAAACGCTAATTTTATGGGTTGCATTAGCAACCTTATGTTCAGGTGTACACGCAGAGAGTGACATCTTTAAAAAGTGGAGAAAGAAAAAAAACAAAAACAAAACGGAACAGACCGATTCAATAAAGCCGAAGGATAAATTTGATAAGGCTATTGATAAGGCTACTCCGTATGAAGGAACAATTAAAACATGGATAACTCCTAAAAATGAACTTCTGTTTGAAATTCATAAGGATAACCTAGATAAGCTTTACTTACTTGCTAATCGTGTGTCTTCTATTAGTGAGAGTTCAAACTTTACAGCCGGAGAGATGATCGGAGATCCATTTATGTTCCGTTTATCTGCTGATACTGCTAATGTGTATATGCATACAGTACAGTCATTTGAACGGGTGAGATCTGGAGATCCTATTGAATCTTCTTTTAAGAAAAACTTCTCTGATCCTATCATGAAGACGTTTAAGATAAAAGCTTCACGTAAGGATACTTTATTGATCGATATGACCTCTTTCTTTGTGTCGAATGAGAAGTGTATCACTCCTCTTCAACAAAGTGTACGTACGCGTGCCACAAAACCCGCTTCTTTTGACTCTTCGGCTTCTATGCTACTGGGAGTAAAAGGGTTTGAGAAAAATGTGGAGATTACCAGCCGATTGAATTACAATTCAGAATCTGGAGCATATACGGTGAATATGCGGCGTTCTATTGTGGAGCTGCCGAAAGAGCCAATGAAAATGCGCTTACAAGATAATCGTGTAGGATTTTTCAGTACGTTCTATTACTACTATACTTCTGACAAAGATAAGATTCCAACAAAAGAATTTGTGCATAGATGGAGAGTGGAACCTAAAGAGGAAGATCTGGAGAAATATTTTAATGGAGAATTAGTAGAACCTAAGAAACAGATTGTTTTTTATGTCGATTCTGCTTTCCCTACCAAATGGAGAAAAGCTGTTAAAGATGGTATTGAAGATTGGAATAAAGCTTTTGAGGCTGCCGGATTTAAAAATGTAGTTGTAGCAAAGGATTATCCGACCGATGATCCGACATTCGATCCGGATGATATTCGCTACAACTGTGTGCGTTATATGACAAATAATGTTGCCAATGCTGCAGGACCGAGTTATATTGATCCTCGTTCCGGAGAAATTTTGGTTGGAGAGGTAATGTGGTACCATAATGTGATTTCTTTAGTTCATAATTGGCGATTTGCACAGACTGGTGCAGTTGATCCGCGTGTTCGCAAATTGGTGTTTGATGATGATGTGATGAGTGAATCTTTGCGTTATGTGGCTTCTCATGAAATAGGGCATACTTTAGGATTGGAGCATAATATGGGAGCTAGCTATGCTTTTCCTGTAGATTCGTTACGTAGTCCTTCGTTTACACAAAAATATGGTACTACGCCTAGTATCATGGACTATGCACGTAATAACTATGTAGCACAGCCGGGTGACCTTGAAAAAGGGGTACGTATGGTTCCGCCATTGATTGGCGTATATGATAAATATGCTATTAATTGGGGATATCGTGTGTTTAAGGATACACCGACACCGGAATCAGAATATAAATATCTGAATGCGATGATCGAGGAGAAGAAGGATGATCCAATGTATCAATTTGGTGCACAACAACTTTTCTTAACTGAAGATCCGACAGATCAGACTGAAGATTTAGGTAATGATCATATTAAGGCTAGTAACTATGGCATTAAGAATTTGCAGTATATTATTGCTAATGTCGAAGAATGGTTGAAGAAAGAGAATACTACTTATAACGATATTCATGAAATGTATATGGCATGTGTAAGTCAGTATATGCGTTATTTGACTCATGTGATGCCATATCTTGGTGGAGTGGAATTTACTGATTTGGTGCAAGACGGAAGCCAGAAATATGATACCCGTTATATTACAAAAGATAAACAGAAGAAAGCGATGGTCTGGTTGGTGGATCAGGCATTAAATTGTCGTAAGTGGTTGTTACCGGAAAGTATTATGCGTATAAACGGGATGGAGTCTAGTGCATTTGATAATTTCCAATATTCTATTGTTGGTAAGATTCTTAGTCCGGCTACTATGGGAATGATTTATGAAGGTGAACGCTCTGGACAAGAGAATATTTATACATTGGATAGTTATTTCAACGATGTTTATCAGGTGATCTTTGCTAATACAATCAATGGGAAATCACTGACCCAGGAAGATATGAATTTGCAAAATGCAGCTGTAGCTGCCTTGATGAAGTATTCTAATTTAGATCCTTCTATGAATAAAGGATTAGGTGGGGGAGCACCGGGTGGATTGGCTGATCCGGAAGCAGCTTGGAAAGATATGGTAGCTAAAGTAACAGAGCAGTCCAATCAGTTTTGCAATGTGACTTCATGTAAACATGAACACTTGAATGCGGAAACTTCGTATGCGCGTCATAATATGACTCCTGCTAAGTTGTCAGCTGGTGTAGGACGTCCGGTTATTACTAATACACTGAAGAAGGTTCAGAATTTGTATAAGTCAAGACTTGGATCAGGTGATGCCCGTACACGTGCATTCTATGATTATCAAGTAACAATTATAAACATGCTGTATAAGAAATAATTGATTGAGTTTAATTAAATATTAGAAGTAGAGTTATGAAAAAAATTATGAATTATTGGATGATTGCTGCAATGGCAGTAACATTAACAATGGGAGTTAGTAGTTGTTCTAGTGATGACGATGAAGAAGAAAATGCCCCTGTTACTTATGAATTGAAGATTGTTAATCAGGCTGATGCTAAGTTGGATGTTGATCCGGAGGCTTTGTCTGAGCAGGTTATCAAGATTCAGACGAATGCTGCACAGAAAGATTTGAGCTTGGAAAAGGTAAATGAGCAATCATGGTGTACTGCCAGTGTGAAAAGTACAACCGAGATTACTGTGAAAGCAGGAGCTAATCCAAATACAACAGATCGTGAAGCTAAATTTAAGTTAGTAGCTGGTGCATCTTCTGTTACATTCTCTGTTACTCAGGCAGGAAAGAACTCTACAGGATGTACCTTATCAATAGAATCGAGTGATATTGATGAGCAATATGGTATGTATATGTATATGGGTGATAATTCTGGGAAAACTATTTCAGTGAAAATAAATACAACCGCTAGCCGTTGGAAAGCAGTGACCGCTGATATGATGGGAGAAGGTGATGGTTCAGATTGGATTCAGATCAAGAATCCACGTGGTAAGAATGGAGAAACGATGGAATTCTCTTTAGCACCTAATGTAGCTGGTGATGTTCAATCCGGAACAATTACTATTTCTGCCGGTGATGCGGAAGAAATTGTTATCAATATTAATCAGATGGGTATGGCTCCGGCAACTTCTTATAAACTTTTCATAGATGATAAGAAGACCCAGGCATTTGCTAATGGAACGGCTTTAAGTTTTGAAGCTACTTATGCTGCTGAAGCAAAAGAACGCATTAAAACACTTAATGTAGAAACGGATGGAGGTTATATTACACTTATATGTGAAACAGGTACCGATAATGAAGTTGAGGATGAAGATTCATGGTTAGGTGCAGGTGGTGACTTAGATCAGCTACTTATTAATGTGAAGAAGGATAATACTACAGGTGCAGAACGCACATTGGATGTAGTGATTCTTGATTCAGATTGGGATGCAGAACTATTCCGTATTCCTGTGACTCAAAAAGCAAAATAAACATTGTAAATTGCTTTTAAATAGAAAAACGGTTATCTTGATTCAAGATAACCGTTTTTCTATTTAGAGATGAATTTGGCGTGCTTCTATTTATATGAACAAGAAAATCATAGGTATCAATATTCCTATAATCAACTCAATGCCCCCACGTCCAATAATGCCATTTTTACCTTTGTTCATAAACAATCCGGTGAGAGCAATGATAAGTAGTGATACGGCAAAAATATCAGAGAACCAAGTCCACCAACGAGCCGGATTATAATGTAGACGGCTAAACCAGCTAAGTATTGGCCGTTTTTTTACTGATTCATAAATAGCTTTTCCAGTATTCATATCTACTACTAAAGAAGAACCACCTTTTAAGAAAACCTTTAATTGTTGTTCACCAGAGTAGTAATGTTTCATATAAGCATTTTCTTCGTTGATCATTTTAAGAAAATCAAGAGTCTGTTCCTTACTGACCTTTTCTGTTTGCGGGAAATTACCCTGAATTTGTAGCTCAGTTTTGGTAATTTTGTAGTCAGCATTGAACGTTCGTTTATGATTCAACGCAATGCCGGATACGGCATATACAATGATGATACCAGTAAATAAAAACGAAAGGTCCCGGTGGATAATCCGGAACCATTTACGTATTGTTGTAGGCAAGCTATTTTTCGATTTCATACTCAGAAGCAATAATATGGTACTGGCTATAGTAGTTCTTATTTTCTTTCTTTGTACGTTCTGCAATTTCAGCTCTGATTTGTTCAATTTGTTTCTTAAGCATAGCTACTGCTTCCGGGTTACCTTCATCAGGAGCTTTTAGACTTTCATCCAAACGTTGCTCCCAATTCGACAGGAAAGCCTCGTCTACACGTTCTTCTGCTATAGTAGCTTTCACACAAACATTATTGTTTAACACTCCTTTGTCGAATGAAACCAGCTCTGTGTTAGCTTCTACATTTACAAATCGGGTAGTATCACTACCTAACAAAGTGATATGATTACTTCCATGTCCACATACATCTACACAAAAACCCTCTAACATAAAAGTGTCTCCAATAAGAGCGTCTTGTATGGTTAATATGCTATCAACAGAGTAAATTTCTTGAGCAGCTTCCTTGGGAGAAGAAGGTTTACAGGCAATAATAGAGATCAAGCATAATAGCAAGACAGTGACATTTAAGATTTTCATAAGTTTGTTTTTTGTATTAGAAAATTAAAAGAGCAAAAAGTCCGACTTTTTAGTCAAGGCTTTTTGCTCTTTTAATAATATGTATATTAAGCCTTAACGCGGCCTACATAAGAGCCGTCACGTGTGTCGATTTCAATTGTTTCGCCTTCATTAATAAATAAAGGAACACGTACAGTTGCACCAGATTCTACAGTTGCAGGTTTCAGCGTGTTAGTTGCTGTATCTCCTTTTATGCCCGGCTCAGTATAAGTAACCTTCATCTGAACCTTAATTGGCATGTCTGCGTAAAGTACAGTCTCAGTTGAAGCATCGGAAACAACTTCCAATACTGCACCTTCAAGCAAGAAATCAACTCCATTGATCAAATCATGAGCAATAGGATGTTGGTCGTATGTTTCTTGATTCATGAAGATATAGTCTTCTCCTTCTTTATATAAGAATTGGTAAGGACGACGTTCTACACGTACGTCTTCCAGTTTTTCACCGATGTTGAAACGGCGTTCGAGGACGTATCCGCTAACTACGTCTTTCAGTTTTGTACGCATGAAAGTGTTACCTTTACCAGGTTTTACATGCAGAAATTCGATACAGAAATAGAGCTTTCCGTCCATACGGATACAAGTTCCGTTTTTGATGTCTTGAGCATTAATCATACTGCTGTTTTCTTTATTTATATTATTGTTATTTAGTTGTCGCTATCTTAATTCGAGTGCAAAAGTAATCTAAATCGGTAAAAAACACAAAAACTTTTGAGCAAAAATGAGTTATCTCTTGGTTAATTTAAAAAAAGTGTCTATTTTTGCAGCCCGATTACGTAGAATAATAACATAAAAACAAGATACAGTAATGAAGAGAACATTTCAACCCTCTAACAGAAAGAGAAAAAACAAACACGGTTTCCGTGAGAGAATGGAATCGGCTAATGGTCGTAGAGTTTTAGCTGCTCGTCGTGCGAAAGGCAGAAAGAAACTGACTGTTTCTGACGAGTACAATGGCCAGAAGAAATAATAATTGTCAGCCATTAAGGAAGCAAGAAAGGCAGAGTTGATTAAAACTCTGCCTTTCTTGCTTCTTTTTTATTAAGTCTCGTAACTCTCTCAGAAAAGCGAGTTTTAAAAAGAATGTGAATAAAAACTCAGGTTATTTCCAACTTAATTTACTATGTTAAAAAGTATTATTCTGCTTTAAATATCTTTCTTTTTACCTTCCTTTGCGGAAAAATATAGAATGTGATAAAGTGATCTAATGGCTTATTAAGACATTGGAAAACGATATAAAGAAATATAAGGTTGTTGAAATCTATAGGAGTGGGGATTATAGTTGCAACAATTGTGGCGGTGATAAATGTCCTTGCGTTTCGAGGAAGGACATTTTCATTCGCTTTCTTTTTAAAAATTCAACTTATTTGTCGTATCTTTGGCGCAGATTAACAGCAATGCTTATGACAATTAAAGAATTCTTTTCTTTTAAAACAAATAAATGCTTCTGGCTGAATATCGTTGGCATGGTTGTGGCAGTGATATTGCTATTATTTGGTGTGATGAAGTGGCTCGATACTTATACCCGCCATGGTGAGGCTGTTGTTGTTCCGGATGTGAAAGGAATGACTGTGGAGGAGGCATCAAAGATGTTCCGTAATAATGGGCTGGTATGTGTTGTCTCGGACTCTACTTATGTGAAAGACAAACCTGCTGGCATCATTCTTGAGCTAAATCCGGGAGTCGGGCAGAAAGTAAAAGAAGGACGTATAATCTATTTAACTATTAATACTCTTAATATTCCGCTGCGTGTAGTTCCTAATGTGGCAGATAATAGTTCTCTTCGCCAAGCTCAGGCTAAAGTATTAGCTTCTGGTTTTAAATTGAATGAACCGGAAATGATGAGTGGTGAAAAAGATTGGGTTTATGGCGTAAAATATAAGGGCCGTTTGTTGTCTGCAGGAGAAGAGATACCTTTAGGTGCTTCTTTGACGTTAATGGTAGGAAACGGAACGGAGGATATATTGGAAGATGACTCATTGGAGAGTGATGTAACAGAACCTGTTGCGTCAGAATCGTCATCGACTCAGGATGATAGCTGGTTTTGAATGTAAACAACAGAAATAAGCTCGCATGATAGAGGAAGAACTTCCGGATGAATTGGAAAATGACTTGGATGATATAGAGCCAGTCGGTGATGAGGCCCAACTCTATGAGCATTTTCGTGTGGTCGTAGATAAGGGACAGGCGATGGTAAGAGTAGATAAATATCTGTTCGAACGTATTGTCAATGCTTCGCGTAACCGTATTCAGAAAGCTGCCGAAAGCGGATTTGTTATGGCTAACGGTAAACCGGTAAAGAGTAGCTATAAAGTGAAGCCTCTTGATGTCATCACTGTGATGATGGATCGTCCACGTTATGAGAATGAGATTATTCCAGAAGATATTCCCCTTAATATTGTTTATGAAGATTCATATGTTATGGTGGTAAATAAGCCTGCCGGTTTGGTTGTACACCCCGGACATGGAAATTACCATGGTACTTTGGTGAATGCATTGGCATGGCATTTGAAAGATGTGCCTGATTATGACGCCAATGATCCGCATGTCGGATTAGTTCACCGAATTGACAAAGACACTTCTGGTTTACTGGTAATTGCCAAAACACCGGATGCTAAAACAAACTTGGGCCTTCAATTCTATAATAAAACGACTAAACGCAAGTATCGCGCTTTGGTATGGGGAAATGTAGAAAAAGATGAAGGAACGATCGTCGGTAATATTGCTCGTAATCCGAAAGATCGGATGCAAATGGCTGTAATGTCTGATCCGGCTGTTGGTAAACATGCGGTAACTCATTATCGTGTGTTGGAGCGGTTGGGATATGTAACTTTAGTAGAATGCGTGCTTGAGACAGGGCGTACACATCAGATTCGTGTCCATATGAAGCATATAGGACATGTTTTATTTAATGACGAACGCTATGGCGGTCACGAGATATTAAAAGGTACTCACTTTAGTAAGTACAAACAATTTGTAAATAATTGCTTTGACACTTGTCCCCGACAAGCTTTGCATGCAATGACGTTGGGGTTTGTTCATCCCGTTACAGGTAAAGAGGTGTTTTTTACTTCTGAACTTCCGGATGACATGACTCAACTTATCGATAAGTGGAGAAGCTATATAAGTAATAGAGATATAGAATGAAACGCACAATTGCTATCGTAGCTGGAGGAGATACCTCCGAATTTCATGTATCCCTGCGTAGTGCACAGGGAATCTATTCCTTTATTGATAAGGAAAAGTATACACTGTATATCGTTGAGATGCAAGGACTCCGTTGGGAAGTCCAGTTGCCGGATGGTACGAAAGTACCTGTAGACCGCAATGATTTCAGTTTTATGCTAGGGATGGAAAAGATAAAATTTGATTTTGCCTATATAACTATTCATGGAACTCCGGGAGAGGATGGTCGTCTTCAGGGATATTTTGATATGCTTCACATTCCATATTCCTGTTGTGGAGTATTGGCTGCTGCTATCACTTATGATAAGTTTACATGTGGTCAGTATCTGAAAGCATTTGGTGTACGTATCGCCGAATCATTGCTTTTACGTATGGGACAATCCATTTCCGATGAAGATGTATTGGACAAGATCGGCTTACCTTGTTTTATTAAACCGAGTTTGGGAGGATCAAGTTTCGGAGTAACGAAGGTTAAGACAAAAGAGGAAATACAACCTGCCATAGCTAAAGCTTTTGAAGAGGCTCAAGAAGTTTTAGTAGAAGCTTTTATGGACGGAACGGAATTAACATGCGGTTGTTATAAGACAAAAGACAAAACAGTAGTCTTCCCACCCACAGAGGTTGTAACTCATAATGAATTTTTTGATTATGATGCGAAATATAATGGCCAAGTGGATGAAATAACTCCAGCACGCATTTCGGATGAATTGACGAATCGGGTGCAGTTGTTGACCTCGGCTATTTATGATATATTAGGTTGTTCCGGTATTATTCGTGTGGATTATATCGTAACTGCCGGAGAGAAAATTAATCTTCTGGAGGTAAATACGACTCCGGGAATGACTGCTACCAGTTTTATTCCCCAGCAAGTACGTGCTGCCGGTCTGGAAATAAAAGATGTGATGACTGATATTATCGAAAATAAATTTTAATTCCTTGCTATGGATATAACAGAGTTTAATGAGATTCGTCCTTACTATGATGAGGAACTTCCTCAAATTCTGGAGGAACTGATTGCTGATCAAGCTTTTCAGAAAGCAGCCTGTAGCGCAATTCCGAATGTTCCTTTTGAACTTCTGGCACAAAAAATACGTACATGCAAGACCAAACTGGATTTCCAGAAAACATTTTGTTATGGTATTTTGTGGAAAATAGCTCAGGAACATACTGATAGTTTGACTTTAGATCATACGGCTTTGCCGAATAAAGAAAAAGCTTACACTTATATGTCCAATCATCGGGATATAATTCTGGATTCCGGTTTTCTTTCTATCTTGTTGGTCGATGAAGGAATGGATACGGTTGAAATAGCTATTGGAGATAATTTGCTCATTTATCCTTGGATTAAGAAGTTGGTGCGGGTTAATAAATCATTTATTGTACAACGTGCATTAACTATGCGTCAAATGTTGGAGTCCTCGGCTCGTATGTCTCGTTATATGCATTATACTATTGCTGAGAAAAACCAGTCTATTTGGATAGCTCAACGTGAAGGGCGTGCCAAAGATTCAAATGACCGTACACAAGATAGTGTGTTGAAAATGTTGGCGATGGGAGGAGAGGGTGATTTGGTAGAACGTCTGATGGAAATGAATATTGCACCTCTTGCTATTTCCTACGAATACGATCCTTGTGATTTCCTTAAAGCTCAGGAATTTCAACTGAAGAGAGATGTAGAAGGATATAAGAAAACGACACAAGATGATCTGATTAATATGGAAACAGGACTTTTCGGATATAAGGGAAGAGTACATTTCCAGATGGCTCCTTGTATTAACGACAAGTTGGAACAGTTGGATCGTTCATTGCCGAAACCGGATTTGTTTGCTAGAATTTCTACTTGTATTGATCAGCGGATTCATTCTAATTATCGGATGTATCCAGGCAATTATATAGCTTATGACTGGTTGAAGGGTAAGGCGGAGTTTGAACAAAATTATACACAGGAAGAAAAGCTGCGTTTTATTGATTATGTTGAGCAGCAATTGGGAAAAATAAAGATTCCTAATAAAGATGTGGACTTTTTGCGTGAAAAGTTGTTATTAATGTATGCTAATCCTTTAATAAACTATTTAGCTGCACGCCAATGAAAAGAAACAAACTACATACGATTGGGTTGATTGGACTGCTTTTGTTAGTAGTTGCTTGTGGAGATGACGAATATTATTATCCTTCTGTGAAGTTGGAATTTGTCACAGTGAAATCAGGATCGGATGGTAAATTGCAAACACTTCTCCCAGATAATGGGGATGAAATGCTTGTATCAAAAGATCGTACCAACTCTACTATTTCTCCTAATAATTCGAAGCGTGTATTGGCTAATTATGAGGTGCTTTCTCACAATGGAGTTGCTTCTGCCACAATATATTCTTTGCAATCTCTGATAACCATGACACCTAAGTTTAAAGGAGAAGAAGGGTATGGAGAACTTACAAAAATGGACCCGGTAGATGTCGTGAGTATTTGGATGGGACGAGACTATCTGAATATAATTCTAAGCTTGAAAGCAAAGGGGGGGTACAACATGTTTTTGATCTTTTAGGGGAAGTACAGGAAGAGTCGGAGAATGGTGAGAAAGTCGTTGTATTATCTCTATATCATGATGCGCAGGGAGATGCGCAATATTATAATCGGAGAGCTTATATTTCAGTTCCTCTAACCAAATTAGTTGGAGAACCAGATCAAATTGTTCGTATAAAGTTTAAATATTATACCTCTGATAAGGATGGTAACATTATCGAATCGGATAAATATTGTAATTCTGACTTTGAAGGATTTGAATATATTCCGAGTGTAAATTGAGTAATGAAGTATCTATGTTAAAAGCGAATCAATTACTTGTGGGAATTTTATTGTTTCTTTCTTCTCTTTTTTCTTGTCAGCAACAGAAAGAAGATTTCAAATCAATGAATGTGGATGAGTTTGATACATACATTCAGGATGAAAATGTGCAGCGTTTAGATGTTCGTACCTTGGCAGAGTACTCCGAAGGGCATATTGCTAAAACTATCAATATTAATGTTCTAGATGATTCTTTTGCAACCATGGCTGATTCGTTACTTCAAAAGGATAAGCCGGTAGCATTATATTGCCGTAGTGGCAAGCGGAGTAGAAAGGCTGCAAAGATACTTAGCAAAAAAGGATATAAAGTTTTTGATTTGTATAACGGATTCAATGCTTGGAAGGATGCGGGAAAAAATATAGAACAGTAAGAAAACAGAAGATTGTGAAATGGTGAATATTGAACTTTTATTGGTTCGATGTAAAAGGAACATGATTTGAATAGCTTATAAATAGTAAACGGTGAACAATAAAGGTTCGGAACATTCATTATCCACCGTTTGACATTTATTGATGATATTTATTTCAATCCTTCTAATAGTCTCTTTAAGACAACCGTTGCTGAAATTTCCCGATTGGCAGCTTCTGGAATAACAATAGATTGAGGGCTCTCAATCACATCATCCGTAACAATCATATTTCTGCGAACAGGAAGGCAATGCATGAAGTGAGCATTGTTGGTAACTGCCATTTGTCGGTCACTAACTGTCCATGCACGGTCTTTACTTAAAATCTGCCCATAATTATCACCTGTATATGCCGCCCAGTTTTTTGCATATACAAAGTCAGCCCCTTCGAAAGCTTTCATCTGGTCATATTCTACTTTTGCATCTCCTACAAATGCAGGATCAAGTTCATATCCTTCCGGGTGGGTAATCACAAAATCATAGTCAGTTGCGTTCATCCACTCTGCGAAAGAGTTGGGAACAGCCTGTGGCAGTGGGCGTGGATGAGGTGCCCATGTCATAACTACTTTAGGGCGTGCAGTCTTTTTGTATTCTTCGATAGTAATCAAATCAGCGAAACTCTGAAGTGGGTGGCGAGTAGCAGCTTCCATCGAGAATACCGGACGACCGGAATATTGGATGAACTGGTTGAGAATCGTTTCTTTATAATCAAAGTCACGGTCTTCGAAACGGGCGAAAGATCTTACTCCGATCAGATCACAGTAGCATCCCATTACAGGAATAGCTTCTAAAAGATGTTCAGGCTTGTCGCCATCCATGATCACGCCGCGTTCTGTTTCCAGTCTCCACGCACCCTGATTGATATCCAGCACCATAACATTCATTCCTAGATTGAATGCGGCTTTCTGTGTGCTGAGCCGGGTGCGTAAACTAGAGTTGAAGAAGATCATCATCAATGTTTTATTGCGCCCCAATTCTACATATTTGAAACGGTCTTTTTTGATTTCGAATGCTTCTGCAAGAGCGGATTTTAAATCGCCGATGTCCTGTACACAAGTAAATTTCTTCATATTTCTCTATAATTAATCGTTATTGTTCCATTGTTCTCTTATAGTATATATCCATTTATAGGGCGTTTTACCATCTGGTTTGTCCCTCCCCTTCAATGATCCATTTATAAGAGGTGATTTCTTCTAATCCCATCGGGCCGCGAGCATGTAGTTTTTGGGTACTGATGCCGATCTCTGCTCCTAATCCGAATTGTCCACCATCAGTGAAAGCCGTAGATACATTACTATATACGCAAGCAGCATCTACTATTCGGGTAAACAAGGTGGCTCGTTCTTTGTTTTCCGTCACGATGCATTCGCTATGTTTAGAGCTATATTCTTGGATATGTCCTAATGCATTTTCAAAACTATCAACAGACTTTATAGCTAATTTATAATCCAAAAATTCGGTGCCAAAGCTTTCATGGGTCGCAGCTTGCAAAAGTTCAGCCGGATAATGATTTGCCAGTGCCTGATAGGCTTGTGTGTCTGCATAGATAATTACTTGGCTGTCTTTTAACTTCTCACATAAAAGTGGCAAGTCTGCAAGTCTTTTTTTATGTATAATAAGACAGTCCAACGCATTACATACACTGACGCGGCGAGTTTTTGCATTATGGATGATAGCAGCTCCTTTGCTTGTATCTCCGAATTCATCAAAATAAGTATGGCAAATGCCTGCACCAGTTTCGATGACAGGAATACTTGCATTGGTACGGACAAAATTGATTAAGCTACTACTACCTCTGGGTATAATCAGATCCACATACCCCACTGCATGTAGCAGTTCACTTGTAGCCTCCCTGTCAGCAGGAAGCAATTCTACGATATGGGGATTGATATTAAACTTCTTCAATACTTTGTGGATGACGCTGATAATAGCCTGGTTAGAATAATCAGCATCACTTCCTCCTTTTAGTATACAAGCATTTCCACTTTTCAAACAAAGAGAGAAAACGTCGAAACTAACATTTGGACGAGCTTCATAAATAATTCCTATTACTCCGAAAGGGACGCTCACTTTAGATAGTTTCATTCCATTAGGGCGAGTTGTTTCTTTCAGTATCCTTCCTAGAGGAGAGGGAAGAGTCGCCACATTACGTATGTCGGTTGCAATGCTTTTCAAACGTTCTTCTGTTAGCTTCAGTCGATCATATTTGGGATCTTTCACGTCCATGCGTGCCAGATCCTTTTCATTTTCAGCCAGAATCAACGATGTTTCACTTATTGCTGCATCCGCTACTGCATTTAATATCTGGTTGATTGTCTCATCACTCAGTAAGGCCAATTCCCGACTAGCTGCTTGTACAGCAGCAAAGGTCTTGTTTAAATTTGTAGTCATTTGCTCCCTTTTTGCGTTAAATAGAAAGATAAATAGTGCAAATATAGTGAATCATGTGAATAAAACTTGCTGAAATTTGAAATAAATGTATTGCATTATTCTTTTGTCCAGATTCTAAGATTCAGATTCAACTCGTCTACAATCTGCACTAGTTCACTGACAGTCTGGAATTCCGATTCCAGGTTCTCGCGGGTTAATGGGCCCCATAGGCTGGTTTCGAAATGATTTTTGGAGTCTGGGATAGCGATATATACATTGGAATTCCGGAAACTGATAGTTATTCCATCCCCCAATCGCCGATTCATTGTTACTAAACGCTCCATCATTGAAGTAGACAAGATGTAACGTGCTTCAATCTCGTCAGTAGAGTAGGTGTCAAAACAATGTTCAAATTCGTTGTTCTCTAATTTTACCCGCTTCTCACTGCCAAAGCGGAACTTGAACCATGAATTCCGATAAAGTATCGTTTGTCCGGCAAAGTCTTTATGAAAGTCAGCGATAAATAAAAAGCCTTTGAAAATATCAGTCCAATACTCTTTTGTTCCATTTTTGGATGTTTGTACATGTCTTTCCTCTGCGTGTACTTCAGAAAAACATATATCTGTTTTGTCTATCCGTCCTGAGATGAAATCTTCAGCTGAATAACGATCCGGTGTGGGAAAGAGCTTACAAGAACGAAATGTTTCTTCTGAAATTCCTGTTTCCGGTTCATAGTGTGCACCGGGAAGTACACTTTCAAGAATAAGTGGAACGATCTCTTTTTTATAGTATTCGGTAAGTTCTTTTGATTGGGCATTGGCTATTACTCCTCCGATAATTAAAGCAATAACCGCGATTATCCAGAACATATTTCCCAATGAAGGGAGGAATAAAAGTCCGATGGTTAGGATAGTTCCGACTGTTATACCTCCATTTCGGATTCCTTTTGATTTTAGTATTTTGCGTTTGGTTTCAAAAGTAATGATGTGTGGTTCTAGCTGGCTATAGACTGTATTGAATGAAATTGCCATAGTTGTCGGTTAAATTAAGATTGAAATGTGTTTCCGATGGTGGGATTTGCCCGTTCTTCTGCCGGTATGGAAAAAAGAGTTCTGGGTGTGAATCCGAACATCCCGGCAATCATATTGGACGGGAAAGTCATTACTGTATTATTAAAGTCTGTTACGTTGGCATTGTAGGTTCTTCTTGCAGCCGACAGTTGTTCTTCGACTTCGTTCAGTGTACGTTGCAGATGCATAAAGTTGTCAGAAGCTTTTAACTCCGGATAGCTTTCGGCTACGGCAATGAATCGGCGGCTTACTTGTGTAAAAGTTTCGTCGAAGTTTGCTTTGTCGTCATTGCTCAGCTGTTCATATCCTTTAGAACGCAGCTCAGCTATACGTGCGAAAATAGTCTCTTCGTGTTTGGCATACTGTTTCACTGTGGCAACGATATTGGGGATTAAATCAAATCTTTTTTTTAGCATTACATCAATGCTTCCGAAGGCATTTTCAATACTATTCTGTTTTCTGACCAATGTGTTATAAACGCCAATTATAAATAGTAGACAGATGGCAACAATGATTCCTAAGATAACCATAAATAGTGTATACTTTGTGAATTCGACAATTAGATTAATTATTTGATGTAGAAGTATATTTCCTCTACTCTTCGGCAAAGATAAAGTAATTGAATGATAAAACAGATGGTTGTAAGGGATTAATCTGTTCCTTACAATAGATTAATTCTTCTTTTCCTATAACAAACTTTATTTTCTTTAATAGTTAAGTTGTTTTTTATTGATTGCAATCTATAAACAGAACTTGCGTTTGTATAAATGCAAGTTCTGTTTATATGAATGCAAGTTTCATTTATATAATCGCAACTTCCGTTTATAGTTTATTTCTAATAAAGAATAATTTCTCTATCGGAGGAAAAGAAGTTAGGTATTAAAGAACAAAAAGTTTGTTAGTAGTGAAATGTATGTTTGCTATTAAGGGGTTTAAAAATTATCTGCCAGCCATCAAACGAGGAAGATAATGGCAGGAACTGGCAAAGGTGATAGGTGATAGAGAAGGTGATAGGTCGAGAATCAACCTATCACCTCTTGAAAGTACGATGAATAGGGGGATACAGAAGATTGGTGATAGGTTGATAGAGAAAATGATGTTTTTTTGTTATGAGGTGATTCAAAATGATGCAGGAATATATAAAAAGTAGTTGAGCAAAGTATCTTTCTGATAGACTGCCTGATTTTCTAGATTACACCTCCGAAAAATAAGAGATAACTTACAAACCAATGGTAATGAAAGGACGGTTAGTAAAGTTTTTCGTATATTTGCTGCATAAAAATAGAATCTGAATGATGGATATGGAAAAACTATCTTATAAATTGAAGCAATATTGTAAGCCTGCTACTCACATTGACTGGTGGGTCTCTTGGGGAGGTGTTTTGATGGGCTGTACTATTTTGGCGGCAGGTTTTGTGTTTTTTATCAATCCTTATAACATTGTGCCGGGAGGGGTGTATGGAGCTAGTATTGTTCTTCACAATTTATTTCCCTCCATTCAGGTGGGAACATTCGGCTATATGTTCGATGTGCCGCTTTTAATTCTCTCGGTCATACTGTTGGGGGCTAAGTTGGGTTCCCGTACATTGGTTGCTGCATTGATTACCCCCTTACTGATGAATGTAATGTCTCGTTGGGCTTATCCTACACAAGAGGCACTTCAACAACTTGATCCGACGAAGCTTCTTGGTGGTGCTATGGATATGACAAGTCATCTGATGCTGACTTGTATTATCGGTGCGGCGATTATTGCGTCGGTAGTGGTCTTGTTGTACGCAACCAGGCAACCACTGGGGGAAGTGATATTATTGCGATGATATTACAGAAATATTTTCATATCCGTTTCTCAAATGCCATCCTGTTCGTTGATGCTGTAGTTGTTTGTTTCGGTCTGTTGGTTATCGGGTTTGGTGTGGGCAATGCAGATGATGCGAGCCAGCCTTCATGGTATTTATCTCTCTATTCGCTAATTTCCATTTTTGTTATCTCGAGAGTGGTGGCTTATGTCATTAATGGTGCAAAAGAGGATAAATTGTTATTTGTTATCAGCGACAAAGAAATGACTGAATTGCATCGTTTCATTCTCAAAGATCTGGATCGTACAGCTACTTGTATTAAAAGTAGTGGGCTCTATACTGGGGCAGAAAAAGAAATGCTTTTTTTGGTTGTTAGCCATAAAGAAGTAACCAGTGTGAAGCATAAAATCAAAGAAGCCGATCCGCGTGCTTTTGTTGTAGTGACTGATGCTTATGATACCTTTGGTGAAGGTTGGAAGCAACTTCCTTCAAAGGATGAGCTGCAACCGGAATAAATGTGGAAGTCTGCTGATTGGAGTGAAATGAATGAAAAGTGTGAACATAAAAAAATATGGATGCTTTTGCAATAGATAGTTCTCCGGCAACTCAATTTATTGGATATCTAGTACCTATGAATCTTGATTATGATGAATTATTCTATGTATAAGTAGTCATAATGTACTACTGCCTTTTTCCCATGTTTTCCAATAGTCTCCCGTGCCTGAGTAGAATCGCAATTTGCTTTCCCAACCCCTATTTGGTTTCCTTGATTATCAATGATACGCACAATGTCGTCTCTTTCAAATTCTCCTTCGATACGTGTGATTCCTACTGGAAGAATACTAACGGCTTTCTCCGAGTTCAGTACTTTTGTCGCACAGTCATTAATATGGATTTCTCCTTTTGCGAATCCTTCGCTATGTGCGATCCACTTTTTGACACTGGATACTGGTTCGCTGGAGGGAACAAAGCGTGTACAAAGTGTTTCGTCAGGATGTTGGAGCAGGTCTACTAGAATATTGTCACGCTTTCCATTAGCAATGATCACTGTAATTCCTTCATCAGCTACTTTCCGGGCGATGTTCGTTTTAGTTAGCATCCCCCCTCTTCCAAAACTGGATTTAGAGGTTTGGATATAGTTGGATAGATCTTTGCTATGACCTATCTCGCGGATTACCGATGATTGAGGATCTGTTGGAGAACCATTATAAATTCCGTCAATATTACTGAGGATGATAAGTGCTTGCGTATTCATCATAGAAGCAATCAGCCTGATAATTCGTCATTATCAGTGAACATGAGCTCGCTTACCGAAATGGTGTCATTTTCATTGACGATAGGAATCACACCATTTTCGAGCATCACTGTCATACAGTTTTTTTGATTCAGGTAATGGCGGCGAGTACCAAAACTTTCTTTGGTGGTCAATACCTGACCAACTGGAATGCCATGTTCCCGAAAGAGTTCGTAGTAACGGTTGATTAGCTTTGCCTGACCTACAGCTGAGAATAACTGTCGTTGATCTACACTATCGAGCTTCTTTTGAGGGTGTATTTCGCTTCGTCCTGAGGCTACTGCTCCCGAAGAAATGAGAATAATCTCTACCCCAGCTTTATGCAATTCTGCAATCTGATCGACAAGAGCCGACATACGGGTAACATCTAATGTTCCATCTCGACGTGCTAATACATTGCTACCTACTTTTACTGCAATCCGTGTAAATTCTTGTTTCATCCTAACTAACGATTTGAAAGCACAAATATAGAACTTTTTGCCGATATGTTACAAAAACAGGCTGGAAAGAATTATCTTTGTCATCCAAAAGACAAAAGAATCACAATGAAACATTTCAATCCTCAAGTAGAACAAATGAACTCCTTTATTGTAATGGATGTATTGGAGAGAGCAAATGAATTACAAAAACAGGGCATTGATATTATTCACCTTGAAGTCGGAGAACCTGATTTTGATGTTCCATCTTGTGTAGCTGAAGCTGCAAAGACTGCTTATGATAAACATCTCACTCACTACACGCATTCTTTAGGGGATCCCGTATTACGCCAGGAAATAGCAACTTTTTATCGACGGGAATATGGGGTGACAGTCGATCCTGATTGTATCGTTGTAACTTCTGGTTCTTCGCCGTCTATTCTTTTGGCGCTAATGTTACTCTGTGATACAGATAGTGAAGTCATACTTTCAAATCCGGGATACGCTTGTTATCGTAATTTTGTTTTAGCAGTTCAGGCAAACCCGGTGTTGGTCCCGTTGTCAGAAGAAAAAGGATTGCAATATGACATAGAAGCTATTCGTAAATGTGTGAATTCACGTACTGCGGCAATATTTATAAATTCTCCAATGAATCCGACAGGAATGTTGTTGGATGAAAGCTTTATGAGAGAAATTGCATCATTGGGAGTTCCTGTAATTTCTGACGAGATCTATCATGGGTTGGTATATGAAGGACGTGCGCATAGTATTCTTGAATATACTGATCAGGCTTTTGTCTTAAATGGATTTTCAAAACGATTTGCAATGACAGGTTTACGGTTAGGTTATTTGATAGCACCAAAATCCTGTATGCGTGCTTTACAGAAATTGCAGCAAAATTTATTTATATGTGCATCCAGCGTCGCTCAACAAGCTGGAATAGCAGCATTAAGACAGGCTGAACCAGATGTGGAACGAATGAAAGAGATTTATGATGAACGTCGTCGATACATGATTTCTCGTCTTCGTGAAATAGGCTTTGAAATAAAGGTTGAGCCTCAGGGCGCTTTTTATGTTTTTGCCGATGCACGTAAATTCACAACAGACTCATATCGTTTTGCTTTCGATGTTCTTGAGTCTGCACACGTCGGCATTACCCCCGGTGTTGATTTTGGTACGGGAGGCGAAGGATATGTACGTTTCTCCTATGCGAATTCATTGGAGAATATCAAAGAAGGTTTGGATCGAATTAGTCGGTACCTTGTTCGTCACGGTTCTTTATAAGCTCTGTGGCTGCTTCGTATTCGTCTTCAGTAACAAGAACTGAAACAGCAGGAGCTATATAAGGAGCCAATGTTCCCATAATACCGTCCTTAACAACGCAACGAATATCATTGCTTTCCAATAGACCTTTGATAATTTCAGCTTCCCAAGGAGAACCTGAGAATACTTCTACTGCCTTGCTGTAATCTTCTTCTTTCATAATTGTGAGTATTAAGAGTTGCTTTCTTACAAATATAACAAAAAAGATGAATGAATGGATTTATTTTTACTTATTTATTCTAATGAAATTCGTTGAACCTCAATAGGACGGTTTAGGAAGGTGGTAGCCGATTCGATAAATTTCTCTTCTGCTTCTGTTGTATAAAACCGGCAGTTACCGTTTTGGGTACATTTTGTATTCATTTCCGGGTGTCTTTTTAAATAATCCTTGAGACTTCTGGCTACATATTCTCCTTGAGGGATTACATGAATCTGTTCGGGCACATACTTCCGTATTTTGGGAAATAAAATTGGATAATGGGTACAGCCTAGAATTATAGTATCGATCTGGGAATCTTTCTGCAATAGTTGATCTATATATTTTTGGATAAAATAGTCTGCTCCTACATCTTGCGCTTCATTGTTTTCAACCAGTGGTACCCACATGGGGCAAGCCAGTCCGTTTACATGGATATCCGGAAATAGTTTGTGTATTTCTAATGGATAAGATTCGGATTTTATAGTACCTGCTGTCGCCAGTATACCGATATGTCGGCTTTGAGTAATATTGCCTATACATTCTGCTGTCGGCCGGATTACCCCAAGAACACGTCGTTCTGTATCAATGTTCGGAAGATCGTTTATTTGTATACTTCGAAGGGCTTTAGCAGAGGCTGTATTACAAGCTAATATAACCAAATGACATCCCATCTCAAATAGTTTATTAACGGCCTGTAACGTAAATTCATATACAATCTCAAAAGAACGGCTACCATAGGGAGCACGTGCATTATCTCCTAAATAAATATAATCATATTCAGGTAGAACCTCTCTTATTTTGTTAAGGATAGTAAGACCACCGTATCCGGAGTCGAATATTCCGATTGGACCTGGTGTATGAGATAGATGTTCTTTCATGACAAACTGGAATTTATATACGCAAATGTACATGAAAAAAGGGAAAGAGAAAGAAGTATATACTTCTTTTCCCTTTCCCTTTTGGTATTTTTTAGCTTATTGCTTATTTGATGCCCAATTGTGCTTTTACCTTCGGAGTAAGATTAATACTTTGTGCTTCATTAATGTAAGGTATAGCAGTTCTGGCAAGATCGAAAATGTAGATTACACCTTCGGCAGCACCAACTGCTTTAATTGCATCATCTAACTTCTTATAGATTGGAGCCATCTTGTCGCTCTGTGCTTTCTCCATATCTTGCATTGCTTTTTGACGGAATTGATCTATTTTTTGACTCATGTCTTGAAGCTCATTTTGTCTTCTTTCAGCAATGTTGGCAGGAAGAGAATCTTTAGCCATTGCTTGTTGGAATTCCTGATATTTTTTGCTGAATTCTTCGCTAGATCTTTGTAATTCGTCAGAGAGTTGTTTTTCTAATGTTTGGAGCTCAGTCTGAGCTTGAGTAAATTCAGGCATCGCAGTAATAATCTCTTGAGCATTAACATGACCGAATTTCAAATTTTGTGCAAATACACCCATTGGAAGTGCAAGCAACATTACAAGTGCAATTTTTTTTAGCATAGTTCTATTATTTATTTGAATGATTTTTTAGTTATTTCCGATACAAATGTATGAAATTAATTTGAATATCCTAATTTTCTCAATACTTCATCGCTTATATCTATTTGTGGGTTTGCAAAAATGATACCGGTGGAGGAGGCTCTGTCCATGACAAGATCATATCCATGTAACTGTGAAAGCTCTTTCACAACATCATAAATATCATCTTCAATAGGGGCAATTAACTCCTCTCTCATTTTTACAAGTTCACCTTCCGGACCGAAATAAGTACGTCTTAATTCAGCTGCTGCTTTTTCTTTCGCTACGATTTCATCTTCTTTTTTAATCTTTTGATCGGCAGAGAGAGTCGTAGCTTTTGCCTGATAATCCTGAAACATTTTTTGCGTTTCTTTGACTATGGCTTCTATCTCTGCTTGATATTTTTTCGTAGCTTCTTGTAATTGCTCATTAGCGCTTTGATAGGCCGGAATATTCTTGAGAATATATTCCGTATCAATCAGTGCAAACTTTTGTGCACTGGCTGCCATACTGATGGCAAACAGTAGCATGATAGATAGAATAGACTTTCTCATAACGTTTAGTTTTTAATGATATAATTAGAACTCTTGTCCTAAAATAAAGTGGAATTGGCTTCCACCATATTCTCTGGAACCATTAATCTTGTCGAAACCATAACCCCAATCGATACCCATCATACCGACCATTGGCAGGAAGATACGCACACCGAAACCGGCAGAACGTTTCAAGTCGAACGGATTGAACTTCTTGACATCATGCCATGCATTACCAGCTTCTAAGAACCCTAACACATAAATGTTAGTACTTGTTTCCAGCATAAGCGGATATCTTAATTCAAGACCTAAACGGGCATAGGCATAACCTTCTTCTCCCCATGGAGTCAATGAACTATTTTCATAGCCACGCAAAGCAATACTTTCTGTTGCATAGCTTGAATAACCAGTCATACCGTCACCACCTACGTCGAATGTTCCGAATGGAGATTTCTTGTATTTATTATAGTGACCTACCAAACCAAATTCAGTACGTGTCATCAATACTAGAGGTTTTTTGAATTTCTGGTAATCCATTAATGAAGTATAGGTTTTAGCTTTAAACTTCCATTTATGATATTCCACCCATTTATAGAGTTTATCTGCATTTTCCTGAGAACTTACTGAACCATTTGCATTATAATAGCTCTTATAATCTTTTCCGTCAAATAAAGAATACGGAGGTGTTAATTGAACTGATAATGAGAAATCCGAACCACTACGTGGGAAAATCGGACTATCATAAGAGCTACGGGCTAATGTTAAGTTGAGACTAAGGTCATTACATTTACCATTCTGTACGATGAAATATCTCCAATCCTTCAAAGTATAGCGTTGGTAAGCTAACTCTGCAGAAAGAGTGAAGAAGTCATCCGGCCAGTTCAAACGTTTACCCCAACCGGCAGAAAGTCCCCACATCTTAATGGATTTATCCGGGTCATAGTAATTCTCATAACTGTTGTAGTTATTATAATTGTAACCGTAACCTCCATAAGACATGTAATTGTAATAGTTATTAAAATAACTGGAATTATAATAACGGTCACTGATATCAGTCTGTATAGAGAAGAAAGCTGATAAAGAGAATGAATTCGGGCGTTTGCCACCAAACCATGGATCAAAGAACGAAACACTATAAGATTGATAGTATTTAGCATTCGTTTGTCCACTGATAGTCAATGTCTGACCGTCACCTTGAGGCAAGATACCGCGATAATTCTCTCCTGGGTGCAATAAGTTGGCAACTGAGAAGTTTGTAAACTTCAAACTCAGTTTACCGATAATACCTGTTTGTCCCCAACCGGCAGAGAATTCTACCTGGTCATTGGCTTTAGAAGTCAATGGTAAACCTATGTCTACTGTTCCGTTTACCGGATCCGGCTGAATATCCGGTTGTAGATTTTCTGGGTCAAAGTGTCCCATTTGCTGGATTTCACGCAAAGAACGCATTAAGTCTTCTTTGCTGAATAACTGTCCCGGACGGACACGAAGTTCACGACGAACTACATTCTCATATAAACGGTCGTTACCACTAATTTTTACTTTATTGATGGTTGCTTGGCGACCTTCGTAAATTCTCATTTCAAGGTCGATAGAGTCACCTACGATGTTTACCTCAACTGGGTCAAGGCTATAAAACAGGTAGCCATTATTATAATACAGATTACCGATAGCATCCTCATCGGAAGATACACGCTCGTTCAATAATTTCTGGTTGTATACATCACCTTTCTTCATGCGGAGCAATTCATTTAAAACTTCAGACGCATAAAGTGTGTTACCAACCCATGTGACATTTCGAAGGTAATATTTTTGACCTTCGTCTATTTCCATATATATATTAATGGTCTTGTTGTCAAATTGAGAAATGCTATCTTTCACAATCATAGCATCACGATATCCCAATTCGTTATATTTGTCTATGATTAACTGCTTATCAGCTTCATAGTTTTCCGGTACAAATTTCTTAGTACGGAACAGGTTGTGAAGTTTACCTTTTTCATTTGTTTTCTTCATAACCCGTTTTAGTTTGGATGTCTTAATAGCGTTGTTACCAACAATTTGAATTTCGTGTACTTTCACTTTTTCTTTCTTGTCGATATTTACGTCTACAATCACTTGATTTTCATTGGCAGGATCATCCTTTTGGTTGATAATTACCTCTGCGTTTTTAAATCCTTTGTCGTCAAAGTAACGTTTAATCAATATTTTGACACGGTCTACAGTATTCGGAGTAATCTGCATACCCTTTGCCATACCTACTCTGGCTTCCAGATCGGAACGTTCGGACTTCTTTACTCCGTTATAGCGTATGTCAGAAATACGGGGGCGTTGTGTCAAACTGATTTTTAACCAAATTTTGTTACCCTCAATTTTTTCGGCGGTGATCTGAACGTCCGAAAATAAACCATGTTTCCAATAGTTTTTGATGGCACCTGTTATTTCATCACCAGGAACAGAGATTACTTGTCCGACTGAAAGACCGGACAAACCAATTAATACATAGTCTTCATAATTCTTCACGCCTTCGACCTTAATGTCTGCTATTTCATACTTCTTAGGAGTTCCGGAGTATAAGATAACCGGCTTAGAGTCTTCTTCTGTGTTGGCATTCTGCGCAAAACCTGTTGCTGCAAAGCAGAACAGGCAGATAAACGTTACGAATATAAAGGAAATACGATAATGCATTTATTTTATAATTTGATGTTTCAATTTATGTTAGCTGATTTGTTCACTTGTCTTGCCGAAACGGCGTTCTCTTTGTTGGTACTCATAAATAGCTTTTCTGAATTCTTCATTATTAAAATCAGGCCAAAAAGTATCACAAAAATAAAGTTCCGAGTAAGCACATTGCCATAATAGGTAATTGCTCAATCGGATTTCTCCACCTGTTCGGATCAGTAGATCCGGATCAGGCATAAAACTAGTTGTCAGATAAGAACTAATATACTCATCTGTTATTTGTTCGGGAGTAATCTCGCCGCTTTTTACTTGTATTGCAATTTGCCGGACTGCCTCAGTAATTTCCCAGCGGGAAGAATAACTAAGAGCAAGAACCAGACACATTCCTGTATTTTTACTTGTGTGCTCTATGCAGGAAGATAAACTATCCTGTACCTCTGTTGGCAATTTCGCGAAGTCGCCAATGACGCGGAAACAAATGTTATTTTTCATTAGCGTTTCCTCTTCGATTGAATTCAATAATAGATTCATTAAAGCTGCGATTTCGTTTTGCGGCCGATTCCAATTTTCGGTAGAGAAAGTGTATAAAGTCAGATACTTAACTCCTAAACGAGCAGCTTCCTCAGTGATGTTCTGTACGGTTTCTGCACCTGCCTGGTGACCGAAAGTACGTTCTTTCCCCTGTTGCTTGGCCCATCGTCCGTTACCATCCATAATGATAGCTACATGTTTGGGTATCCGAGTTTTGTCTATTTGCTCTATATAGGACATGGCAAACGTCTGAATTATTGTTTAGGAGATTTGGCAAGATCGAACCAAAGTTGGTTTAAACGACCGCGCCATACTTCTGAATCATGATTGTATGGACCTCTGTCTACTAGAGTATTATTTCCTGCAACTTTTATGTTCTCGGAAAATGTTATGCCAGTTTCACTGCCGAAGAGAATGTATATATATTCATTCTTGGTGTCTTGTACAGTTGCATAATTCTTTCTACCTCTAAATTCCGGATCATTAATCGTAGGTCGGAGGACAACACCACTTGCACTCCAGTTGTAATTTGGGAATGAAAACTTAGTAGCTTTTTTCCATGCAAGTCCGGATTTAGAAACGTAAAATGACTTAAACCCATCTCCAAAAATATAGAACTGATCGTTATAGTAAATGATAGATGGATTTTCTATTTCCGGACAACAACTGGTAGTATTATAGGGAGCAAAAGATACCCAAATATCTCCCATGTATCCCCATGGAACAATTGTTTTTGTATTGCTATCTCCTACTGTGGTTGATTCTCATACTTTCCAATAAGCATAATTCCTTCACGTTTTGTTGCTGTAGAATAAGTAGTATAAGATATATTACCAATTGGGAAATCTTTAGGAACTTCTTGCAGTTGTTCTTCATCTGTAATTTTAGCTTTCTTTATTTCATCTGTTGAATTGAAGTACTTTTTACCGTTGATCGTTTCTATAAATGTTATTTTATTGCTTAACGGAGCAAGGAGCAGACTCACAGTTCTATTGCTAAAAAGTTCAGAAGCGGTCCATGTTGTTCCATTGGTGGATTCATAAACAATTCCATCATTGATACTTGAGGTAGCATATAACTTTCCATCATAGGATAATATGGACGTTGGGAGGGTGTTATTGAAAATATCACCTTCTACTAAGGCTGAAGTCCAAGAAGATTTGCTTCCGAATTGTCTCCAAAATACATTTAATTTTTTATTAAGTATTGTATAGTTGAGAATATCATCACCTAGAATAACAGCTTTTTGCTCTCCGGTGATAGTATTGTCAATCTCCCCCATGTAATTCCAACTCAAAGAGTCGGGATCATATTTATGTACCCGTACATTAATAGTATAAGTTTTAGTTTGCTGATAATTTGGAGCATAGACTTTTAAAGTAACAGGTTTCCTTAGATCCATTGAATCCATAACTTGATTACCGTCCATAATAATGATTGAATCTTGATCATCTTTGTTCTTCATCGTTATGATTCCCGATGCAGTGGTCAAAGTCTTGATAAGTATTCTATCAATAATAGTGTCAGCATGTACTGGTAGTGAGTCTTCATTATAGATTTCACCTTTTTGTTGGTCTATTGTGAATTTATAGTTGATACCATAAATAGTGTCAAGTTCAAACGCATGTATAGTCGCATCTGGGCTATATTCTATATCGTTATCGTCGCCAAAGCAAGACGTTATAACGAATGACACCATGAAAAGACTCGCAATGATTGATAAAAACTTTATTCTCATTTGAAAGATTGTGTTTATTTACAAGTTGCAAAAATAGAAACATTTTTCCCGATAAAGAACATTCTAGGCAAGTTTTATATAAAATTATAGATAATAATGCTGATTTTATCGACCTAAAACTCCTTGAATAGGACTATCTTAGCTTATTCTCGTGGATATGATGCAAAATCGTCCTGCCAAAGTGTGTTTCCACTGAATAACTAAAATTATTGCTTATTTCAGGTGCTTTAACACCGGAATGTAGCATGGTAGGACACTGTTCAATGAAAGCTTCATCCCAAAGATTGGAGTTGATAAACGTTTGCAATAGCTGTCTTCCCCCTTCAATTAGTAACGATTGTATCTTACGCTGGAACAGGATATTCATTATTTGCGGTAGGATATCCTGTGTAAAATCAATTTTGATATATGTAAGATTGTGTTGGCTTGGATGCTCCTTTTCTGTAAAAATGAGAGTTGCTATGTTCCCATCTAATATATGGAGAGAAGTGGGTAGAGACAACCTGCGGTCTAAAACGATTCGCACCGGATCTTTTCCATACCAATTGCGGACAGTTAAAGAAGGGTTATCTAATATTGCTGTTCGTCTGCCCACCATTATAGCATCATTTTCTGCTCTTTTTTTGTGTACCAGCATAGACGAAAGTGGGGAGGAAAGGACGACAGGTGTTCCGTCTGTTCGTTCTTTGTCGATAAAGTGATCGGCAGATTCAGCCCATTTGAGTGTAATATAAGGGCGATGAAGCGTATTAAGTGTAATAAAACGATGAATCAGTTGTTTACATTCTTGCTCTAGCATTCCCACTATGACTTCTCGTCCCGCTTCACGTAACTTTTTAATTCCACGTCCGGATACTTCCGAAAATGGGTCCTGGCAGCCGATAACAATACGGGGTATTTGTTTTTCGATAATCAAATCTGCACATGGGGGCGTTTTCCCATAATGTGAACAGGGTTCTAGGCTGACGTATATAGTCGACCGTTTTAATAGGGAGGTGTCTTTTACGGAGCGTATAGCATTGACTTCGGCATGGGCTTCTCCGCAACGGATATGATATCCTTCACCGATAATACGTCCATCGTACACAATGACGGCGCCTACCATTGGATTTGGTGCTACATTACACAAACCATTTTTTGCTAATTGAATGCAACGTTTTATATATTTTTCTTCTTCCATTGATGGTCTTCGATTTATTATTCTTAATTTTGCACTCCCAAAATGTAAACATGAACCATATCACTGCATACATCCGTCTGTCATTAAAGGATATTTATCCACCGGAAGAGGTAAAAGCTCTTACGATGCTAATTTGTTGTGATATATTAGGGCTCGATGCGCTTGATATTTACATGGGCAAAGATATAACTTTATCCGAATGCAAACAGCGTGAATTAGAAAACATTATATTCCGTTTGCAGAAAAATGAGCCGATACAATACATTCGTGGAATTGCTGAGTTTTATGGAAGGCAGTTTCGGGTGGCTCCAGGAGTATTAGTTCCTCGACCGGAAACCGGTGAACTTGTTGATTTGATTATAAATGAGAATCCGGAAGCTAAAAATATATTGGATATAGGAACCGGAAGTGGTTGTATCTCAATCTCTCTTTCAAAAGAGTTGCCGAATGCTATGGTTACGGCATGGGATATATCCGAAGAAGCATTAGAAATTGCGCGTTGGAATAATGAACGTTTGTCTGGACGGGTGGTATTTGAAAAGCAAGATGTGCTGTCTGATATTGTGTCAGACACACAACGGTATGATGTGATAGTAAGTAACCCTCCATATGTGACGGAAAAAGAGAAGGCTGATATGGAGCCGAATGTGCTTGAATGGGAGCCGGAATTGGCTTTGTTTGTGCCAGATGATGATCCGTTACTCTTTTATCGCCATATTGTAGTGCTGGGACAAAAGCTATTAAATCAGGGAGGAAAACTCTATTTCGAAATCAATCAGGCTTATGGAACAGAAATGGTTCGCTTACTGGAAATGAACCATTATCATAATATACATGTTATAAAGGATCTTTTTGAAAATGATAGAATAGTTACAGCCAATCGATGAGTGCACAAATAACTGAAGAGGAAGCTTTGAATAAGGTTGCTTCCTATTGTTCTTCTGCCGAACATTGTCGGGCGGAGATAAATGATAAATTACAACGATGGGGGATTGCTTATGAAGCTATCGCCCGCATCCTTAGTCAGCTAGAAACTGAAAAATATATTGATGATGAACGGTATTGTCGTGCTTTTGTCAAAGATAAATTTCGGTTTGCAAAGTGGGGTAAAGTAAAAATAGCTCAGGGACTTTATATGAAGAAGATTCCTTCAGATACAGCTTGGCGTTATTTGAATGAGATTGATGAAGAAGAATATCTTTCGATATTAAAGGGATTATTAGCATCCAAACGTAAGAGTATTCATGCACAGAATGAATACGAACTGAACCAAAAACTCATTCGCTTTGCTATAAGTCGTGGATTTGAAATAAAAGATATCAAACGTTGCATAGAAGTATCGGAAGAGGATGCATACGAAGAATGAAAAAATAAACGAATATCTTCTTTTTAATTTCATTCTATTTCCGTAATTTTGCAGCGAATAATTAATAGTTAGTTTTGTTATGAAAAACTTAGAGAGACTGTTCGCGGAGAAACTACTGAAGATTAAAGCAATTAAACTTCAACCAGCTAATCCTTTTACATGGGCTTCTGGATGGAAATCCCCCTTTTACTGCGATAACCGTAAAACTCTGTCTTATCCTTCTTTACGTAATTTTGTAAAGGTTGAAATTACGCGTTTGGTATTAGAACGGTTTGGACAAGTAGATGCGATTGCAGGTGTTGCTACAGGTGCTATTCCTCAGGGAGCCTTGGTGGCCGATGCTTGAATCTTCCGTTTGTTTATGTTCGTTCTACTCCTAAAGACCATGGATTGGAGAATCTAATTGAAGGAGAACTTCGTCCGGGTATGAAAGTTGTAGTTGTAGAAGATTTGATTTCTACCGGAGGTAGTAGTCTGAAAGCTGTAGAGGCTATTCGTCGTGACGGTTGTGAAGTAATTGGTATGATTGCTGCTTTTACTTATGGATTTCCGGTTGCGGAACAGGCATTTAAAGAAGCAAGAGTTCCCTTGGTAACATTGAGCAATTATGAAGCGGTGCTCGATGTAGCACTTCGCACAGGCTATATTGAAGAAGAAGATATTGCAACGCTGAATGAGTGGCGTAAAGATCCGGCTCATTGGGATGCAGGAAAATAAAGTATCTTTTTGATAAAAATATGTATAATGTGGGAAAGAGCCATCCGGGTAATTTTTTATTCGGATAGTTCTTTCTTTATTTTTTATAAATCGAGTATATATGACTAATTTTGAGAGTAATGTAAAGGTCATTCCTTATAGTCAGGAACGTGTGTATGAGAAACTTTCTGATCTCAGTAATTTAGAGAAGATTAAAGACCGTTTGCCGGAAGATAAGGTGAAAGATATGAGCTTCGATTCTGATACGCTTAGTTTCAGTGTGGCACCGGTAGGACAACTGGTTCTGAAGATTGTGGAGCGTCAGCCATATGACTACATTAAGTTGGAAACCACTAATTCTCCGCTTCCTTTCAGCCTTGTGATTCAGTTGATGTCTATAGGTGAAGAGGAGTGTAATATTAAAATAGCCATTAGTATGGAAATTAACCCTTTTATGAAAGCGATGGTGCAGAAACCTCTTCAGGAAGGATTGGAAAAGATGGTTGAAATGTTGTCACTTATTAATTATTGATAAAGAAACACCTTCTTATATATATGGCACAGAAACTTTGGGAAAAATCCGTTCAGGTGAATAAGGATATTGAACGGTTTACGGTAGGACGTGATCGTGAAATGGACCTCTATCTTGCTAAACATGATGTGCTGGGTTCGATGGCGCATATAACGATGCTTGAGAGCATCGGGCTACTGACAAAGGAAGAATTGACTCAGTTGCTTGCTGAACTAAAAAATATTTATGCTTCTGCTGAAAAAGGTGATTTTGTGATTGAAGAAGGAGTAGAAGATGTACATTCACAAGTTGAATTGATGTTAACGCGGCGTTTGGGAGACATTGGAAAAAAGATTCATAGTGGTCGTTCTCGCAATGACCAGGTTTTGCTTGATCTGAAACTCTTTACACGTACTCAGATTAAAGAGATTGCAGAATCTGTAGAGCAACTTTTCCATGTGTTGATTCGTCAAAGTGAACGCTATAAGAATGTACTGATGCCGGGATATACACATTTGCAGATTGCAATGCCATCTTCATTTGGATTGTGGTTTGGTGCATATGCTGAGAGTCTGGTAGATGATATGCTTTTCTTACAAGCTGCATTTAAGATGTGTAATCGCAATCCATTAGGTTCTGCTGCCGGATACGGTTCTTCGTTTCCATTGAATCGTACGATGACAACTCAATTACTTGGCTTTGATTCATTGAATTATAATGTAGTATATGCCAGATGGGGCGTGGCAAAATGGAACGTAATGTGGCATTTGCTTTAGCTCTATTGCTGGAACTATTTCCAAGCTTGCTTTTGATGCTTGTATGTTCAATAGCCAAAACTTCGGTTTTGTGAAATTGCCGGATGAATGTACGACAGGTTCTAGTATAATGCCTCATAAAAAAAATCCGGATGTATTTGAGTTGACTCGTGCCAAATGTAATAAGCTGCAGTCACTACCTCAGCAGATAATGATGATCGCCAATAATTTACCTTCCGGTTATTTTCGTGATTTGCAGATTATCAAGGAAGTTTTTTTACCTGCTTTCCAAGAACTGAAAGATTGTTTGCAAATGACGACATATATTATGGAAGAAATTAAGGTCAATGAGCATATACTGGATGATGATAAATATCTTCTGATTTTTAGCGTTGAAGAAGTGAACCGATTGGCTCGGGAAGGAGTGCCTTTTCGTGATGCATATAAAAAAGTAGGTTTAGATATTGAAGCTGGTAAGTTTACTCATAGTAAAGAGGTTCATCATACACATGAAGGTAGTATTGGTAATCTTTGCAATGATGAAATTTCTGTTTTGATGCAGCGAGTGGTCAAAGGTTTTAATTTTTCGGGTATGGAAACAGCTGAAAAAGCTCTTCTTGGTCGGTAAAATGAGAAATTGGAGGAATGTTTTTAAACTTTCCTCCGAAAAGATTTGGCAGAAAGAACAAATCTCCTTATCTTTGCACCCGTTGAAAAAACGCGGAAATAGCTCAGTTGGTAGAGCATAACCTTGCCAAGGTTAGGGTCGCGAGTTCGAGTCTCGTTTTCCGCTCTCTTTGAAAGGATGCTCGAATGGTGGAATGGTAGACACGAAGGACTTAAAATCCTTTGGCCATTGCGGCTGTGCGGGTTCAAGTCCCGCTTCGAGTACGAGTATTCCTGATTAAAAGCTCTGTAAATCATTGATTTACGGAGCTTTTTTTATATACCTGTCATGGGGCTATCTTGTCTCTAGTGCTGATTAAAGTTGGATTTATACTACTAAATTAAACTGAGAGTTAAACCAAGAGTTAAACCGAAATTGCAATGAATGCTACAGCTAATGTGTTGTGCTACAGATCTAAAACTCTTAGTAATGGTGAACATCCGATCATGTTACGTGTCTGTAAAGGTGGTAAAAAGAAGTATATCAGTCTTGGAATCTCTGTCAATCCTAAATTTTGGGACTTTGAGAAGAACAAGCCTAAACGTAACTGTCCTAATAGAGAACAGCTGATTAAGGTAATTAATGAACAAGAGCAGAAGTATGCAGAGCAGATACTTGAGTTCTCTGTAGAGAAGCGAGAGTATACACCTACTACTTTAATTGAAGCGATTGTACCAGTCCAGAAGGCTAGAACGGTCGGTGAACTGTTTAATGAGTATATAGCCCAACTTAAAGACGAAGGTAGGTTAGGGTATGCGCTTTCTGTACAGCAGGTATATAACTCTCTGTTGAAGTATAAAGGGCATTTAGATATATACTTCTCAGAGATAGATGTGAATTGGTTGAAAGCGTATGAATCATGGTTAAGATGTTGCAAATTGGAAGACAATACGATTGGCATCCGTTTTAGAACATTACGGGCGGTCTATAATTTAGCTTTGACTGAGGGGTTAGTAAAAACTGGTTTATATCCGTTTAAGAAATACAAGGTATCTAAGTTGCATAAGGAGACAGCTAAACGTGCGATAACCAAAGAGTAGGTGAAGCAGGTTATTGAATATGATGTGTCAGAAGCACGTTTATATAAGAGGTTAGCAGTTGATATGTTTATGTTCTCCTATTTAATGGGTGGGATAAATTTCACAGATATGGCGTTCTTGATTGATAAGAATTTTGAAGGTGAACGTTTGGTGTATGTTCGTCAGAAAACGAAGAAGCTTATAATTTTGCCATTGCAAGAAAAGGCTGTGGAAATGATGAATCACTATCGTTCGCCACAACGTAAATACATATTTCCGATTCTGGATAATCGAGAACGAACTCAAAGACAGATAAGGAATCGAATATATGATGTATTGGCTAATGTGAATAGGTATTTGGAAGATATAGGAAAGAGTTGGGTATTGAATTGAAGATCTCTAGTTATGTTCCTACTTTTCAAACAATTCGTAAAGTGCAGTTTATTTGTGTGTAACAGGATGATTTGAAATCTCTGTAAATCTTCAATGTTAGGACTTTGATGATAATAAAACAAGATGTAATTGTTCGAATCGAGAACTGATTATGAGAGTCATTAATGGGCAAGAGTAGAGATCTTATAAAAAGGATGAATAATTACGATTATTTGATTAGTAGAAAAATTTGTAGCAGTTGGTGTATTATGTAGTAATGAGTTGTGATTACATAGATACGATTTGTGCAAAATCTTATATTATGTAGATTATTATTAAAAAAAGAACATAAAAAGTAGAGAATAGACCTTGTTAGAAATAAGCCTGATGTATAACTTTGCAAAGTTTTTATGTGTTAAATGATTTATAATTAAAGTATGAAGATTATGAAAAGAAGTTTATTCTATTTGTTTATGCTTATTTGTTCTGTCAGTCTTTTCACGGCTTGTAGTGACGACGATGATGAAAGTAATGGTAGTGGAAATCAATTAACCTCTCAAGTAATAGGAGGTTATAAAGGTACATTAAATATTTATTTGGCAGCTGGTGATGAAGAAATGCATATTGGCGTTGATATTCCTAAAAATATTACCATTACAGAATCTAGTAAAACATCTGTAAATATGGAATTGAAAGATTTCAGTTTTATGAATATGGATTTAGGTACTATATCTTTGCAGAACTGTGAATTAACAAAGGATGGAGATAATTATAAGTTTGCTGGTAAACAAAGATTAACTGTAGAACAATACTCTTTGATTGCTGATATTGATGCCGAAGGTGTTATATCGGGTAATGCCGTTACTGTAAATTTAGACATTGCTGCAAAACTATCTGACTTAATTCAAAATGTAAGAGTTGTTTATAATGGAACTAAACTGACAGGCTCTGAGAGTAACGAGGCAAAAATTACTAGCTTTATTTTTGATAATGACGTTGTAACAGAGCAACCTGTGATTGATGAGGAAAAAGGTATAATTACTTTTTCCGTAAGAGGTAATGCGACAGTGGATCAATTAAAATTAGTTCCTGAAGTTACAGTATCCAGTAAGGCTATGCTAACACCGGCTTCTGGCATTGAACAAGATTTTAGTCAAGAAGTGAAATATACAGTGATGGCGGAAAATGGTAATACTAAAGTATATAAGGTTATTGCTAAGCATACTATTAATAAGTTTGATTTTGAAAGTTGGGAAGAACAAAAAGGAGATGATGACGTTTTATTGGGATTCTATTCTCCCGCAGGAGGCTATTGGGATACATCTAATACAGGCGTCTATTTGATTAAAGCTATGTTGGGACAAACATACCCTGAACTAGCAGATACTCCCTTTGCCGTAGAAAAAGTATCTGATGCACATTTAGGTACTGGAGCAGCTAAAGTTTCGACTATAGATTCAAAAGGAGCTTATGGTATGATTCCTAAAATTACTGCAGGAACACTATTCTTAGGTCATTTTAATACTGAATATGCATTTGCTAGTGCGTTGATGTGTACACGTTTTGGATTGGTTTGGAATGAGAAACCGTTAAAGGTTACTGGATTCTATAAATATTCACCGGGTGATGTATACTATCGTTGTGATGATCCTGAAGGAAAGAAAGATGTGGTTGTAGAAGACGACAGTATGAAAGATGCTTGTATGATTAGTGCTGTACTTTATGAGATTGAAGATGAGAGTGAAGAACAGTACTTAGATGGAACTAATATTTATACTTCTGCAGACAGAGTTGTTGCTCTTGCTCAGTTCTCTACTGACGAAAAGGTAGATGATTATGCTCCGTTTACTTTAACGTTAAATTATATTAAGGAATATAATTCTGCTAAGAAATATCGTTTTGCAATAATTGCATCTTCATCTGCTAATGGAGATAAATTCAGCGGTGCACCGGGTAGTACCCTTTATCTTGATGATATTGAGATTATAAATGAATAATTTCTTTATAAATGAAATGGAAGCAAGGTCTCCTCAAGTAGGGTAAGGGTATCCCTTACTTTTTATATACTTCTGTTTAATCGGGGAGAAATGATAGAAAGGTAACTCTTTTAAGTCATTCCCTAAAAAAGCATATTTCGGCAAAGAAACGACTTTTTCAATGAGTCCTTTGCTGAAATATGCTTTTAAAGTATAGATAGAATGCTTGTAAATAAAATATTTACTGGATGCAATTACAATAAACAAAGAACTAATTTCTAAATAATTGAAATATATCAAGGAATAAGTACGCAGCAATGATAATTACTATTAAAATAAAAATCTTTCCTTTTTTCTCTTTTTTGTTATTAACAATAGAACATAAAATATAGAAAATGGACCTTGTAATGAATGAATTTAATGTGTTACTTTGCAACGATTTTTTGTGTTAGATTTGTAACTAAAGTATGAAGATTATGAAAAAGAGTTTGTTTTGTTTGTATATGCTTATTTGTTCAGTAGGTTTTTTCACTAGTTGTAGTGATGATGAGCCGAATTATTCTGCTGCTATTGAGGGAGAGATTGCAGGAAACTATAAAGGTACATTGGAAGTTAAGCTTTTTGGTGAGTCGATCGGAAATCCTATAATCCAGAAAATAACTGTGTCGAAGGCAAGTAATACCTCTATTGACCTGTCTTTGAAAAACTTTAGTTTTATGGGTATAATAACTATTCCTGAGATTAAACTTAGTAACTGTAAGCTAACAAAAAATGGGGATACTTATAGTTTTGTAGGAACTCAGGAATTAGAAACAGGAGAGCTTTCATGTGTTATCAATGCTACAGGTACGATAAAGAAAGGTAATATTAATATTGATATGGATATTAAAGCCATTCTTGATGGTCAGAATCAAGATGTTGATGTTACTTATAAAGGAGCTCGTTTGAGTGGAACAGAAAGTAGCGAGGCCAAGATCACAAGTTTTATTATTGAAAATGATTTTGTTATTGGATCATCTGTAATTGATGATGTTAATGGTACAATAACTTTCAAGGTTAGTAATAATGCTACCGATGAGGATTTAAGCGAATTGATACCAGAGATTGTTGTTTCTAATAAAGCTACAGTGAATCCGGAAAGTGGAGTTGCTCAAGATTTCTCAGCAGGTAAGAAAGTTACATATACTGTGCTGGCAGAAGATGGAACAGCAAAGACATATGTTGCTTCAGTAGATGGTAATATTTTAAGATATTCATTTGATGAATGGAGCGATGTTGCGCAAGGGGGAACACATCCTTATTATGATCCACTTCCAACGAATGAGTTAGCTAATCCTAATAAGGGGGTTGCTCTTCTGTACTCTGTAAGTGGATATAAAGGAGATTATCCGGTATTACAAGAAGAAACGGGATTTGCGGGTAAAGCTATTAAGTTGATTACTCGTTATACTAAGAAGCAAGGAGGATTTATTAATTCTCCAACTATAACTGCAGGCTCACTGTTTACAGGAGAAATGGTAATTAGTATATCTTCAATGAGTAAGCCATTAGAAGCTACTCATTTCGGTATTCCTTATAATAAGAAACCTTTATTCTTCAAAGGATATTATAAATATACTCCTGGGGAGACATTTCTTGAAGGTGCAAAGGATGGTAGCAAAGATAATATTATAGAAGGTCAAGTTGATGAATGCTCTATTGTTGCAGTACTTTATCAGATAGAGAAAGATGATGAATATTTGGATGGCACTAATATCAATAGTTCTCCAAAGCGAGTAGCTGTTGCTTACTTGGAAGATGGATCTGCGAAGAGTGAGTTTACTCCTTTTAATCTGAAATTTAATTTCTTACCTGATAAATCATATGATCCAAATGCTAAATATAAGATTGCTATTGTTTGTTCGGCAAGTAAAGAGGGTGATAGCTTTAAAGGTGCTCCTGATAGTACTTTAATTCTTGATGAGTTGGAAATAATCGGGGAATAATTGGACTATTTACTATAATGTAGAAGAAAATCCAAGAAAATCAGAAAGAGGGTTTGTTCTGACTTTAAAGTCGGTCATATCCTCTTTTTTATGGACTTTATCTCAACGTTTCAACTTTCTAAATTGCATGGATATGTTTTTGGTTGGAAAGGGCGAGAAACTAAGAAGATAGTTGTATTATTGTTATCGGTAGATAAACAGGTGTTTCCTCGTTATTTGAGGAGATAAATGTTTGCTTACAGTTAATTAAATGGCTTTGTTGGAAGATGAGTATTTTATATAAGATAACTATAAGTTGTAGTGAACAGTTAATTTAAAGGCTACCTGAAAGTCATGTGTCTTGCAGACTTTTCAAGCAGCCTTTGAATAACCCGAATTTTCCGGTTTCACTTAGAATGCATATCCGAACCCTACATTCAGATAAATAGGATACATTGCAAATGTGATAGTGTCAAAGTCCTTTTTAAAGATATCATTCAATCCCCAGGTCAAATCAGCATAAACATTCAGATGTTTGAAAGCTTTCCATTCACCACCCAGTTGCAGGCCCCATTGGAACTTGCGCAAGTTTTCTGAAAAGTCATAAGTTGCTATACTTTCACCTGTAAAGTCTACTCTAGAACCTGTTTGGTCGGGAGTGCGAAGGTGTCCTTCGTATACATGTCCGGAGAAATCGCCTTCAATAAGGTAAGAAACATAAGGGCCCGCCGATACTTTCCAGCGATTGCTTATTCTATAATTGGCAACCACCGGAATACTCAGATATGAGTTCTTAACTTTCGTTTTTACTCCTCCAGTCCATAGTCCTTGTAGCTCTCCGCCATTAGTATTAATAATCTTCATACCGTAGTTTTTTACAGTAGCCTCAGTAGTCATATTTTTATTTTCGAGACGAATACCGGCGGTCATTCCCCATTTTTTTTCTTTGTCAAACCATTTGGTTGCATTCCCTTCGATGGAGATAGCAATACCAGGGGCATAACTGTCTATTTTGCGGATTTCATTAGGCAGGGGAAGGGGTGAAGTACCTCCTATATTGAAGCCAGCTTTGATCTCGTATTCCCATCCGTGCAGATACATCCAGACAAGACTTCTTGTTCTTTCTTCTTGTGCCTGTATTGTAAATGTACCGGCAAAAAGCAGTATAGCTATAATACTGATTAATTTATATTTTTTCATTGTACTATTTTTTTTATTCTTCGCAAATAAGTTCTACTTCATCGATATATAATGTGCTTCCAACAGCGCCTTCGAAATAGGCACCATCTACGCTGGAAGAGAATACAATACCTAATTTGTATTTTCCTTGTTTTAATTTATTGTTATCGATTGTTTTTCCATTAACAGGTTTAAATGGCAAATTAAATTCTTTCCAATTATCGGTTTCAACAGCGCTTTCTGAATCAATACGTGCCAGCAATACTAATTTATCTGAAGTAAATACGTTATCTCCATCCAGCATATCTGAATTATTGTCAGTTTCGTACATGACAGCGTAGATGTCAAATTTGTCTCTTTTTCCGGATTGGGCTTCCCCTTTTACTGTATAAATATCTCCTGCTTTGAATTTGTAAAATCCTTTAAGTGATGTTGGACGTTTATCAAATTGAAAACCGAACTTTGTGGCTTTTCTAGGATCTTTCAAGGCATTTCCTACATCGAACGAACCAATGAAAAGATTACCTGCTGCAATGTACATTTTTACTATCGCACCGAAACTACCAGTATTTCGCGTTTCTAATTTTACTCCTTTACCCTGATAGCCGTTTATTGATTGTACTGTCGGATAGTCAGCATTAGTTTTGGCCATACTTGTCAATTCGTATCCTTTGTTACCACTCGACCATTGCAATACTTTTGAAGCATTCTGTGAAGTTCCCGGTTGGAATTCATAAAAAATATCATAAGGATTGGATGAAAATAATCTTTCAAAATGGAAAGTAGTTGGTAATTCTGTGGGCACTACATTAACAGTATAGACTGCTTTCCACTGTCCATCTTCTGATGTTACAGTAAACTGACGGGAATGTGGTTCCTCTGAGAAATCGTATGTTGATTCTGTATCCCCTGTGATTGGACTATTTACTTTGATAGTTGCTCCTTCAGGTACTGTGAATTTTAATTCCTGTTTAGATATATCAATACTTTTATGCACATATACATTGATTGTCTTAGAATTGGTATCAATGTTTGCTAATTGTACATTAGTGCCTGAACAGGCATCAATAGCGGCTTCAGAGTTGAGTGCTTCATCTTGTATACAAGAGGATGCACTGCTTGCAAATAAGAAGCAATAAACTGCTAAAGTTTTAAATTTCATTTGATTTGGTCTTTTTTAGTTACTAATTCAGTCCTTTATGATAAAACTAGGATGCAAAGTTAAGTTTCTTTTTTGAAATGAAACGTTTTATTGCTTATAATAAAACATTTTATAACGACTAGCGACCTAAAATTACTTGTTCTTTCTTGTTATTTATAAGTTAGTTCTTAACCGTTCTTCCCAACAAAAAACATTATTTTCTCTATCAACCTATCACCAATCTTCTGTATTCCCTTATTCATCGTGCTTTCAAGAGGTGATAGGTTGATTTCCAACCTGTCACCTCATCTATCACCTATCACCTTTGCCAGTTCCTGCCATTATCCTCTTCGTTTTATCCTTATTAATAGTAAACATCCATTTCATTAATAACAAACTTTCTGTTTTTTAGTACCTAACTTCTTTTTCTCTGATAGAGATATTATTCTTTATTAAGAATAAACTATAAACAGAAGTTGCATTTATACAAACAGAACTTTTGTTTATATAAATGCAACTTTCATTTGTACAAATGAAAGTTTTGTTTAAAGATTGTGGTTGATGAAAAACAACTTTACTATTAAAGAAAAGAAAGTTTGTTATATGAGAAGAAGAACTAATCTATTAATACTTCTGTTCATTCCCCAATATGTCAGGAACGTACATTTTATTTTTCATCCATTACTATTTGATATAGATTGATTTAATAGGAAAGAGTAAACATGAGTATACGTTTGAATGATATATAGAAGAAAGCCGGTCACGATCTCACATCGTAACCGGCTCTTATTTTTTATCTACTTCTTAAAACTTACGAAATTCTGCTATTGATAATACGCATAGCAGCTGTATAGCATTCACATGGGACCATAATTTGAATGCGGTTCAAACCTTTATCTTTCATTGAAGCTTCAATGTAGGCTGCATTCAGAAGCCTTTTTACACTAGCTACTTCCCATGGACTGCCAGTGAAAACATTTACTTGGGAAATCTTTCTACTCGTAATCATCTCTTTTTTGTGTTTTGGTTTTTACTATCGCAAATATAAAAGAGGAAATTGACTAAAAAGAAAAATAATATTTCATATAAGAACACTTTTGAGTCAAATATGAATAATGATCAATAATTGCTATAATTGGGACAATTGTTGTATTGGTAAAAGAAGAATCCTCCTTAATCGATCTGCAAAGTCATATTAAGGAGGATTTATCGATGAATAGGCTGTTTTTTATCTACTTCTCATCATTATTACGGATTTCTACCCGGCGAATCTTACCACTGATTGTTTTCGGAAGTTCGTCTACAAACTCGATGACACGAGGATATTTATAAGGAGCAGTTGTCTTTTTTACATGGTTTTGCAGTTCTTTGATCAATTCTTCGCCTGCACGTATTTTGTAGTCTTTTGATAAGACAATAGTTGCTTTTACTACTTGTCCCCGAATCTCATCGGGTACTCCGGTGATAGCGCATTCTACTACAGCTGGATGAGTCATCAGAGCACTTTCAACTTCAAATGGGCCAATACGATAGCCTGAACTTTTAATGACATCGTCTGCACGCCCTACGAACCAAAGATAACCATCTTCATCTTTCCAAGCAACGTCTCCCGTATAATAGATGCCATCGTGCCATGCTTCGTGAGTACGTTCAGCATCCCGATAATACTCTTTGAAAAGTCCTAGAGGTTTTCCATTGTTGGTACGGATAACAATCTGTCCCTGTTCACCAGCTTCAACAGAACGGCCTTCGTGGTCGATCAAGTCTACGTCGTATTGTGGATTAGGCAATCCCATACTTCCCGGTTTCGGTTCCATCCAAGGCATGGTGCGACGGTCAATGTTGTTTCCGTTTGCCCAAAACCTTCCATAAGTTTGATACCTGTCAGTTTCTTGAAAGTATCGAATACGGCAGGATTCAGAGCTTCACCTGCAATAGTACAATATTTGAGAGAAGACAAGTCATATTTTGTCAGATCTTCGTGAATTAAAAAACGGAAAATAGTGGGAGGGGCACAAAGAGAAGTCACATGATAATCATGTATTTTCTGTAAGATATCTCCTGGGGTGAATTTCTCATGGTCGTAAACGAAGATATTAGCTCCTGCAATCCATTGTCCATAAAGTTTTCCCCATACAGCTTTTCCCCATCCTGTATCGGCAATAGTAAGATGAAGACTATTCTCATCCAAATTGTGCCAAAAGCTACCAGTAACGATGTGTCCTAACGGATAAGTAAAATCGTGTGCTACCATTTTGGGCTCACCGGTGGTACCAGATGTGAAATACATCAATGAAATATCATCATTTGTATTTGCATGTTTAGGACGAGTAAAGGGAGCGGCATTTTCTATACCTTTATGAAAGTTTTGAAATCCTTCCGGAACTTCAGGGCCGACACTAACCAACTGTTCTACACTTGGACAAGCAGGTAGAGCATCTTTAATATGTTGTAGGATGACACTTTCTCCAGCGGCTACAATCATTTTGATATCAGCGGCATTACAGCGATATACGATATCTTTTTTCGTCAGTAAATGTGTTGCCGGAATAACAGTCGCACCTAATTTGTGAAGTGCAATGATACTGAACCAGAATTCAAAGCGACGTTTCAGAATCAACATAACCATGTCTCCACGACCGATACCTAAACTTTGAAAGTAAGATGCTGTCATGTCCGTATAACGTTTCATGTCGGCAAACGAATATTGGTGGCATTCACCTTGGTCGTTTGTCCAAAGTAAAGCATTCTTGTCGGGTTGTTCGGCAGCCCAAGCATCTACTACGTCATAACCGAAGTTGAAATTTTCCGGGACGTTTATTTTCAGATTCTTGATAAAATCTTCTTGTGATGTAAAAGTGGTCTGTGATAAAAATCTTTCTACCATAACTTTTTGAATTAAGAATTATGAATTATGAATGAAGAATTTTTCCATGCGGATCGTTTATATAACGTAACATAATTCTTCATTCTTCATTCTTCATTCTTCATTTTAAATATTACATAATTACTGCGAGAAAACGTACCGTTTTGCCATCGAGCGCTTTCATGCCGTGTGGAAGTTTTGAATTAAAATAAATACTGTCACCTTGATTTAGGATGATTTCCTTGCCTTCGATGCTGATAAGCATACGTCCTTCGACTACAAGATTAAATTCTTGTCCGCTGTGGCTATTGTAATGAATAGGAGTATCATCTCCTTTGGGTTCAACTGTTACGATAAACGGATCGGCAGCACGATTCATAAAACCGGAAGCCAGTGACTGGTACTTATAGGCTTTGGTACGTTCGATACTTATTCCTTTGCCTGCACGAGTTACGAAGTAACTGCTCATTTTGGGCTCTTCACCAAACATCAGTGCATCAAGTGCAACATTGTAGGTACGAGCAATTTTTTGTAGCATACTCACGGAAATATCATAATCTCCTGTTTCTGCCAATCGGTATTCTTCGGCAGAAATGTCACAGTCGCGGGCTATGTCTTCGGACGTAAGTTCCAATACATCGCGTAATCCGCGTAGACGTTCTGCTATCTGTTTAATTTGGTCATTCATATAATTGAGTGATTAGTGATTTTATTTATGTTTGGTTATTTAGATGCCAGCATTGCTTTGATAATTGCAGAAGTGAAACCACTATGTTCCAGTTCGTTGATTCCTTTAATCGTAATTCCTCCCGGAGTGGTCACTTTATCTATTTCTATGCTTGGGTGAGTATCGTTATTTAGGATCAATGCAGCAGCACCTTTTACGGATTGGGCTACCATTTCCATTGCATCTTTAGGACGAAGTCCCATTTCAATGCCTGCTTGCATAGCGGCTTGAATGTATTTTAATACATATGCGATTCCGCAAGAAGCCAATGAAGTGGCAGCAGCCATCTTGTCTTCAGGAATAAGCATTGCCATTCCCATTTCGTTGAATAGTTGAAGAATGAACTGATTTTGTTCATCGCTTGTATTGCGTGTTGCGATCAGTGTCATACTTTCTAGTTCGCTAATGGCTGTATTCGGGACAACGCGGAACATTGGCATTTCCGGTGATACGACATAGTGGGAGAGTTCTTCAAAACTAATCCCGGCAGCAACGGAGACGAGTATTTGCTTACTTTTTACTTTTAGCTCGCGTACCACTGAATTAATAAGCCAGGGTTTTATAGCCAAAATAATAATATCTGCTCCAGTTATAGCTTCTACATTGCTATGTGTAGTGGCGATTGCCGGGAATTCTTTTTTCAATTCTTCCAGTTTGCCGGCACTAGGGTTGGAAACGATAATGTTTGAATCGTCTATTAAACTTCCCTTTGCCAGACCACGGGCGATAGAACCTCCCATGTTTCCTGCACCGATAATAGCTATTTTCATATGCACTTATGTTTTTATAATTTGTTACTGACAAAGGTAACGGTAAATAGTGAAAAAACAAAAAGCAACCTGTTAAGAAATAATTTTCTAGTTTAGGCTGCTTTTATCGTTTGCTATTTATTAATCAAATGTAAAGATCAAAGTACTTTTTTGAAGCGGACAAGAAATTTGTCTGCTTCCTCCATGCTAAGACAAAGAGGGGGAAGTAAGCGAAGTACATTTGTTCCACTAGCTCCGGTAAATACGTGCTCATCATAGATGAGCCGGCTGCGTAACTCTTTGATCGGTTCATCAAACTCAAGTCCGATCATCAATCCGCGTCCACGTACTTCTTTGATTTGAGGAAATTTTTTCAGTTCTTCCAGCAAATAGTTGCCGACTTTAGCTGCATTATCTATCAGGTTTTCTTTTTCTACAATGTCCATTACGGCCAAGGCAGCAGCACATGCTAGGTGGTTACCACCGAATGTAGTTCCTAGTTGTCCGTAGATAGGTGTAAACATTGGGCTGATTAATACTCCTGCCATTGGGAACCCGTTTCCTATCCCTTTGGCTACTGTGATAATGTCTGGCTGAATACCTGTGTATTGGTGCGCAAAGAATTTTCCACTTCGTCCGTAGCCGCTTTGGATCTCATCCAAAATCAAAATAGTACCAGTTTCAGTACAAGTTTTGCGGAGTTCCTGCATAAACTCGGTAGTCGGTATTTTGATTCCCCCGACTCCCTGTATCCCTTCAATAATAACGGCACATACATCTCCTTTTGCTAACTCTTGTCTCATCGCCTCGATGTCATTCAACGGGAGATATGTTACGTGGCCATTGTTGTTGATTGGAGCAATGATAGAAGGATTGTTTGTTGCTTCTACTGCCAATGAAGTGCGTCCATGAAATGCTTTGCTAAAAGAAACGATCTTAGTACGTCTGTTGTGGAAAGAGGCAAGTTTCAGAGCATTCTCGTTTGCTTCGGCACCACTGTTGATCAGGAAGAGACTATAATCTTCGTAACCGGAAAGCCTGCCAAGTCGGTCGGCTACCTGTTGCTGAAGCTTATTGATCACTGAGTTTGAGTAGAAACCAAGTGTTGCAACTTGGTTACTTATCATCTCTACATAGTGTGGATGAGCGTGTCCGACAGAGATTACGGCATGGCTCCGTAGAGATCTAGATATTCTACTCCGTTTTCATCCCAGACTTTACAGCCTTTTCCTTTAACAATATTGATATTGTATAAAGGATATACATCGAATAGTTTCATATTTCTTTTGTTTTAAAAAGCGGACGGCTTCAAACGTAATCCTACGGTTTCTTCCAGATTAAACATCAGGTTCATATTATGCACAGCCTGACCGCTTGCACCTTTTAATAAATTGTCGATACATGAGATAACTAACAGTTTATCACCGTGTTTTTCTAGATGTATCAGACACTTGTTTGTATTTACCACTTGTTTCAGGTCAATGTTTTTATCGACAATGTGTACAAATGAATCTTTCTCGTAGTACTCTTGGTACATTCGAACGATCTCTTCGAGAGATACTTTCGTTTTAACTACAAGTGTCGCAAATATACCACGTGGAAAGTCACCCCGGTAAGGGATAAAATCAATTTCCGAATCAAAGCTGGTTTGCAATTGTTTCAAAGATTGCTTGATCTCCGGTACGTGTTGGTGGTCGAAAGCTTTGTAAACACTGATATTGTTGTTTCTCCAACTGAAATGACTGGTGGCCCCCGGTTTTACGCCGGCACCTGTACTTCCAGTAATGGCGTTTACCATTATATCGTCTGTCAGCATCAGGTTTTTGGCAAGTGGAAGAAGTCCTAACTGAATGCAAGTCGCAAAGCAACCCGGATTAGCTACATGCTTTGCAGTGCAAGTCGCACGCCGATTCAGTTCCGGCAGACCGTAAATAAAATCATGATCGTCGCTCTTGATACGGTAGTCCATAGAGAGGTCGATGATTTTCAAATCTTCCGGTATATTATGACTTTCTATAAATTTCTTTGTATCTCCGTGAGCTGTACAGAAGAATAGAACGTCAATTTCGTCTAATGGTAACTGGTCAGTAAACCTCAAGTCTGTTTCTCCGTAAAGTCCTTCGTGTACATCAGTAATTCTGTTGCCGCCATTACTGCTGCTGTTAACAAATACGATTTCGGTTTCCGGATGGTTGAGTAGCAGACGAATTAATTCGCCTGCTGTATATCCTGCACCTCCAATGATTCCTGCTCTAATCATATTTCTTCGTCTTTATGGTTATTGTAGTAAACACGTAAAGGTGTAGACGTAACCTTAATAAAGCCTTTGGCATCTTCTGCAGTCCAACCTTTTTGCATTTCACCATATTCTCCGAATTTCGTTTTCACAAGGTCGTCTTTCGATTCTACACCTACAGTAGAGAAAGATAATGGACGAAGTTCGAGAATAGCTGTTCCGTTCACGTTACGTTGGCTTTCCTGCAACATCGCTTCAATATCACGCATCACTGGTTCCAAATATTGACTTTCGTGTAGAAACATTCCGTACCAGTTGGCTACCTGATCTTTCCAATATTGTTGCCATTTGCTTAATGTATATTTTTCAAGGAAACGGTGTGCGCCGATAATCAGCATCGGAGCGGCTGCTTCGAAACCTACACGACCTTTGATACCAATAATTGTGTCACCTACGTGCATGTCACGTCCGATACCGTAAGCAGCACCGATTTCTTCTACTTTTTGGATGGCTTTGATCGGATCATCGAATTTCTCGTCATTGACCGCTTTCAGTTCACCCTTTTCAAAAGTAAGGCGAAGTTGTTCGCTACCTTCTTTTTCTACATGTTTTAGATAAGCACTTTCCGGCAATCCCTGTGCTGAATCGAGAATTTCACCTCCACAGATGGAAGTTCCCCATAAACCTACATTATAAGAGTACTTCAGTTTGGTGAAGTCAGCACTGAAACCGTTTTTGTTTAGGTAATCTATTTCTTCCTGACGGCTCAATGCCATGTCACGGGTTAATGTGATGATCTCTACATTAGGAGCCAATACAAGAAAAGTCATGTCAAAACGAATCTGGTCATTACCTGCTCCGGTAGAACCATGTGCTATGGCATCCGCACCAATTTCGTTGGCATAGCGGGCAATAGCAAGACCTTGGAAGATACGTTCCGAGCTGACAGAGATCGGATAAGTACCGTTACGCAGCACATTTCCGAAAACCATATATTTCAGACTTTTTTCGTAGTATTCCTGAGTAACGTCCAATGTGACGTATTTTACTGCTCCCAGTTTATAGGCGTTCTCTTCGTTAGTTTTCAGTTGTTCTTCACTGAAACCGCCTGTGTTGGCACAAGCAGCGTAAACTTCGTAACCTTTTTCTTTAGCGAGGTACATAACGGTGAACGATGTGTCCAGACCGCCGCTGAAGGCCACCACTACTTTTTTCTTTTTCTCTTCCATAGTGCTGTATCTTTTAAATGTTGTTTCTTTCTTGTTCTTTTTTTACGTTTTTCGGATCTTTAGGATCGTACAACATGGCTGTGCAAATACAAAATTTCCGATTTTTGGCTACCAATATATCATGATTGATACATCCTTCGCAACCTTTCCAGAAGGAGTCGTCATCTGTTAATTCATTGAAGGTGACAGGAACGTATCCTAATTCTGTATTCATCTTCATCACTGCTGCTCCGGAGGTCAGACTAAAGATTTTAGCCTTCGGCCATCGGAGACGTGCCAATTGAAATGAAGCTTGTTTGATGCGTTTGGCCAATCCTAGTCCACGGAAATCAGGATGGACAATCAGACCGGACGTGGCTACATATTGTTTGTTGCCCCATGACTCAATGTAGGTGAAGCCTGCGAATGTATCGCCACATAATGCGATAATTGCTTTACCCTCCTTCATTTTTGTTGCGACATATTCGTGTGTGCGTTCTGCGATACCGGTTCCACGAACTGCTGCAGCTTTTCTGATTGTATCCAAAATAGTGTCAACGTATACCTCATGTGAGGCGTCGGCTACCATAACATCTATTTGTTGAGTATCCATTTCTTTATTTAATATATAAATATGTATAGTTATTCGATATTCGGAATGATAAGTGACAAAAGTTGGCGCACTTTACTTGCTGAAACTCCTTCGCGCAATACCAACATAATGGTGTCATCTCCGGCAATGGTTCCCATAATTTCGTTGAATTCATGGTTGTCAATGTCATAAGCCATGCTGCTTGCATAACCGGGGCGGGTACGTATCACGGCTATGTTGCCGGAAAAATCCAGAGAGATAAATCCGTTGTTACGTAACATTTCACCAGCGCTTTGGTCAGTGGATCGCTTATACATGATGTTGTTCGGCAATACATAAACATATTTGCCGTTCATGCTGGCTGCTTTTGCTACTTTCAGCTGTTTTAAGTCACGAGAGAGGGTGGCCTGAGTCAGCTCGAAGCCCTCACGGTTCAGCTCTTGCAACAGTTCTTCCTGAGAACCCAGCTCTTTGCTTGAGATAATCATTTTGATGGCGTCTAACCGATTTGCTTTCTTCTTCATTGTATAATTATTCTAAGAATGGCGCAAAAGTATGCAATAATTTGGAGAAAAGATGCATAAAACTAAAGTTTTTTGCATAAAAGTGGAGAAAAAGTGAATAAATGATCATATTCCTTTGTCTTAAGGAGAGTTTTATCTCGATAACTACCTGGTTTTATTTGTGTACTCGTGTCAAAAAGTGTACGCTTTCAATCAAAAAATATAAGGGGTAAAAGCGGGACATCGTTTATCTTTGTAACATCAGAAAAAACGAGTACCTTATATATTGAGACAAAATACCATGAAACAAAACTTTTTTGCAGTCGATTTGGGGGCGACAAGTGGTCGTACCATCTTAGGAACTTTTACAGAGAGCGGATTAGAATTGAAAGAAATCAATCGTTTCTCCAACCATTTGATTGAAGTGGGTGGACATTTCTATTGGGATATTTATGCATTATATCGCCACATTATCGAGGGTTTGAAGCTGGTAGCACATAGTGGAGAATCTATTACTTCTGTCGGGATAGATACATGGGGGGTAGATTTTGTTTGTGTCGGAAAGGATGGAAACCTACTTCGGCAGCCTTATGCTTATCGTGATCCACATACGGTAGGTGCACCGGAAGTTTTGTTCGCTCGTATCTCTCGTAGTGAAGTGTATGCAAAAACTGGTATACAAATAATGAATTTTAATTCAATTTTCCAATTGGATACGTTAAGACGTAATCAGGATAGTGCATTAGAAGCTACGGATAAAATTCTCTTTATGCCGGATGCGTTGAGTTATATGCTAACAGGGGAGATGGTGACGGAATATACTATTGCTTCAACCGCACAATTGGTGAATGCGTATACCCGTCGTCTGGAACCGGATCTACTGGAAGCTGTAGGATTGAAGGAAAAGAACTTCGGGCGTTTTGTTTTTCCGGGTGAGAAAGTAGGTGTATTGACGGAGAAAGTACAAAAGATAACTGGATTGGGCGCAATTCCTGTAATTGCAGTAGCCGGACATGATACAGGCTCTGCGGTAGCTGCTGTTCCGGCACTCGATCGTAACTTTGCTTATCTAAGTAGTGGCACTTGGTCGTTGATGGGAGTTGAAACGGATGCTCCTGTGATTAATGCTGAAACAGAGTCTTTAAACTTTACGAATGAAGGAGGAGTGGAAGGAACGATCCGTCTGCTTAAAAATATTTGTGGAATGTGGCTGCTTGAGCGTTCTCGCTTGAATTGGGGAGAAACAAGTTATTCTGAATTGATTAGTGAGGCAGAAACTAGCGAACCATTTCGTAGCCTGATCAATCCGGATGATGATTGCTTTGCAAATCCTGTCAATATGGAACAGGCTATTATGGAATATTGCCGTACTACCGGGCAACCCGTCCCTGAGCGACGTGGACAAATTGTACGTTGTATTTTTGAAAGTCTCGCTTTGCGCTATAGACAGGTGCTGGAAAACTTGTGTGCATTATCTCCACATCCGATTGAAACATTGCACGTGATTGGAGGGGGAAGTCGAAATGATTTGCTAAATCAGTTTACGGCAAATGCGATTGATATACCGGTCGTAGCCGGTCCGTCCGAAGCTACCGCCATTGGTAATGTGATGATTCAGGCAATGGCTGCAGGAGAAGCAACGGATGTGGCGGGAATGCGTCAATTGATCCATCGTTCTATTCCGTTGAATACTTATCAACCAAGAGATACAGAAGCATGGGATGCGGCATATATTCAATTTAAAAATTGTATTCGCCCCAATTAAATAAACGACAGAATATATTAACTATTAAAGAATAAGAATATCATGAAAAAAGAAGAACTGATTCAGAAAGCGTATGAAATTGCTGTAGAGCGTTATGCAGCTATAGGTGTAGATGTAAATAAAGCGTTGGAAGATTTGCAGAAGATTTCATTGTCATTGCACTGCTGGCAAGCTGACGATGTAACCGGATTTGAATCAGCCGGAGAATTGACCGGAGGTATTCAGGCAACCGGTAATTATCCGGGAAAAGCTCGCAATATTGAAGAACTCAGACAAGATGTTTTAAAAGCTGCTTCTTATATTCCGGGTACTCATCGACTGAATTTGCATGAGATTTATGGAGACTTCGGCGGACAGTTTGTGATCGTGATCAGGTGACACCGGAGCATTTTGAGAGCTGGATGCAGTGGGCGGCGGAACATAATATGAAGTTGGATTTCAACTCTACTTCTTTCTCTCATCCGAAGTCTGGTAATTTGTCTTTGTCAAATCCCGACAAGAGTATTCGTGACTTTTGGATTGAACATACAAAACGTTGTCGTGCTATCGCTGAGGAAATGGGTAAGCGTCAAGGAGATCCTTGTATCATGAATTTGTGGATACATGATGGTAGCAAAGATATTACGGTAAATCGTATGAAATATCGTGCATTGTTGAAGGATTCTCTGGATCAGATTTTTGCTACAGAATATAAGAATATGAGAGACTGCATCGAATCTAAAGTGTTTGGCATCGGTTTGGAAAGTTATACAGTAGGTTCGAATGACTTCTACATTGGTTATGGTGCAACTCGCAATAAGATTGTGACACTGGATACTGGTCACTTCCATCCGACGGAAAGTGTAGCGGATAAGATTTCTTCTTTGCTGTTGTTTATTCCGGAAATTATGTTGCACGTGAGTCGCCCGGTTCGTTGGGATAGCGACCATGTAACTATCATGAATGATGATACTTTAGATTTGTGCAAGGAAATCGTACGTTGCGATGCTCTTAATAAAGTGCATATTGGTCTTGATTATTTCGATGCAAGCATTAACCGTATTGGCGCTTATGTTATTGGTAGTCGTGCAACTCAAAAATGCCTGATGCAAGCATTGCTTGAACCATTGGCAAAACTGCGCGAATACGAAGCAAATGATCAATTGTTCGAACGTTTGGCTCTGCTCGAAGAATCTAAATCGTTGCCTTGGAATGCTGTATGGGATATGTTCTGCTTGAAGAATAGTGTCCCGGTGGGTGAGGATTTCATTGTTGAGATTCAAAAATATGAAGCTGACGTAACTTCTAAACGATAAGTGATGGATATTTTAATTGGTTTGATCATTATAGCTATCGGCAGCTTTTGTCAGTCCAGTTCCTATGTACCTATTAAAAAGGTAAAGGGGTGGAACTGGGAAGTTTCTGGTTGGTTCAAGGTGTGTTTGCTTGGTTAGTATTTCCGTTTCTCGGATCATTGATGGGTATTCCGCAGGGAAGTAGTTTACTTGATTTGTGGAGCGCAGGGGGGGCTGGAATGAGTATTGTCTATGGTATATTGTGGGGAGTTGGGGGATTGACTTTTGGACTTTCTATGAGATATCTGGGTGTTGCGTTAGGACAAAGTATCGCTTTGGGTACTTGTGCCGGATTTGGAACGCTTTTTCCTGCTATTTTTGCCGGAACGAATTTATTCGAGGGTAATGGACTGATATTGCTTTTGGGAGTTTGTATTACGTTGGCAGGTATCGCTATTATTGGTTATGCAGGTGGTCTGCGTTCACAGAATATGAGTGAAGAAGAAAAACGTGCTGCAGTTAAGGACTTTGCTTTGACAAAAGGATTGTTGGTAGCATTGTTGGCCGGTGTAATGAGTGCATGTTTTGCTTTAGGATTAGATGCAGGAATACCTATTAAGGAAGCTGCTTTAGTAGGTGGAGTAGATGGGCTTTACGCAGGACTTCCTGTTATCTTCTTAGTCACTTTTGGGGGATTTTTGACGAATGCAGCTTACTGTTTACAGCAAAATATTTCCAATAAATCCATGGGGGATTATGCTAAAGGAAAGGTATGGGGAAATAATTTGGTGTTCTGTGCTTTGGCGGGAGTTTTGTGGTATATGCAGTTTTTCGGATTGGAAATGGGTAAGAGTTTCCTGACAGGAAGTCCTGTGTTATTAGCATTTTCATGGTGTATTCTGATGGCATTGAACGTAACTTTTAGCAACGTTTGGGGAATGATCTTGAAAGAGTGGAAGGGAGTGTCTACTAAGACAATTGTAGTTTTGGTTTGCGGATTAGTAGTGCTGATCTTCTCACTGATCTTTCCGAATTTGTTTTAAAATTTTAGGTAAGGATTGCACAAATGATACAGATGTTTCAAATAGTAATTGAATCTGTGGGAGTTAGTGTAATCCGCACCTAATTAAAAATAAATATATAATGAAGTCAATTTTAGAGAATCGCCCGGCATTAGCTAAAGAAGTAAATAAGGTAGCTGAGGTGGCCGGATACTTGTGGCAAAAAGGATGGGCTGAACGTAATGGTGGTAATATCACTGTTAATATCACTGAGTTTGTAGATGATGAAATTCGTGAGATGAAACCGATTAGTGAAGTGAAAGCTATCGGAGTGACATTGCCTTATCTCAAAGGATGTTATTTCTATTGTAAGGGAACGAATAAACGTATGCGTGACTTGGCTCGTTGGCCGATGGAGAACGGTTCGGTGATCCGAATTCTGGATGACTGTGCCAGTTATGTTATCATTGCGGACGAACCGGTTGCCCCCACTTCGGAATTACCTTCTCATTTGAGTGTGCACAATGATTTATTGAGTAAAAACTCTCCTTATAAAGCGTCGGTACATACTCATCCAATTGAGTTGATTGCAATGACGCATTGTCAGAAATTTCTGGAGAAAGATGTAGCTACTAATTTATTGTGGAGTATGATTCCCGAAACGAAGGCATTCTGTCCTCGTGGTTTGGGTATTATTCCTTATAAATTACCAAGTTCGGTAGAATTGGCGGAAGCTACGATTAAAGAATTGCAGGATTATGATGTGGTGATGTGGGAAAAACATGGTGTGTTTGCTGTGGATTGCGATGTAATGCAAGCTTTTGACCAGATTGATGTGTTAAATAAATCAGCGTTGATTTATATTGCTGCCAAAAATATAGGCTTCGAACCGGATGGAATGAGTCAGGAGCAGATGAAGGAGATGAGTGTTGCCTTCAAATTGCCTAAATAATAGTTCTAAAGAATAGACGCTCTTTTAAAAATACAACAAACTATGAATCGGATTATTTTAAATGAAACTTCTTATTTCGGTGCGGGATGTAGAAGTGTGATTGCTGTTGAAGCTGCTCGACGTGGCTTTAAAAAAGCATTTTTTGTAACTGATAAAGACCTAATTAAGTTTGGTGTTGCTGCTGAAATTATAAGGGTTTTTGATGATAATCATATTCCTTATGAACTCTATAGTGATGTAAAAGCTAATCCTACTATTGCCAATGTTCAGAATGGAGTGAAAGCTTACAAGGCTTCTGGTGCTGACTTTATCGTTGCGTTGGGAGGAGGTTCTTCCATAGATACAGCAAAAGGTATTGGTATTGTAGTTAATAATCCGGATTTTGCAGACGTAAAGTCGCTGGAAGGGGTAGCTGATACTAAAAATAAAGCGGTACCTACTTTCGCATTACCAACAACGGCGGGAACTGCTGCCGAAGTGACTATCAATTATGTGATTATTGATGAAGATGCTCGTAAAAAGATGGTTTGTGTGGATCCGAACGATATTCCTGCTGTGGCTATTGTAGATCCCGAATTGATGTATTCTATGCCAAAAGGTTTGACGGCTGCGACAGGAATGGATGCTTTGACTCATGCCATTGAGAGTTATATCACTCCGGGTGCTTGGGCAATGAGTGATATGTTTGAACTGAAAGCTATTGAAATGATTGCTCAGAATCTGAAAGCAGCTGTAGATAATGGTAAAGATGTGGCTGCCCGTGAAGCAATGTCTCAGGCTCAATATATTGCCGGTATGGGATTTTCTAATGTAGGCTTGGGAATCGTGCACTCAATGGCTCATCCGTTGGGTGCTTTTTATGATACTCCGCATGGTGTGGCTAACGCTTTGCTTTTGCCTTATGTGATGGAGTATAATGCTGAGTCTCCGGCTGCTCCGAAGTATATTAATATTGCTAAGGCAATGGGAGTAAATACGGAGGGGATGACAGAAATTGAAGGGGTGAAAGCTGCTGTGGATGCAGTGAAAGCATTATCTCTTAGTATTGGTATTCCGCAGAAATTGCATGAGATTAATGTGAAAGAAGAAGATATTCCGGCATTGGCGGTTGCTGCTTTCAATGATGTTTGTACAGGTGGTAATCCGCGTCCTACATCTGTGGAAGAGATCGAAGTGCTGTATCGGAAGGCTTTTTGATATTAAACGAATTTATTGGTAAGTTCAGCGTGCTTACTTTTTTA
>NZ_BAKK01000005.1 GCF_000614145.1 Bacteroides faecichinchillae JCM 17102 | reverse complement strand
GGATAGGAAGTTCCATTTCTATTTGAAGGATCATCAGGGGAATGTAAGGGTTGTGGCGGACAAGGATGGTAATGTAGAGGAGACGAATGCATATTATCCGTTTGGGGGGACGTTTACTTCAACTAATAGTGTTCAGCCTTACAAGTATAATGGTAAGGAGTTGGATACGAGGAATGGGTTGAACTGGTATGATTATGGGGCGAGGCATTATGATGCGACGATAGGAAGATGGCATGTGGTGGATCCGATGAGTGAAAAGTATTATAATTCTAGTCTTTATATGTATTGTGCGAACAATCCAATAAAGTATATTGATCTAACAGGATTAGCATGGCGGTTAACATATGATGAAGACCATGATGGAAAAAGAAAATATAATGGTTATGAATGGGTGTCAGAGGAAGAATCATATAATGAAGATGGCTCATTGAAGAAAGGATTATATGCACAAGCTATTTTTTTCTCTGATAATGGCACTTTTGATTCTAAGAAAAACTATAATATAGGTTCTTCTACTGCGACTGTATATCTAGCTGACGGAACGACTCTAGAGTATGATGCTTCTACCAACCCCTCCGATCCAGAAGTTTTTGCAACGGTTCCTGAGGTATTTACGAGGCAAATGTAGGAACTCATCATGGTTCAAAAAGAAATTATACAGCCTTAAAGATGAGAGACATAAGAGCTAAGTCTCAAACATTAGAGTTAGGAATGACTAATCCAGCATATCAGGATGGAAGAACATTTGCTACAGGTATTGATATACATTATGCAGGTTATCTTAATTATACAGGTACTATTAACAATGGGAAAAATGGTGTATCCCAAGGTTGCTTACTTATTGATGTTAATGCTTGGTCTAATTTTATAAGCAATTTTGATAACAATATCCAACGGTCAAATTCCGTTAGTGTTACAGTTTCAAGAACATTTTCAACGCCAGTAAATGGGAACCGACTTCCGGCATTCAATTTTATAATGAATGGTTCAAGATCTAGTTTTTTTAATTCAAAAATAAGATAGAATATGAGAAAAATTAATTTAATTAAAGTTTCTGCTACTTTTTTATTAATGATGTCTTTCTATAGCGCATTTTCCCAAGTAAGTCTTTCTTATAAAAAGAATCAATTTAATAATAAGGGGCAAAAAGAAGGATTTTGGGTAGAAAAAAGTACTTACTGGATAAGAGAGAGTTATTTTAAAAATGGTATGTTGTCTGGAGTATACAAAGAATTTAACAGCGATGGAAAATTATATATTTTTGGAGAGTATCTGGATGATAAAAGGTGTGGAACATGGTATTTCTTTAACGACATGGGAGCTTTATGGATGATTTTCAAAGATTTCTCTAAAAACACAGCCTCAATTATTAATGAAGGAGATAAAAAAAGATATGTTCCCGATTATAAGTGTCGCAGTTTTGGCTATTATCCCAATGGAAATGTTCAAGAGGAAGGCTGGCTTTTATGGTCAGAAGGAGATGCTCCAGAATCAGACATGTCAGTTAAGTACGGTGAATGGAAATATTATGATGAAAGTGGGAAATTTATAAGGGCAGAAGTATACAAATAATCCATAAAATCAAGTTTACATTTTAGTAAAATTGAAGTAATATTGAAAAATTGTCATACCCTGATATATGTTATCTTTATTAGACAACTTATATTAGGGTATCATTTCATATGTGATAACTTATCCCTCTAAATATGCGGTTATGATGTTGCCGACCATCCAGTCTTCGTACAAGACAGCGAGCAATGTGCCAAAGGGGAATGGTCCTTCAGTATACCGGATGCTTTTGGAAGGATCGTCCTGACAGGGACCTGCAGGAATACACTAGATTATACAAATGACCCGTTCAAGAACGTGGTCGTAAAAGTTACCCGGTTAACAGGAGACAACCGGACGAATGAACTGAAAGGTTATACGCTGCCCGCACAGGTTGCCTTGACCACTCCTGTCGTGTTGGGCGTGAATTATTATGACCGATATAGCTTTATAGGATCCAATGGAATTCCTTCGGGCGCTGCCACTGCTTACGAAAAAGTAGCAGGATATGATGAGCTCAGGACAGTGGGAGTCAAAGGATTGCTAACGGGAACGCTGACGGCGAAACTGAACAGCAGCGGAGCAGTATCGGGATACCTGTACTCGGTACTGTATTACGATGAGCGGGGACGTTTGATCCAGTAGCGGGGAAACAACTCTCTGGGAGGGGAGGATAAGATATTTACCGCCTACGACTTCCCGGGGGATCCCACACAAGTCAGGAAGGTGCATACGGTCGGGGCGGATACCCGGACGGAAGTATATACCCATACCTATGATCAGGGGGAACGTTTGTTAAGGACTACCTATCAGTTGGACAATGACGCGGTGGTGACCCTGGTGAACAACACCTATGATGAAGTGGGACGCTTGAAGTCGGACGGCCGGAACGGAAACGCGAAACTGAAAACGGAGTATGCGTATAACATTCGTTCGTGGACGAAGAGTATTACAGGAACGTTGTTCAGTCAAACGCTGAACTATCAGGAGGCGATAACGGGGAATACTCCCTGCTATAATGGAAACATCAGCAGTATGTCGTGGCAGTCGGGAGTGGAAACCAGTCAAAGAGGATATCGTTTTACGTATGACGGGCTTTCCAGGTTGAAGGATGTCCTCTACGGGGAAGGCGCTACGCTTGCCGCTAATACGGACCGGTTCAATGAGCAGGTTACGGGGTATGACAAGATGGGGAATATTCTGGCGTTACGGACAGACGGTTGCAGGCAGTTATGGATGATCGATCATCTGACTTTGACGTATAACGGTAACCGGTTGCAGGCGGTCAGGGATGCCTGCACAAACTCGGTCTATGGGAATGGTACGGAATTTAAAGACAACTCCAATCAGACGGTGGAATATGCTTATGATAAGAATGGGAATCTGATTAAAGATTTAAACAAGAATATTAGTAGTATCGGATATAATTGTTTAAATTTGCCTGATGAGGTAACCTTTGCGAATGGTAACAGTATCCGGTATGAGTATGCTGCTGACGGAATAAAGCTGCGTACGGTGCATAAGACGGGTGCTGCTACTTTGACAACGGATTACTGTGGCAATGCGGTCTATGAGAATGGGGTGTTGAGGATGTTGCTTAATGAAGCCGGCTATGTGAGTTTCCCTGATAAGAAGTTCCATTTCTATTTGAAGGATCATCAGGGGAATGTAAGGGTTGTGGCAGACAAGATGGTAATGTGGAGGAGACGAATGCGTACTATCCGTTTGGGGGGACGTTTACTTCAACTAATAGTGTTCAGTCTTATAAGTATAATGGTAAGGAGTTGGATACGAGGAATGGGCTGAACTGGTATGATTATGGGGCAAGGCATTATGATGCGACGATAGGAAGGTGGCATGTGGTGGATCCGATGAGTGAGAAATATTGCGCTTCTAGTCTCTATAATTATTGTGATAATGAACCGATAGGTAGAATTGATTTTAACGGTCAGGATTGGTATAAGCGTCGAAAAGACAAGGAGAATGATGATGATGAATGGGAATATTTCTATAGTACAGACATTCATTCTCAGAAAGAACTTGATAAACAAATGAGTGATGGAGTTTATTTAGGTAAAACTTATGCAAATAACAATGTTTATTATAGTTTATTTGGAAGCCAAAAGATTGCGGATTCTTTTGAAGGAATGATATATCAAAAAATAGATGAAGCTATAATGAAGAAAGATGATTCACAAATAGAGAGTTCAGGTATGTATGGAGAATCCATTGGTCTTCCAAGAACAGATTTTTCTATACAAGGAATAGAACCTAAAGAATCTAAATATTTAGGAATAGATTCACAAAGAAATAATTATTCTATTATGTATGAAAACAGTACTAGTGGTGTGTATTATGTTCATGGTAAAATGATTGGAACTATAGTAGACTGGATTGGTGATTCTGATATGCCTAAGCTTATACATGGTTATTTCGGTGATAGTAAACCATGGTATCACATTCGAATTATGAATAAATCAAATTGCGACATAATCCATTTGAAATACAATTCAGCTCAAAGTAAAGTTCTTTTAGATAAATATAATAAATTATTCTTGAAGAAATGAAATCTATAGTTGTTTTTTTACTTTTTTTGGTTCTAACACAGGGTAAAGTTGAAGCTCAAAGTACTTCAAAAGAATCACCAATGGAGGATATGTCTTGGAATATATCAAAGGCTGTGGAAGGTTATTATTATACTTATTTTGAATATCCTCATAATATAGAGGATATTGAATGTTATTTATGGAGTGTCATTGACAATATTCTAACTTGTTATGTCATAGAACCTATCAATGAATGTGAAGTTACAAATTCCCAATACCAAGACTTTGTGACTTGTGGACATTCCTTTATAAATACATTGAAATATCTAAAATATAATGAGAAGTATATAATTATAGAAAACAAAAATAATAATTTTGATTTACGATGTCTAAGAGATGGACTTTCTGTGAATTATACTGCTGATATTTGCTGGGATTTGAGTAATTTTCTAAAAAGTATGCTATTTCGTAGAAATAAACGTTTTTTCTTTTATAATCAAAACAAGAAAATAATAGAGAATTCTGAATATGAATCTGTTTTGACACAACGAATAAAAGATACTAGAGACTTTTATTATCGGAATTATTCTGAGGAAGATAAAAGAAAAGGGAGAACTCAGTATATATTAATTAGGTATACCAAAGGAGAAAAAAGATTTAAATCTTTATGTCTTTCTGGTAAAGAGTTCCTTAAACATGGTTATTTGAAAGAAATATTTAAAGTATTAGATGTTTATTTCAAAGATAAAAAAGTTTATTCCACTGTTTTACTTTTGCCTATGCCAATACTAGAAAAAAATCACTAAGGTCGAAGGGAATGAATTATCGTAAACATATGGAATAACTTCTATCCTATATTACCCTGATGTTGATTTCCTAATTGGATAATTTATGTCAGGGTATTTTTTATCTAATGAAATTTCTTCAACTGGAAATATAAACAGCATAGTAATGAAGTAATAATATTTCTCTGTGTGGTGAAGAGTTTCCCAATCTTTTATGAACCTCAAAATATTTTGTAAATTTGTGCAAATCATGAATGTAGAAGTAATGTTGCTGAATCAATTTGACAAACGTTTTCCTACGGAAGAAAGTTGTATAGATTATTTTTGAATAATAAAGGAGCCACTATTGCCCAGATGCCCCAAATGCGCTTGCACATCTTATTATAATTGGTTAAAAGGAAAGTAAGCATTCGAGTGTACAAAATGCCGTCATCGCATTGCTCTTACAAAAGACACAGTCATGGAATATAGTAAGCAGTCTCTTCGTTTTGGTGGTTCTACACAATGCACTTGATGACTTCAATCAAGCAAGTTCTTTCAGCCAAAGAAGTGCAACACCAGTTAGGTATGGAACAATATCCGTCTGTGTGGTTAGTGATGATGAAGTTAAGAGACATCATGGGGAAACGGGAGAAAATCTATCAACTTTCAGGTGATATAGAACTTGATGAAGCATTCTTTCCTACTCGCATGAATGATGCAGAGAAAGAGGAAACCTTAAAGCGTGATGCTGGCAGCCAAAGATAAACTAAAGTTTTGGTTATCGCTGAAAGTAAACAAGTTGAAAAAGTACTTGGCGAATATTTGGCTCATCCAAAAGCTCAATGAGGGTATCCTAATTGATGCATCATCTTCGAGAATCAGTCAGAAAAGCCTTTGGTAAAGCCATAAGCTCTAGTGTCGGACTCATAGATTCCAGTTATTAATAGACAAGGTAAAAAATGCGTTTATTTTTATAATTGATGAATTATAGACAATAAAATACGAGGTCTACATTCGAATAGTCCGAACGTAAACCTCGTAAATGGTAATTTTTATGATCTTTCTTATGATAGATCTGATACTGCTTTGAAATAACCGATTGATTCGGCTATACCCATAAATGGATCACTCATATCCTTTTCATATTCAAGACTGCACATTCCGGTATATTTTACTTTCCGCATCATCTTAACCAATGCAGGAAAATCTATTTTACCACGTCCGAGTTCAATGGCATGTCCGGCTTTTGTGGAATCCGTTACATCTTTAATATGCATATCAAAGACACGTGTATGATACTTCTTCAAGTCCGCAACCGGATCACAACCGTTACGCAAATCGTGGCCTATATCCAAACACATGCCAATACGCGGATCTAAGTCTTTTGTATGTTCCCAAACATCTGTAGCATCCGGATATGTTTTAATATCTGGTCCATGTAAATGGATGGCATATTTAAAATCATATTCCTTGACCTTTTTATCGACATAAGGAAGTAACTCATAATTAGGAACTCCTACAATTGTTTTCACACCCACACGCTTGGCATATTCGAAGCTACGATCTATTTCTGCTTCACTTTTCATATAGATGGGACCCACAGCATATCCTGTCACTTTATGAGTCGCGCATTTTTCATGAAAAGCTTTAATTTGCTCGTCAGTACTGTTGAATGGCAAATGGAAATCTTTGATGCATAGATAATGAACACCCAGACGTTTCAAAGTCTTTAAAGTAGTATCTATATCAAATTTAGCAAAGGTAAAACCCGCCATTCCTAAATGGAATGGATTAACAGCTTTCCGAGCCTTTGATTTTGTCGGTTCCGGTAATTCTGCATGAGCTAAACCGCCTGTTCCCAAAAGGATGGCACCAGCAAGGCTTTTCTTAAGAAATGTTCTTCTTGATTTCTCCATGATATTAGTAATATAAAGTGTCTTTTAAATGTGTCGAGATAAGTTGTTTTTAATGGTAGCAAATATAGTGTTTTTCCTTCGTGTACGATAACGTTAAACGTTAATTTATATTGGGACATTAAAAAACTATAATAAATATTCCCATAATAATGCTCTAGAGGGCCTGGCTTATTAAAGAAATTTCAGGATATACAGTAATTATCCTTTTTTTCTCTTACTGCGATTTTAAGCCACTCGTAACTCTTCGGTGATAGTGAAAAGTATTGATAGATGTAATAAACGAGGTGAAGAAATGAGTCTATCTTAAATATATGTATAAAAGAACAATAAGGAATGAAGTATATAGAAAGTTTAAATCACCTCCTAATAATATTTTTGTCTAAAAATGAGTAGCTCATGGCTATAGCATAATGCTTTAAAACTACTGTAGATGGAAAACTTAGTTTCGTCTTTCAAATTTGATAGGCAAGAAAAACAAGATAATCTCCACTGCAATGTATCGTAAACTCATTAGTTAGGGCCTCGTTCAAAGTGCCTTGCCACCAATTTGTGAAGTCGCTTAATGGATAAACTAAGCCTTCTCCCTTTAAATTTTTGGCACTGAAATTAAGAATTGAAACTTGCTGACCTGGTTGTGAAGTGAAAGTCTGTGTATGCTGTGCCGGAATAAACACGCCATAATCCGTGATTGTCCGGACCTCCAGATCACTTCTCATATAATCGATAAGCAGGCTAATATTCCCAAGAGTATGGTCTTCTCGCTTTCCGGTAGCACCCAGAATGGCAATCTTATGAAATCCTTTTTCTTTAAGAAAATAGACAGCTTTTGTCTGGTCATTTGTTTCTTGATCGGAGATATGATGTATGATAGAGAAAAATCGCTCTTTATTGGCAGATGAAAGAGAATCACCATCTCCGATGATAATATCAGGAATATGTCCCTGAGCTATATATTCATTGGCAGCACCATCACAACAAATTACAAACTTAGCTTCCTTCAATATCTTTAAGGGAAGGGGAGCCGTTGGATATTCACCATTGGCAAGTACCACAGCTTCTGGTATAAATTGTTCATTTATCATTGCAATTGTTTCATCAGTTTTTTCCATTTGAAGTAGCCAAAGATAGCAATAATGGAGTAAAGTCCGTATAATCCTGAGGTGAAATAAAGATCTTTATAAATATAAAGTCCGCAGCAAACAATATCAACAAGAATCCAGGCAAACCATTGCTCAATGTATTTACGTGCCAGCATCCACATTCCTACTATACTTAACGCAGTGGTGAAACTATCCAGCCAAGGGACATTACTATCTGTATATTTAATTAGTATCCAGGCGATGCGAGAAAAGAAATAAGAAAAGCCAATGTCAGTGGGAGATAATATTTCCATGGAGTGTGTACGATGGGTAATTTGGTGGGCTTGTTAGCTGTTTCTGCTTTTGTGTAGTTACTTTTTTCTTTTCGGTGTCCCCACATCCAGAAAAACCATCCGTAAATAGCGGCAATCAAATAGTATATATTTATACCAAAATCGGCATAAAGACCTGCTTTATAGTAAATAAAGATATAAATAGCAGGCATGATAATACCTGCAATCCACAGATAGATATTTGCCCGGTATTCTAACCACAGGTAGACCAGACCAACGATTGTTCCGAATATCTCGAGATAATTTAGTTCCATATAATATAATTAAAAACGGAAGGAAAGATGTGCCATAACATTGGTTCCTGCTTGTGCAGCGTAACCGGCAACATCTATTCTATGATTCACATCATTTTCGTAAGAGCTGGAGGCCCAGCCATTGTTCTCATATTCCTCATTGAAGAGATTATATATAGTAACTCCGAAAGTAATGTCTTTTACTAATTTTTTGGGTTTGAATGTATAAGCGATATTCAGGTTACTAACAAAGTATTTGTCCAATGTTAGTGCTTCCACTTCTGCATTCGTCATATATTGTTTTCCCACAAATTGAGATTGTAATACTGCTTCGAATCCTTTGAAATGAAACGAAAAACGATTGTTGAGCAAAAAATCGGGGGAAAATGCAATGCGGGTACTCTTATGTTGAGTACTGACAATATCCGATAAATACCCTTTCGTGTTGTATATAGGAATGGTTTCTATAAAGTTCTTAATCCGATTCTTACTCCATGTAGCATTGATATCCCATTGAAACCATTCACATGGTTTGATATCTAGCATCAGCTCTAATCCCATGCGATAACTGTTCGGAACATTTTCTGTCAATGGTTCGCCTATCTCATTTAATGCTCCAGTCAGGACAAGCTGGTCGGTATAATCCATATAATAGAAGTTGGCTCCTGCTGCTAGCCAAGGATTCGAAAAACTATATCCCACTTCATAGTCAAGTAATTTTTCTGCTTTAGGATAAGAGCCGGGATTACCTTCTGTATAGTTGTTTCGTGTCGGTTCTTTCTGTGCAACAGAAAAAGAGGCATAAGCACGATGATTAAGAGTAATATTCCAATTTAGTCCGATTTTTGGGTTGAAGAAATTGAATTTCTTATCTACTGCTAACGGCTGAGGAATATTTTTATTCCAGTCGTATTTGTCGTTTGTTCCGTCAATCGTGTAATCAATGTGGCGATATTGTAAATCAGCATAAGCACTCAATCCGCTAATCAGATCATAACTGGCTTTCAAGTAAATATTTCCATCCGTTTTTTTCGATTTATTTCTGTAGTATTCATGATTTGGAGAGAGTGTACCTATATAATTTTCTATCCAAATCACTTTCCCGAAATTGTTTCCCTGATATTGGTTGAGCCCACCACCCAAAGAAGCAATCAGGCGATTGTCTGTATAGTTGAGAGAAAATACTCCACCCCCGAATTTATTATCCATTTTTTTCTGACGTACAAGGTCGCTTTCTTCTACTTCTTTCTCATTATATATGAAAGGTTTCAAACCATATTCCAAATATGATCTGTCTTCTTTATACTCTTCATAATAACCATCTCCTTTAGTATAATGCAAGGCTACATTCAGATTCCACGCATTAGAGAAGGTATGGTTGAAAAGTAGTTGGTAATTTTTTTGCAGGTAGTTATCTGTTTGGTCGTCATAATAATGTACTGTTTTATCCTTATCAGTGTATTTTCCACAAGGATTATAACGTCTTCCAAATTCCTTCATCTCATCTTTAGTAGCATATCCCCAGGCATGATATGTTTTTTCTTTTCCGGCAAATGTGATCAACTTTATTGATGTGTTTCCGGCCAAATATCCTCCTTGTAGGTAATATGAATTGAGATTAACGGAGGCACGATCAATGTATCCTTCCGTACCGATATTTGAGAGACGTGCGTCGAAAGTCCAATGATTGTCTAGTAATCCTGTACCTATTTTTACAGTTTCTTTATGTGTATTGAACGAGCCATAAGAACCGTTGAACTCTGCATACGGTTTCATGGAAGCACCTTCAGTTTGCATATTCACACTGGCACCAAAAGCACCTGCGCCATTAGTGGATGTTCCTGCTCCACGTTGTACTTGTAGGTCTTTTACGGAAGAAGAAAAGTCCGGCATGTTCACCCAGAATAAGTTATGGCTTTCGGCATCATTCATAGGTATTCCGTTTACGGTAATGTTGATGCGTGTACCGTCTGTACCACGAACACGAAGGGTAGTATAACCAATACCTGCTCCGGCGTCTGAGGTCGTTAAAGTAGAAGGTGCCATACTTAACAAGTAAGGAATATCTTGTCCGAAGTTTATTTTTTTTAGTTCGTCTTTACCGATATTGGTGAAAGCTACAGGAGTTTTAGAGGTGGCACGTGTAGATACTACCTGCACTTCCTGCAGATTTATTACTTTCAGACTGTCTGAAGTCGCACTCGTTTGTGCATGGACAGCGATGCCTGTGCCTAAAAAGGCAGCGGTCATCATAATCATTTTTTTCATTGCGCTTATTTATTAATTCTCTACGCCGGCATTACCCGGTTCAGATTCTATGGGTATGTTCTCAGCCCGTCATATTAAGGCACCCCCTCTTCGGTGAATCGACTGCGAAATTACAGCTTTTGCAGGAGTAAAACAAAAATAACTTTCAAATTTGACAAAAACAATGTAACTTTGTAATTTCTTGAAAGATGTAAGCAAACAAGTATTTATTTTAATTTATAATTAGATTATGTTATTATTTCAAGCAACTTTGGCAGCAGATTCTACACAGGTAGCTGCTGATGAATTATTGAAACAAGCGATTGCTGATGCAGATGGTTTGGATAAACTGTCGCTTATTACCCAACAACTGATTGATTTTGGTATACGTGCCGGGGAACGTATTTTGATTGCGGTCGTTGTTTTTATTGTGGGGCGTTTTCTTATCTCGTTACTCAACAAGTTTGTTGCGCGGTTGATGGAGAAAAGAAAAGTTGATATAAGTATCAAGACCTTCGTAAGAAGTCTGGTGAATATTCTGCTGACCATCTTATTGATTATTTCTGTTGTTGGTGCATTAGGTGTTGAAACCACTTCATTTGCAGCTTTGTTGGCGTCTGCCGGTGTCGCTGTCGGTATGCTTTGTCTGGTAACTTACAGAACTTTGCCGGAGGATTGATTGTCTTATTGTTTAAACCTTATAAGGTTGGGGATCTGATTGAAAGTCAGAATGTAATCGGTACAGTGAAAGAGATTCAGATTTTCCATACTATTTTGGCTACCGCAGATAATAAAGTAATTTATGTTCCGAATGGAGCTATGAGTAGCGGAGTAGTGACTAATTATAGCAATCAGGCAACTCGTCGTGTGGAGTGGATCGTTGGTATCGATTATGGTGAGGATTATGAAAAAGTGGAACGAATTGTAAGTGATATTCTGACAGCTGATAAACGTATTTTGGCTGATCCTGCTCCATTTGTTGCTCTTCATGCACTGAGTGATAGCAGTGTGAATGTAGTAGCTCGCGTATGGGTAAAGAGTGAAGATTATTGGGGAGTTTATTTTGATATCAACAAGACAATTTACGAGACTTTCAATGAGAAAGGTATCAATTTCCCATTTCCGCAACTTACTGTACATAAGGGTAACTGATAAAAATTATAGGAATTAGCAAACTTATAAAGTATAAAAAACTTTACCACAGATTACGCAAATATTCAAAGAATAGGAAATATGATAATCAAATGTTTTGAATTTTATTTGTATGGGTGAGTAATCTGTGGTGATTTTTGATATAAATGTTATGTCTGATGTGATTTGTTATTCAAGCTTTTATTGTATGCCGAAATCTTCAATCAATTCATATTTGTCTTCTTTAATCCCTAGTAGGTGATTAATCTTCCTTCTCTTTTCCAGATCCGTGAAGTATTTTTCCACGACTTGATAGAGATCAAAATTACTGGTTGATCCTGCGGCCATATCAAGTGATTCTACCATTTTTTCTACTGCCTGATGGATTTTTTCAGCTTCTATCAGATGTAGTTCGTTGCTATGTATTAAATATTTTTCCATAACTGCAATGTTTTAAAGTTACATAGTTATAACGTTCCGTAAGGATGGAAAGTTCAGGGGAGAAGATTTACTTTTGGAACCTTCAGAATTTAAATTGTTGATTATAAAAATATAACTATTATAAGATAATGTTGCTATTGTTTGGATTGACGCGCATCCTGATGTGAATTTGTTATACGATGCCTATAAAGGTTATCATGAAGTAGCTTTGAAAGCTTGTTTAGGAATGGGAGATGAGAAAATTATGAACCTGTTACCGAGAAAAGATTGAGGCCTCGAAAGCGTTGATTGTAGGTCTTCGCTCTGGGGATGAAGGGATGAAAGAACGTCAAAAGAAGTTGGGTATTGTGTGGTGTCACCAACGGAAGTTGCCGATAATAGCTCAGGAACTGGAATGGTTGAAAAATATTGGAGTGTCTAAAGTGGTTGTTCATTTTGATCTGGATGTATTGGAACCTGCTTAAATTATAGAGGGAGTGGGGGCAATATGTTGAATCAGTTGCCTTTATTAAAATAATGGAAGTGATTGAGCAGATATAATGCAGGGATTGGTATAGTTAACTATTGATATGATAGGAAAGTGATAGATAATAAACAAAGTTATCAACACGCTAATCAATTGTTTAATAGTAATCTATTGTGTTTTTACTACTATTTATAAACAACTTGAAAATATTGATCTGTTGATAACATAATTGTATGTAGATAATCACTTATTTCAAATATCCCAATGGTTGGAAAAACTATTGGGATATTTGAAATAAACTTCTTATTGATTGAATATGACGAAGCGATTGAATTAATATTTGGCCGAATTAGCTACTCTTCCGTTCAATAAAGTTATTTATTGTCTTTTTCCAACGACTTCCTGTATGATATATGCGTGTTCTAGAGCTGGATATTGAGTTATATATTCTTTTGTTACATCTTTGATATAGCAATAGGTTGGAGCAGGAGTAAAGTTGGCTCTTACACTCCGTTGCCCGATAAGAGAGAAGAAATCTCGTGTAATATAGAAAATACTATTATCATCTTTGACTGTTACACGCCAATAATCACGAAGTTTGGTATTTCCTACAATGGTGATAGCACTTTCTTCATCTAAAATAATATGTTCTTTTTCAAAATCTGCTTCTTTTTGCTGATCATTCTGATAATATACCCGTATTGTTCCTCCAGCTTCAGCAGGTTCTTTATAGGTAAATATATATCCTTTTTCCGTATCAGACTGTTTCATTTCCTTTTCTAGTTTGCTTTTATCGCCTACCGTTAAGTTATTTCCTTGAATAATATATATTCTTTGATGGACAACATTATTTTCTTCCCAGTATTTTACTGTAATAGTCAATATGTATACATTGTTGGATTTATCTTCAATTTTGATCAATGCAATTCCTAATCCAACAGGCTTGAAGGTTATTTTTTCACCATCAAAGTTGGTTTGGATAGCTTTTTTATTACTATTGGTCACTGTAAAATTACCGTCACCGCCTTTTATATATAAAGCTGTAGTTTCTCCACTGAAGGGTGATAAGGTTATAGAACGACCTTCGTTGTTGAAAATAATATGTGGATTCTCGTATACAAGAGTGATAGGTGATGGATCATCATCGCTACAACCTGCAAAGTTGATAATGCAGAGAAGTAGCAATAATGTCCCGAATAAACGTTTAATTCTCATGTCTTTAAGTTTTGGTTTATAGTTTTGTTTAGTTTTTCCTTTCCCAATTATGGTTTGTTCAATGTTTTACTCGAAACGAATACAGATATTTTCTTATTTCTTCAACTTGCCTACAAACATTACATTGTTATCATCTTCGTTCAGAGAACCTAATAGTTCTTTTAATACTTTTTTATCATTTTCCGTGCAACTGCTTTCCGATAACCGTTTTTCAATAGCATTCATTAAATGGATCGGTTCATACATTGCAAAGAAATAACCGTTTGTGAAACAAAGGGGAGCGCCTATTCCTCCAAATTTGTCGTTTTTCAGTCGGATATAATGTGTATCTTGCGTCTTTTTATCTACTGCAATTGCACCTTTTCTTCCAAGATTTACAATATATTTTTGTGGAAGATCAAAATAGATTTTGAAGAAATCCTCTTTTTCTGGTAGATTACTTAAGGCAAATAGGGGCTTGGAAGCTCCGGCTTGCGCATCATATATATATAAGGTATCATTACCGGTAATCATATAAGTTAAGTCTGAGGTATTTCCATATGACCAGATTTCGTTGGTAAAACCTGAGAAATTACCTTTTTCGTCCAATGGGTTGGTTATATCTTCTGCCTTTCCAAGATATGTAGTTACTTGGTCGTTGGCATCAACAACTGCTGAAAATATTCCTTTTTTATCAAAACAAAGATTGACTAAAGAAATACTTCCATCACTATTTAGTGCAATCTTGGGTTTGTTTAGATCATTTTTAAGATCGATTGATTTTTCAAAAGTACCGTCTATATTATACTTATACAACTTAGAACTGTTAGAGAAAGGTGCCAAGTAAATAGCTTTACCTGTTTCGTCAATTACTTCACTATAGAGAGAACCACTATACTCACCTGGACCCTGTCCTATTTTTCCGATGTCATATAGATATTTTCCTTCTCGGTCAAACAGTTTGTAGACTCCTCCATGCTGACGGATGCCGATATAGTGATCGGTAATTGTCGGCCACCAGAATTTAAATAATGCGGAATCACTGTTGTCGAAATGAACAAGCTGACAGTCTTCTACCCATTCACTGAGAGGTACATCAATTGTGTCAGTCACTTTACTGTAATCACACAAGGTGAGTGTGTTTTCACTACTGTTATTAGCGATAGTCGCATTGTTTTTATCTTTGGACGTACACGAGAATATACCTCCAGCCAACAAAAAGCACAAACATAATAATTTTGCCTTTTCCATAATGTATTTTATTTGAATTTACAATTGTATTGATTCTTGCAAGCTACCGCTGTCTGCTGAAATACAAACTAACAAAAAAAGAATTGCATTTCCAACTATTTTACTATTAATTTTAGTCTAAAGTGTTTTTATATCAATTTCTTACATTTAATTGCTGTCTATATAGGGTTTATTGATTTGTTACCTTTTCATCACCTAAGAAGAAACCATATTGAAGTAACTTCCGCCAATGTTACTTACATACCTACTTAAACAAATATTGTAGTTTGCAAGACGAGAATCTGAAATTTATCATGTACATTTGCAATGTTCAGATGTTTTTAATGAAACGTGATGTGCAAATGACTTTTGGAAAAATAGATGTGAATGTAGAGTTTTAAAACTTTGAATGATGAATATAGAAGAATTTAGAGATTATTGTCAGTCTTTTAAAGGGGTGCAGGAAAAAATGCCTTTTTTGGATGTTTCGGATAAATACAGTCGTGATGTTCTTTGTTTTTATATCGGGAGTAAATGGTTTTGTTTTGTGAATATTGAGATATTCGATTTTTGTTGCTTGAAATGTGCACCGGATAGAAACTTAGAACTTCAAGCTTCCTATATGGGTATAAAACCGGGATGGCATATGAATAAACATCACTGGATTAGTGTTTACTTTAATCAAGATGTTTCGGATCGCACAATTAAAGAACTTGTACAACAATCTTATGATATTGTCTATAAATCTCTTTCTAAAAAGGAAAAAGAATTAATTGGAAAATATAAAGTCGCTTGACCCACTATTATAAAAGTTCTCTGACTCACCTTTATAACCACAACTGATCCACTGAAATTATAATAAAAATTGACCCTATAGAATTACGATGTTCCAGTCTTGTTTTTGTACTTTAAAAAGCTTATTAACGTAACATACCCACAGTTTTCGGACTGACCTGGTTTTCCGGTTTACACACTGGTTTACACAAACGTAGCAAAACGTAGCGTATATAAAGAAAAAAGCGATTATCTGTTTTAGATAACCGCTTGATTTTCAGTATTTTAAAAGTGATCCGCCTGGGGCTCGAACCCAGGACCCCAACATTAAAAGTGTTGTGCTCTACCTGCTGAGCTAGCGAATCAATCCTTATTTGCAAATCAGTTATTTCCTGATTGCGGGTGCAAAGGTAATGACTTTTATTTAATCTGCAAGTATTTTGTAGAAAAAAGTGCTAATTATTTTTCTTCTTTATTGCTTGTTTCTTGATTATCAATAACTTCTACCTCATCATATTTTATTTGTTCTTTGTTGATAATAAAGCGTTGATAGTAGGAAAGCATCAAAGTTGTGAGTGGCAAGGCGATGATCATGCCTAGCATTCCCATTAATGACCCCCAAATAGAGAGTGACAAAAGGATAATTGCAGGATTTAATCCTGTAATTTTTCCCATGATCTTAGGAACAAGTAGAGTATCTTGTATGGCTTGAACGATGACAAAAACTGCTAATGCACATGCTATGATAACCCAGAAGTTCTGTCCCGTATCGGCAGCTTTGAGGATGGCCAATATAATTGTAGGGAAAAAACCTATTATTTGCAAGTAAGGAACCATGTTCAGAGCACCGATGAAAAGTCCCAGGGCGATAGCCATTGGGAAATCGATAATTAGAAAACCAATACTGAAGAGAATTCCTACACAGAATGCAACAAGAGCTTGGCCGCGAAAATACTTGTTCATGCCATTCTGTACATCGTAAACCAGGTTAGAGGCAAACTTACGATATTTGTTGGGGAGCAGGTGCAACCATCCTTCGGCTATAACTTCATAATCCAATAATATGAAAATAACATATAATAGTATGATGAAAGAAGCGAAAATGCTGAAAATAATATTGAGAGACTCTGCCACTAAAGCCCACATCTTAGGAACCGTATCTTTGATAGCTGCAAGAATATTTTCCTCACTCAATAGACGGTTTAATGCTTGTAAGTCAATGTTCTCATGGATAAATTCAGAAAGTGTCTTGGGGACATTATTTCCTGCTCCATTAGTGAGGTAAGTAACTAAAAGATCATTCATCCTACCCATTTCTGTGATCATTGGTGGTACTAACAGATAGAATAAAGCAACTCCGACAACTGTAATCAAAAATAGAGCACAAAAGATGGATATAATCCGGCTCTTTAAACGTAATTTATATTGGAAGAATTTTACTAAAGGATAAATCATGTAGGCAATTAACCAGGCAATGAAGAAAGGTAATAACACTCCGCTTAAACGTTGTACCAACATTAATATTCCTATTGCTAAAACCAATCCGATAGAGCCACGTATAAAACTGTCAAATGTAATTTTCTTCCTTTCCATATCTGTTCTTATTGAGATTATACTTGTTTATCTTTTTCTAGTGCCTGAAGATAACATTCTCTGCATAAAGGTTCATATTCTGCGGTCTCACCTAAAAGAAATTGTTTGTCATTTTTTACTGTACGGTGAGAAAAGGAAGCTAGCTGACCACATTTTACACAGATTGCATGTACCTTAGAAACCTCATCGGCAATAGCGCATAATTGGGGCATCGGACCGAATGGATTTCCTTTAAAGTCCATATCCAATCCTGCGATGATTACACGAATACCGTTGTTAGCAAGTTGATTACATACATCAATCAGCCCATTATCAAAGAATTGTGCTTCGTCAATGCCGACAACATCTATTTCGGAAGTGAACAATAGAATACTAGCCGATGAGTCGATGGGAGTAGATGCAATAGAATGACTGTCGTGAGAAACAACTTCTTCTTCAGAGTAACGTGTGTCAATGGCCGGTTTGAATATCTCTACGCGCTGCCGGGCAAATTGTGCTCTTTTCATTCTTCGAATTAGCTCTTCCGTTTTCCCTGAAAACATAGAACCGCAAATAACTTCTATTCTACCTCTTCTTCTAGTCTCAAGTATGTGATCTTCTGAAAATAAAACCATGTGATTTTGTGTTATCTTTATTAAATGAATATGTGTACAAAGATAATATAACCTTGGAAATTTCATTGTTAATGGAGAATTTTTTATTTTTCGTATCCCTTTATTAATCTGGTGGTAAGAAATAAGATTCCTATATCTACTGTAAGATATCTCTGATATAATACTAGAAAATCTCCATATATATGTTTAAGTGAAGCTTTTAAAGCAGAATCTTTTATGTATAAGAACTGTTAAATTATTCTTTATTTTAAGTTATTGCGCAATTTATTTCTAAATTCGCATAATAAATAACGATAAAGGGACATGAAACAGAAACTATTGGCAGATATAGAGTTGGATGTTCAGGAGTTGAAATGCCTTATGAAGTCATTTTCTCAGGAACCAAACTCGACTTTAACGGAACTGTTGAAGCGTAATATCTTGCAAATGCAAGGGCGTTTGGAACAGCTGCTACAAGAGTTGGATTCTGACCGGGAACTTCCCTTGACTTCTATAGCTATAGAAAATCCAGAAAAAAGTTTTATTCCTATTATAGAGAATTCCGATGTTAAAGAAGACGTTTCTATAACAAAGAATGCTTTGCTTGAAGAACCGTCTGTTGTTAAAGAAACAGTGAAGGAAATTACAACAACTTTAACGGAAGAAGTTACAGTAACAGAGACGAGAAACGAAGAACTGCCTGCTGTGAAAGAATATTTTGTTGTTGAAAGACCTCGGATAAAAGAACAGACACAAGTGAAAGTGACTGAACAATCTCAAATGACAGAGCAATCTCAAAAAACAGGGCAGATTGAAGTAATAGAGACGTCACAAGTGACAGGACGATCTCAAACTGCAGAACAATCATATGTGGATGAGCAGCCTCAAATAGCAAAAGAACTTCCAAAAACAGAAGAACCTCATAAAGCAGCAGAAAGTAGTATAGAGGCAGAATCTCTGACCGAGGAAGAACTGTCTGTACAAGAATCTCCTGTAACAGAGAGTGTTCTTATCTACGAAAAGGTAGAAGAAAGAGCACAAGTTATCGTGGAAGAACAAAGTAACATACCCGTTTTGAAGGATGAAGTTAAAACATCTGTTTTGGGAGAAAGCATAAAAATATCGAAAGGTTTACGTTCTTCCATAAGTCTGAATGACTCTTTCCGCTTTTCGCGTGAACTGTTTGACGGAGACAGTAGCTTGATGAATCGTGTCATTGAACAAATATCGGTAATGAGTCTTATAAAGCAGCTATGGCTTTTCTTTCTTCGAAGGTTACTATTAATGAAGAAAATGAAGCTCACAATGACTTTCTGGAGCTACTAAAGAAATATTTTAATCAATCAGCATAAGATATATGGGAAAGTTATACGTAGTGCCTACACCGGTAGGAAATTTGGAAGATATGACTTTTCGCGCTATTAAAGTGTTGAAAGAGGCCGATCTGATTTTAGCGGAAGACACACGTACTTCCGGAATCTTATTGAAACACTTTGAAATAAAGAATGCAATGCAATCTCATCATAAGTTTAATGAACATAAAACGGTGGAGAGCGTTGTTAATAGAGTAAAGGCAGGTGAAACAGTCGCACTGATTTCGGATGCCGGTACGCCGGGTATTTCGGATCCTGGATTTCTGGTTGTTCGTGAATGTGTTCGTAACGGTATCGAAGTACAATGTCTTCCGGGAGCAACCGCTTTTGTTCCGGCGTTGGTAGCTTCGGGCTTGCCGAATGAAAAGTTCTGTTTCGAGGGTTTTCTTCCTCAGAAGAAGGGACGTCAGACACGTTTGAAAGCATTGGCAGAAGAACATCGGACGATGGTATTCTATGAATCCCCTCATCGGTTGTTGAAAACACTGACTCAGTTTGTTGAGTATTTCGGTGCGGAACGTCAGGCAACTGTATCACGTGAAATATCCAAAATCCATGAAGAAACAGTGCGTGGAAGTTTGGCTGAATTGGTGGAACACTTTACCGCTACCGAACCACGTGGCGAGATTGTGATAGTACTTGCAGGAATAGACATTTAAAATAACTTCATTTAAAAACGTAAAATGTAAACGTATGAAAAAGTTAGCAATTTTATTTGTATGCGCAGCTATGTTGGCTTCGTGTGATGGCTTAAAGGGTGGAAGTAAAGACCTGAAAGCTGAAAATGACTCTCTATTGATGGAATTAACACAGCGCAATGCTGAATTGGATGATATGATGGGAACTTTCAACGAGATCCAGGAAGGTTTCCGTAAGATCAATGCAGCTGAAAGTCGTGTAGATTTGCAGCGTGGTACTGTTACTGAAAATGCAATTAGTGCTAAACAACAGATTGCTTCTGATATAGAATTTATCACTAAGCAGATGGATGAAAATAGAACTCAGATTGAAAAACTACAAGCGCAGTTGAAAAGCAGCAAATCTAATTCTGCTCAGTTGAAAAAAGCAGTAGAAGCTTTAACTGCAGAATTGAATGCTAAGCAACAACGCATTGAAGAACTTCAAACTGAATTAGCTTCCAAGAATATTCGTATTCAGGAATTGGATGCGGCAGTTAGCGAATTGGCCGCTACTAAAGAAACTCTGACAGCCGAAAATGAGGCAAAAGCTAAGACTGTTGCTGAACAGGAAAAGAGCCTGAATGCTGCATGGTTTGTGTTTGGTACCAAATCCGAATTGAAAGCTCAGAAGATTCTGGAAAGCGGAGATGTACTAAAAAGTGCAGATTTCAATAAAGACTACTTTACTCAAATCGACATTCGTACAACCAAAGAAATCAAGCTGTATTCTAAACGTGCTGAGTTATTGACTGCTCATCCTGCAGGTTCTTACGAACTAGTTAAGGACGATAAAGGTCAGCTGACTTTGAAGATTACCAATCCTACTGATTTCTGGAGTGTATCCAAATACCTGGTTATCCTGGTAAAATAAGATAGATAATCTTTATTTAATAGCCAATGTGCTGATACCTCGATGCCTGAGTAATCAGCACATTGGCTTTTTTATTTTCTATGTCGATATAAAACTACTAATGAACTATAAGAATTTATTTTTTGATCTTGATGATACAATCTGGGCCTTCTCTCAGAATGCTCGTGAAACTTTTGAAGAAGTATACCATAACTATTCATTGGATCGTTACTTTGATTCATTCGACCATTACTATATGCTTTATCAGCAACGGAATGCCGAACTTTGGATTGAATACGGTGATGGAAAGATAACGAAAGACGAGCTGAACCATCAGCGTTTTTTGTTTCCTCTCCAATCGGTTGGAGTGAATGATAAGGCCTTAGCCGAGCAATTCTCAAAAGACTTTTTTGCGATTATTCCTACCAAGAGCGGTTTGATGCCTTATGCACAGGAAGTATTGGAATATTTATCTCCTCGTTATAATATGTATATTCTTTCTAATGGCTTTCGTGAATTGCAATCACATAAAATGCGTTCGGCGGGAGTCGATCATTATTTTAAAAAGGTGATCCTATCGGAAGATATAGGTGTGTTGAAACCCTGGCCGGAAATCTTCAATTTTGCTTTGTCAGCTACTCAGTCCGATTTGTGTACTTCACTAATGATAGGGGATAGTTGGGAAGCTGATATAACTGGTGCATACGGAGTTGGAATGTCTCAGGTTTATTATAATGTAGCAGAGCGGAATTCTTTCCCATTCTATCCTACTTATCAGATTCATTCATTGAAAGAATTAATGGATTTATTATAGTTTTTATGGATTAAGTCGTATTTTTGCTGCGTTTAATAAATGCATAAAAATACGATAAAGTTATGGATAGTACGCTTCTTCCGTTCTCTTTGCTCTGTTTTACTTCGTTTTTCACGCTCACTAATCCTTTGGGAACCATGCCCGTATTTCTCACTATGACACATGGAATGACAGATCAAGAACGTCGGGCAATTGTGCGTCGGGCGACTATTGTGTCGTTTATAACGATTATGGTATTTGTTTTTGCAGGGCAGTTCCTCTTTAAATTCTTTGGTATATCGACCAATGGCTTTCGTATTGCAGGAGGCGTTATTATCTTTAAAATAGGTTTTGACATGTTGCAAGCCCGTTATACACCGATGAAACTGAAGGACGAAGAAATCAAAACTTACGCTGACGATATCTCCATTACCCCTTTAGGGATACCGATGCTGTGTGGACCGGGCGCGATAGCCAATGCAATCGTATTGATGCAAGACGCGAATTCTTTTGAAATGAAAGGTGTTTTAATTGGAACTATTGCCTTGATCTATCTCATTACTTATTTCATTCTCCGCGCTTCTACACGTTTGGTGAATGTGTTGGGAGAAACTGGTAATAATGTAATGATGCGTTTGATGGGGTTGATCCTGATGGTAATTGCGGTAGAATGTTTTGTGAGCGGAGCAAAACCAATATTGACCGATATTGTGAAAGAAGGGATGTTGGGAATGATTCACTAACGTTTTTGCAGATAGTAGGACTTATTCTTTTTTATCAATTATACATAGCTACATCTAATTTGTTCATAGTATTAATTTAAAATTAAAAGTATGGGAAAGATTAGCTATAGCCTTGTATATAACCGGAAAAAGAAACTGAACAAGAAGGGTAATGCACTTGTACAAGTGGAAGCTTATCTGAATAGACGGAAGATTTACTTCTCGACCAGAGTTTATCTCCGGCCTGAACAATGGGATACTAAACGGAGAATGGTGAAAGAGCATCCTAATAAAGAAGCTTTGAATCGTATGCTTTATGGAATTGTTGCTATCCTCGAACAAAAGGAACTGGAACTTTGGCAACAGGGAAAAACAATCTCGTTGGAATTATTAAAGGATACGGTAACCAAATCAACAACAGACAGTCGAAATTCCTTTCTGACATTTGTCAAAGAAGAAATAAAAAACTCCTTATTAAAAGAATGTACCAAACAAAATCATCTTTCTACTCTCCAGCTGTTGCAGGAGTTTAAAAAAGAAATTCGTTTTGCTGATTTAACCTTTGAATTCGTTTCTTCATTTGATAATTTTCTCCAATCGAAAGGATACCACATTAATACAATAGCCAAACACATGAAACATGTGAAACGTTACGTGAATGTGGCTATCAATAAAGAATATATGGATATCCGAAAATATGCTTTCAGGAAATATAAAATAAAAAATGTGGAAGGGAAGCATACGCATTTATCTCCGGAAGAACTTCGTAAAATAGAAAATTTAGAATTGGAAGGACGATACGCAAAGTTACAGCATTCCAAAGATGCTTTTTTATTCTGCTGTTATGCCGGATTGCGATATTCCGATTTTGTGAATCTGACTGCTGCTAATATTGTAGAACTTTATCAGGAGACATGGTTGGTTTATAAATCCGTTAAAACCAAGATTGAAGTACGTCTTCCGTTGTATCTGTTATTTGGCGGGAAAGGACTGTTGGTTTTAGAACGTTACAAGGATACTCTCAATGACTTTTTCCGATTGGAAGATAATTCAAATGTGAATAAAGAATTGAATGCTTTGGCTAAACTGGCGGGAGTAGATAAACATATTTCTTTTCACACCGCTAGGCATTAAATCTTTTCTTATTCATTGAAAATAAGAAACTTACAAGTTCTATTTTTTTAGACAGGTAACGATTTAGAAACGAGTTAAGTTCCCTTATTTGTCTAAATCTGCATTATTAAAAGGAACGCCTACTTAATAAGTTTCGCAAAGATATAATTATATTCAAACAAACCAGCAAAACCATATACTTTTTATTTTGCTTTCATTCAAAAAGAGAGTTGTATTCTTCATCCTTATTCATTTGTTCAATTAAAAAATCAACCCACGCTTGTGTATAGCCATAATTTTTATTCATAGAATCATAAACACAATATTTAGTATTTGTTCTTTCTGGATGTGAACTACCTGTTTCTGGTCTTATTTTATATTTTTTCCAACACCTTGTATGTGTATCCATATTGAATTTATCTACTCTTTTCTTTCCCTTAACTATTGATTTATTTCCTAAAGCTCGCTGGACCATTTCAACAACAGTACCAGGTTTTATTTTGTCATCATTTGCAACGGGAATATGTTTTTCTTTGATTAATGCAGCGATTCTTTCGACTTTTTTCTTTTCTTCATCTGTCATTTTATCAAAAGAAAAAAAATTGAATAGGCAATGCATCTTTAGATTTATGGTTTGCAACCTGAATTAAAAAGGCCTTAAAAGCATACTCACCTGAATTTAATACATCAGTAGTTATAGAAGAACGATATTGATTAATAAAGGAAACTATACTATCATAGTCTTTATTTGCTTTTGTAGCCATACTTAATGTCTCTGAAGATGGAAATAACTGCAAAGCAAAAGATAACGATTCGCGCAAACAATATTTATGTCCAAATTCAGCTTCCACGATTTTATCAAAATTCAATAATAAGGATTCGCATTCTGCAAAAATATTAGAATCTAATTCAGGTAAAAATTTGTGTTCAATTTTGTTTCTTAACGGTATAAAAAACTCTAAATTCTTGCGAATAGGATTGTTGCTGTCAACAAAATATTTTGCGACACACGTTTTTAGTTCCCAATACTGAATCTCTCCATTTACCTTTTTGTATCGGCCATTTTTTTCTTTATATATTGGCTTAATCTTTTTTCTTAAAAAGATTCCATGTAATAAAGAAGTCCATGCTATACACATTAAAACAATGTATCCGCCCGATTTAAATTTAACAGCAGGTTTATTATACGTCTCTACTGCTAATAATGCGGAATCTAATGCTTTATCAAGACAAGACTTTACTTGTAATGGTAATCCTTTCATGTTTTCCCAATTTAATTATTCTATAAAATACTCTACAATTCACCAAGACATTATCGAAATGCAATATATCAAATTGATCTAATATTCAATTACTTGATTTATAATTTAAGCAATTATTCAATTAGTCTATTTACAATATTGATTTTATTTATATTTATTAAATCATATTCGTAAATAGAGGCAATAATTATTTGATTTTCAGAGAAATCTCGTTTCAAAATTTTTATCATTGCTTCGATATTTTGATGATCAATTTCTTTTCCACTAGGAGAATCAAGAATTATTGGCATTTTTATATTTAAATGTTTTTCAACTTCCAATAAACATGCTAATCTAAAAGCAAAAACTGTTTTATGCAAAATTGCTCCAGATAATTCTTTCAAATTTGATGTAAACAAATATTTTTCTGAGATAGATTCTCCATCTAATCCTAACTCTGTAAGATACTTCCTTGTATTATTAAATATTGGTGTTATAACACTATTTGCAGCACGTGTTAAGTCCTTTATTTTTGAATTAATTTCAGCAATCTCCTTTTCTAACTTTGCTATTCCTTTTTTTACAGCTACTTCATTAATAGGAATTGTTGAGATTCTTTTATCAAATATGTCGGCTATTGTTTCAACATTATCAAAAAAAGACAACTGTTGTTCTTCAAATCTACGTTCTTTCTCATATTTACAGATTTCTGCTTGAATCTGGTTGTATTGTGTCGCTATAAGTTTACGCTTTGCTACAAGAAAATCTATGGCATCATTAAGACCCACAATATTATTTTCTGTTACAGCTATAGTATCTCCATTTGGAGTTTTTACCAATAAACCAATCTCTCCAATAAAGTTTCTAAAATGCTTATTTTCTTTAAGGACTTTGTCTATCCGAGATAGTTCTTTTTTCAATAGATTATGCCGCATCTTACATTGATTGATTTTGCTATCAATCAAAGAATTGTATGATTCTCCTGCAAGATTATTGGATTCGGAATCAATAGTTTCTTGATACTTAGAAACACTAAACATCTGTTTGTATTTCAAAAGATCTTGTCTCTTTGTCTCCTTTTGTCTATATAATTCAGAACAATCAATCTCTGCAATGCCTCTAATTAGTTCCTCAATATTAAAGCGAATACTTCCAATGACAACTCCTCGATTAAGCAAAGTCCATCCCTTTTCCTGGTCAAAATAGAATATTCCTAAAAGATTATTTATTAGTTCTGGATAATTGGCTTTAAAAATAATTTTATGAAGGGCCGCTTCATCACTTGGCAAAACATATGTTACTACAGAATCATTCTGTTTCAATTCAATGTAATCCCTCGATTCTCTACATAATACTAAAACCTCTCCACTATCCAAAGTTATTTGACTTTCGACTTTGCAGTTCTCGAATTTAATATGCTTAGTATTAGGTATGCTATATCCGATTGAATATAACATAAGTCTTAGTAAAGTCGTTTTACCCTTACTATTTGCAAGGCTATGTATGAGATTGTTTCTATCAGAGAAAACAATCAAACGTTTATTACCAGCCTCTTCGATATAGATTGAATTGAAAATCATAGATTCACAGCATTCTTAATATTGTCTATTTGAATACGTTTGTTCAAAATATTGCGAACAATAATTTGTAGGAGTTTTTCTTGTAGAGTATTAGATAAAGATACACTTTCCCCTTCAAAAAGATATGCGAACTTACTACTCTCCATTTCTATAAATTTTCGTTTCCTTTCACTTTGTTTTGCTTCTTTATAAAAAACATTGTATGCACATAGCACCTTAGTTACAAATTCGTATTTTTCCGAGCAGGTATTTATAATTGCTTCGTAACTTCTCGATAGTTCATATATCTCAGAATCATCAAATTCATCTTCATCATAATTTTCATTTTGAGTTACAAGAACTATTAAAGGCCATATAATATCTTTTTTAGTTAGTTTTATATCAGACATCCTTTTCGTTCCACTTCTAAAAAGATCTTTTACCCAAATTCCGTGTAAGTTGTCTTTAGCTATAGATATATTTCCTAATTTGGGAATGAAATCACCAATAGCATTCATAACACATTTATATCTTTCATTGTCATTATCTGTCTCAAAAGGTAAAATCTGTATTTTGAATTTACTCGTATCAAGAGGCTTTTCAATCTTAGAGATTATCTTATTAATTTTATCTTTTAAAGGTCTTGGCAATGAGCTATAATCCCTTTGTGAAGCACCATAAAATATAGGGTTCAATTGTTTCTCATTGAATGGGTTTGGAGTGTTAGTTATATATATAAGTTCTTTCACTACTCCCAATTTATGCTCTGCTTCTGATAAAGATATTATAGACTTTTTAAGATTGGATAGTACATTTGAGAAGTCAGTACTACTATTTACAACAGACTTTGCTTGAGCCAAAATACTGCTGCCATTGTTTAGATTGATTTCTATATCTTCAGATCCTTCTAAACGGATACTGGACATATCTTTAATATTCTCAAGCATTAACACTATTGCTGCGTTCGCTTGAAAATCAAATCCAAACAATACTGAGGTAGCTGTTCTATTTGTCATTATTGTATTACATTTACAAATACCTATGCAATATTAGTGATTTTTTTGATAACTACTTAGCTAACAAGTAATAAAACTGTAATTTTGTACTAACAAATTAATATTAGAAGTTTATGAAGATAAGAAAAGTTAAATGGACAAATCATCCTATATTAGGAAATCTTGAATTGGATTTTGTAAATCCAGTAACTAATCATCCTTTTTCAACTATTGTTTTTGCAGGCGAAAATGGGAGTGGAAAAACGACCATCTTGGAAACACTAAATACCTTCCTGTGCATTGGTAGTTTTAAGCCATTTGACATGATAGAATATGAGGTAAATAACGAATTGTATATTCTCAAACCTCCAATGATTCCAGAATCAAATGACACGTTCTTTACACGATTTGATGTGAAGAATGATACAGCTGAAAATATACGTTCAGATAAAGTTAATAACCCAAGCACCATTCAATCTGATGAAAAAGATCCAAGGTCGTATGGATGTGTGTTTTCGAGGCCTAGAGCGGACTATAAAACTAGCAAAATAGAGTCTGTAAAAACAAATGAATTAGACAAGAATAAATACGATTCTGATAAAGAAGACAATTTTACATCATTAAAGCAGCTTATTGTTGATATTCAAAATCAAGATAACGAAGAGTATTATGATATAAATACACAAAGGGAAAGCCGTGGGGAAGCAGCAATGACTACTTCTGAATTTGAACACAATTCGAAAATTTTTAGATTTAAAAAAGCATTTAATAATTTCTTTGATAAGGTAAAGTACAAAAAAGTCGGGAATATTGATGGTGAAAAGGTTATATTATTTGAGAAAAACGGAGTAGAAATATCGATAGATGATCTAAGTACAGGAGAAAAACAAATTGTATTTAGGGGGGCTTATCTTTTAAGAAACATAAATCAGCTTAATGGTGCTATAATCATGGTTGATGAGCCCGAATTAAGTATGCACCTAAATGGCAGAAAAACATTTTAAGATATTATAAAAATCTCTTTACAGATAATAATGAGGTACAAATAGCTCAATTATTTTTTGCAAGCCATTCTGAGGGTGTTATTAGTGAAGCCCTGCAAGACTTGAATGATACAAAAGTTATAATTCTAAAAGATAGCATGGGAAACATCTCAGCAGGAAGTATTGATGCCCCAGCAGTATTACCATATACTTTAGCGGCTGAGATTAATTTTCAAGCTTTTGATGTATCATCAACAGATTATCACAATGCGTTATATGGTTATATAGAAGCTGAAGGTTGGAAAAATGATTATGATGGGCATCAGGTAAAAGTCAATTATACAAAATTGAATAAGAACGGAACAACATCAAATTTACAAATTTCTAAAACGGAAAAAATTCGGCATATCATTCATCATCCAGAAAATCGCAATAATAGTTATAGCGAACAAGAATTAAAAGATTCCATAGAATGTATGAGAAATTACATTAGAGCGCATCGTACAATTTGATACAAAATACTTAAATTCTTAAAACAAAACGAACTGTGGCAAAATTGTATATTACCACAGTTCGTTTTGTTTATTGAAATTACCATTTGCAAAATGGAAATGTGGATGTGACATCTACCGTTTTGCAAGAGAGGATAATGACTGAAAGCAGTAGGTCGAGGATGTAGCGGGGTTGCTCGCGTTCCTTTGACCAATCGTTGGGGTTGTTCTTGATTTGGGATGCTTTATCAATGGTTACGGCATAGCGTTCCATTATCCATTCAATGGCTGACTTACCATTGACGATGTACTCATAGGCTTTGAGCGGAATGTTCTCAATGGTAATGTGGCTATTGTAGATGATGTGTGTTTTGTCGGCGATGAGCTTTCCGTTTTCGTCACGCACTTTGGCAAAGCGCATCTTTTCCACGGCAAAGTATTGGTATGTTTCTTCGGTCCACTCGTCCTGCCAAATGTCAATGTCTCCCGTAACAATTACACCGAGTGTACGTTGTGCCTGCGCCGACATTTCCGAATAAGCGACTGCGCCTTGTTCTGTAGCAGGAATATTGATGCCTTGCTCATAGTTCAAATGTAAGTCGGCCAGTTCCTTTCCGGCTTTATAAAAAGCCATAAAGTCCTGTACGTTATCCACTATGGGAATGCGTGGCAATGACTTCTTCAGATCATCGGCGAAACGCTCTCGGTATTGCTTGGAATGAAGCAATCCATACACATAGTAGAAAATATGTTCTTTAGTAATGGCTCGTGAGCCGCCAAAGCGACTGCGGACTTCTTTCAATATCCAGTCTGTGATGCCGTCGCGACGGATATAACGATTAGTTTCTGCATCATCGAAAAGAGTTCCTTCTCGATTTTTGTTTTCTTCATACCAATATAAAGGAAAACATTTTGTTCCAGCTTCAAAATTATTGTAATCAATAATCGTATTATATAAAAATAAGGAAAAATCCTTATTCCCACCTGTTCCCTTCATACCAATAACTTGGTTGTAGCAGTTAGGTGGGAAAATATGCTGCCATTGCCCTGGACGTTCTATTAATGAACGTTCATAGTACAAATATGATTTTTGAAAAAGTCTATAGGTGTAAATTGTTACACTTTCAGGGATAAAATTTAGTAAGTGTCCTGTTAATGCTACTTTTTTTAGATTAGCAGACCACCCAATTTGCGTTGGATTATAATTAAAATCCTCTGCTTTCCGATGACTAATAGATGTATTATAATTGTTTATCATACGATTAATATTGCTCAGCAGAGTATTTTTATCGAAATTGCATACCCATGAATCACGGAGGATAACACACCAATAGGTATATAATTAAAAAAACCTTGCCCAATCGTATTATCAAATAATGGAATTAAATTATCGAATATTCCATCACGTTGATTTATCCAATCTGCTTTTTCGTTAGGAGTGATTATTTGCCAGTCCAATTTCTGTGAAGAAATGGAACGGAAATCTTTGACCATTTTGAGCTTCTGTTCACGAGTAAGGTAATCGCCAATATCGTGATAATGGATGCCCGTCTTTAGCTCTTTCTTTGCCGGATTCTTGACAAGGAAAGTAATGGCAATGGGAGTGCGTGAACCGCTACCAAAGATTTTGCCACCCTCTTTGCGCGACAATTCGCCCGAAGTACGCTGGTTACCGCGCAGATTCAGTACATAGATGGAGGTAAATTCTTCTTCAAAGCATCGACGCATACCATCTTGTGCATTACCATCAAGCCATGATCCATTACTTATAAAAGCTACTATTCCGCCATCGTTTTCAGGTATTCGGTCAGATGCCCAACGAAATGCCTTAATATAAGTATCATAAAGGGAATTCTTCAAAGTCGTACTTGATTCATTTACATATGTATTTGCTATTCGCATATCCAAATTTGGATAGGAAAGATTCTGTGCATTATCATTAGCCGAACCTTGTTTGGCGGAATATGGCGGATTCCCCACAATCACCCTTACATGCGTGGCCATCTGCTTCTTAACCCGTTTGGAATTGTCCTGGAAGAACTCCGTGAAAAGCTCGTTGTGCTTTTTCTCTGCCAATTGGAAGGTGTCAGTCAGACAGATTCCGCTATATGGCAGGTAAGTTTTACGACGGGTTATCTCATGGAACACCGATTCTATGTTCACATCAGCTATATAATAGGCCAGCAACACGATTTCATTGCAATGGATTTCATTAAGATACTTGCGCTCCATATCCTCGGGGCGGATAAGACCGGACTGCAACAATCGCGTAATGAACGTACCTGTGCCCACAAACGGGTCAAGTATATGTACATTCTGTGCGGTCAGCGAAGTGTTGAACTCCGCCTTAAGAATGTCATCCACAGAACGGATGATGAAGTCCACGCACTCTACGGGCGTATAAACAATGCCCAGTTTTTCCACTGTAAGCGGGAATGCGCCCTTAAAGAATTTCTCATATAGGTTCTTGATGATGGTCTGTTTTCCCTCCAAATTATCAATGCCACCAACATTCATGCGTACCGATTCGTAGAATTTATCCAGTATCTCGGTATCTTTCTCGAAAGCCTGTTCTTGTAAGAGGTCTATCATGCGCTGCATGGAACGGCTTACGGCGTTGTTGTTCACGAACTGGTAATCGGCAAACAAAGCGTCGAACACCGGACGGGTGATGATATGCTGTGCCAGCATCTCGATGGCCTGTGCCGCATCTACTGACGGGTTAAGGTCGCGCTGTAGCCCCTTGAGGTATTCGTTGAACGCCTTTTTGTGTATGCCGGACTGGATAAGTTTGGATATGCGCTCGATGAACTTGTGCGCGATGAGTCCGATTTCCTTAGCCCAGTTCTCCCAATATAGGCGGTCGCCGCACTTTTCCACGAGCTTGGCATACATGCCGTCCTGCAACTCGCCGAATCTGAGTTCCAACTGGCGTGCGATTTCTGCATTCTCCAGCTCCCGTGCCTCACTCTCTCCCTCTTGAAAGCCTAATCCCGGCCTGCCGATAGTGACTGACGGAGTGTAGGACTGTTTGTTTGGTTTCTGCTTGTTGAGCGCAATCTTATTCACCATCGCATTGAAACGGTCGTCGTGAGAGCGTAGCGCGTTCAGGATTTCCCAAACTACATCAAAGGTCTTGCTATTATCAAGTGCTTCTTCTGCTGAAACACCAGAAGGCACGACAATAGGGATGATGATATATCCGTATTTCTTCTCATCGAGCTGTCCCTTGTGGAAAGTACGCATCACACGGCCAACAGACTGTACCACATCCACCTGTGAATTACGGGCAGAAAGGAACAGTACAGCATCAAGCGACGGTACGTCTACACCTTCGGACAAGCAACGCACATTGGTCACCACCCGACACTCTCGGTCATTGTCCGGCTCATCAGACAGCCATTGCAGAATTCCATTTCGTTCCTGTGAGTTCATAGAGCCGTCTATGTGTTTTGCGGTTATCGAAACGGTATGCGATAGGCTTTCCGCATCCAGATTTTTGTCGTACTTTTCCGATATTTGCGGCAGTACGGAAGCAACATATTTGGATGCGATGCCCGTCCTGCTTGCGCTCTTGTCAATGGACGAACAGAACGCCACAGCACGGCGCATCATGTGTGGATCGGCATCCCATGTGCGATGATCATCACCCTGTATCATCTTTGAGAGGCCGTTGATCACACCGATAAGTTTGGACGTATCATCAAAATTCAGTTCGGTGGTCGTATCGGTGATGTCCCGCTTTATATTATCAGGCACATCGTTTTCACCGACAGTAAGGACAAGCACCTTGTAATCGGTCAGCAGCCCGTTCTGTACGGCATAGGAGAAATTCACACGATAGAACTCTTCTCCATAAAGTGCCTTGTCGTCCATTGAGCAGAGGATACAGTCCTTTTCAGAAGCCTTTACTTTGGCCGATTCACCGTACAGGCGCGGCGTAGCGGTCATGTACAACCGTTTTCGACCTTTCACATTGTCATCGGAGTGTATTTTAGTGAAATTGCTCTCGTCCTTATCAGACAGTTTTACACCCGTAGTGCGGTGTGCCTCGTCGCAGATAATGAAGTCGAACACACCATATTCGCCGTTTGTTTCGGAAAGTATTTCCTGTTGTGCCTCTGACACGGCATCAATGGACTGGTATGTGGAAAACACTACCACCAGTCCATCATGGCTGCGGTACTTCTTCAGTTGCGAGGCGATGGACTTCGGATTGGTAGATGCAGGTACGGCAAGGTCTACCACACTGTCATCTGCATCATCATATTTGTTTTTCTGTATCTTACGCGAAGCCTTGGAATCCGAACAGATACAGACCGCCTTTATGGTTTTTCCCGCATCAGCTGACCATGCGTTGAGTGACTGACCCAGCAGAGCGATGGACGGAACCATAAACAACACCAGCCCCTTGCCGTTCAACAACTGTTCGGCGATAAGCAACGAAGTATAGGTTTTTCCTGTACCGCAGGCCATGATGAGCTTACCACGGTCGTTTCCCTCTGTAATATAATGCATGTATGCCTTGGATATGGCATCGAGTTGATGTTTGCGCGGTTTTTTGCCTTCTATGAGTGCTGAGTTTCCCGTAAGACCATCCAACAGCTTTTGCCAATCCACTGGGGATGAATTCAGGTCGGCCATGCCGACACGTGTCACTGGCGGTTCCTGATTACGGATGGCTTCCTCGGCATTGCTCCCCCAATGACTGGTAGTAGAAATCCATACGCGATTGGAGAAACGGGTTGTTTGAAATGTAACCTCATTTGTAAATGTGCGGCTGGAGGTGGCAAGGAACGAATCCACGGCAGGCTTGTCTATTGTGGCATCCTCGGCATAACACTTGCACTGGATGGCCCAATAGTCGCCCATTTCTGTCTTTGCCACAAGGTCTATACCTGTGTCTGTACCTCCGAAATCCTTACGTCCCGGAAACTCCTCCCATAGCCAGACTTTTTCCAACTCGTTGTAACGTGGGTCTGTCAGCAACCATGAGCGCATCAGTCGCTCGAACTTTGTACCTTTCTCCTTTTCCGTGAATGATTCGGTACGGAATTTATGCAGTATCTCCTTGAAATTCATCTCTTGATAAGAGATAAATGCAAGTAAAATCACATTTGAAAATCAGTATGTTCTGTACCTATGAGAATTTGATTGGCTCAACAGGCGGATAGTTTTAATACAATTTATGGCATTATCAACAAGTTGTTTATGCTTATTCTTCAGTATTTTGTGTACCTTTGCATCATAACTATAACTCTTATCAAGAGATTCGGCTTTTTACTAAACAATTTTCATGCCTGTCCTGTTATAAGTCTTTCAGAATAAGTCCGTTCGCCTTATCCACCACATTCGTGTCAAGCGAAGCAAGATAGATGCGTGTCGTTTCTTCTGAATCGTGCCCCATACCTTCACTAATGACTGCAAGAGGGATATTTTTGCTTTTAGCGATACTTGCCCAGGCATGTCTTGCACAGTACATGCTCAACGGATGAGCCAAACCGACTAAACGGGCTATCTCTTTCAATGCAATGTTTACACGAGAGATGGCATTTCTGTACTGTATCCGTTCATCGGTACATCGGGTGATTATTGGCAACAGATATTGCATGTCAGAATAACTTTCATACTTATTTACAATCTCTCCCATACACTTTTCCCATTTAACGGTGAGTTGCCGGCTAGTTTTTTTTCTCCTGTATGTCAGAATACCATTTTTCAAATCCGATTTTCTCAGATATGCCATATCAACAAATGACATTCCACGGGTGTAGAACGAAAAAAGGAACATATCCCTTGCATAATCAAGATGCGGCTTCAATGTCAGATCAAGTTCCTTGATATATTTGATGACTTTTAGAGGAACAGCACGTTTCACTGTCTTGTCAATGCCTGTATAAACATGTCTAAACGGGTACTTCTGTTCAATCAGTTCTTTTTCCACGGCACGGTTATACACGGCACGCAAAATACGCATATAAAATGAAACTGTGTTGGGACAGATTTCTTTGCTTTTCAGCCATGCCTCATATAGCATCATCATATCGCTATCAATTTCACAAAGAAGGATATCTTGTCCATAGCGAAACTTCATGAAACTGTTCAATGCCGCTGTATAAGTTTCTGATGTCCGTATTTTGTTCAATAATTCTAATTGTTTGATGATGCCCTGCATAAAATTAAAAAATGACTGTTCATCCACCCTGTTTTGAAAGGCAACTATAATATCATTCGCTGTATATGTACTTTTTCGGTTATCCAGTTGGTGGATAATCATGTCCAGCCGTTTCAGGTCCCATTCCATGCGTTCCTGCAAGGAAAGGAGCAGATTGCTTCGCTCCGAACGACCGACAAAGATACAGCTTCCGGCTTCGTTCCATTCATCCGTAAATATCCGGTAATCCGTCTTTAGCTGACGGATTACACGGTTCTGGATAATCTGATAATAGATGGTTCCTTCCTTTCCCTCTATGGTGGAAGGTCTGAATTTCACTTTCACACTGGCCATAGGCTTAATTTTTAGGTTTGTCCGTAATTGACTTGTCCTTGATGGACTTCGCCTTGCTGTTCAGTTCTCTCGCGGCCTGTTCTTTCAGCCGTGCCTGCTCGGTCAGGGTGGCCTGTCTCCGTACCGCTTCCTCGTAGGCTTCCACGTCTTCACGCATCTGTTCTATACGTTCGTTATTCCGGTTCGGTCCAAAGAGGCTCTCAAGTTCCACGAGTTGTTCGGGGGTAGCCTCTCCGCCAAAACCATTGCGAAAACCCTGTAAGTAGTTCACTTACAGGGTTTTCTGTTTTTGGGTGTATGCCCTGAAATGCCACGAAAACGCCCCGTTTTGACATAGTTGTGCTACACAGATGCTACACGGCAAGAGAGCCAGAAAGCGTGTAGCAAATTTTTAACTAACTATTTGATACGGCGTGATTTGTCATACTTTTGTCTGCTCATAATCCAAGTGTAGTGAATACCTTTGCGGCTACAATCTGCTACACAACACGCAAAGGATAATATTTAACACTTTAACATATGAGCAAGAGCAATCTTAACATCCGGTTCTACCTCAGAACCAACCACGTCAACCGTGATGGCACATGCGCTATCATGGTGCGTATCTCCGTCAATGGAGAGCGGACTGCCTTCAGTACCAAACTGTCGGCAGACCCTAACAAATGGGATGCCGACACCAACCATGTTGACGGAAAGAGCAAAGCGGACAAGGAGCTTAACCGTACACTTGATGACATGAGAGCTTCCATCCGCAATCACTATTATGAACTGGAGCGATATGATGCGTTGGTGACTGCTGAGAAAGTGCGCAATGCCTTTCTCGGCATAACAGTCCGTACAGAATCTCTTATGCAACTGTTCAAGGAGTACGTTGACGAGTGTCGCTCCCTGCTTGGCATAAGCCGTACAAAAGCAACGGTACAGAAGTATGACCGCTGCTACCGTCGCGTTCAGGAATTTCTGAAGGCTAAATACAAACTTTCAGACATTCCATTAGTGGAAATCGGACACAAGTTCATCACTGACTTGGAATGCTACCTTCGCACGGTCAGCAAATGCAATGAGAACACAACAGCGAAGTTCCTCCAGACTTTCAAGATGATTATTATCCGTGCCCGTAATAACGGATATATAAAAGGTGATCCGTTCGCCAACTATAAAATACGACTGAAACGTGTTGACCGTGGCTATCTAACCGAGGAAGAACTGAAGATCCTCCGCGAAACACCAATCACATCCAAGCGAGTGGCACAGGTAAGGGACGTGTTCCTTTTCGCCTGCTATACAGGACTGGCTTATATTGACCTCAAACTACTCCGCGCGGAGAATATCCGTACATCGTTTGACGGCAATCAGTGGATTATGACCCATCGTCATAAGACTGACACCCCTGTCAATGTACCTATACTGGACATTCCAATGGAACTGATTGAGAGGTACAAGGGAGTCAGCAAGAAAGGATACATCCTTCCCATCCTCAGCAATCAGAAGATGAACCAGTATCTTAAAGATGTAGCGGAAGCATGTGGCATAGAAAAGAACATCACTTTTCACATGGCCCGCCATACCAATGCCACTTTGCTTATTTATAACGGAACAAATATAACAACCGTACAGAAATTACTCGGGCATAAAAGTGTAAAGACGACTCAGATTTACACGAATATAATGGATATTACCATTGTGCGTGATTTGGAACGGACCACTCTTTTGGGCGGTGAGTGATATGAAAAACAAGATCAGAGTAATATGAAAATAGGAGGAATACAACAATGTCCTCTTTTTTTTTGTTATATTTGCCGCCATATTTTTATATAGAACAGAAGAAATGAAAGAATTTGTAATCTCCGAAGCCCAGGTTGAAACAGCTGTACTGGTGGGAATCATCACTCAAACGCAGGATGAACGTAAGACCACTGAGTATTTGGACGAACTGGCTTTCCTTGCCGAGACGGCTGGGGCGGAAGTAGTGAAACGATTTACGCAGAAGTTGCCGACAGCTAATTCGGTGACCTATGTTGGAACAGGTAAATTGAATGAGATAAAAGAATATATTTTGCATGAAGCCGAAGAAGAACGTGAAGTAGGAATGGTGATCTTTGATGATGAGCTTTCCGCTAAACAGATTCGTAATATTGAGGCTGAACTGAAAGTAAAGATACTCGACCGTACTTCTCTGATTCTTGATATATTTGCAATGCGTGCGCAGACAGCTAATGCTAAAACGCAGGTAGAGCTTGCCCAATACAAATATATGTTGCCCCGTTTACAACGATTGTGGACGCACTTGGAACGCCAGGGAGGTGGTTCCGGAGGCGGAAGTGGTAAAGGTGGTTCTGTAGGTCTTCGCGGACCGGGTGAAACACAGCTCGAGATGGACCGTCGTATCATCTTAAACCGTATGTCATTGTTGAAAGAACGTCTGGCTGAGATAGATAAGCAGAAATCAACTCAACGGAAAAATCGTGGGCGGATGATTCGTGTTGCTTTGGTAGGTTATACCAATGTAGGAAAATCGACCATCATGAATTTGTTGTCAAAAAGTGAGGTGTTTGCAGAGAATAAACTGTTTGCAACACTGGACACGACTGTCCGTAAAGTCATTATTGATAACCTGCCGTTCTTATTGTCCGATACAGTCGGATTTATTCGTAAATTGCCAACGGATCTGGTAGATTCTTTTAAATCGACACTCGATGAAGTGCGCGAGGCTGACTTGTTGCTGCATGTTGTCGATATTTCTCATCCGGGATTTGAAGAACAGATAGAAGTGGTGAATAAAACGCTTGCCGATATCGGTGGTTCCGGAAAACCTATGATTCTTATATTTAATAAAATAGACGCCTATACCTACGTGGAGAAAGCGTCGGACGACCTTACCCCCAGAACAAAGGAAAACTTAACACTCGAAGAACTGATGAAGACGTGGATGGCTAAGATGGAGGATAATTGCCTCTTTATTTCCGCCCGCGAGCGAATCAATATGGACGAACTGAAAAGTGTTGTGTATCAACGAGTGAAAGAATTGCACGTTCAGAAATACCCCTATAACGATTTTCTTTATCAGATCTACGAAGAGGAAGAGTAATTAATCTAATGTACCGCTTTGCAAATTGGGGAAGGCGGTGCATAATTTGTATCTATATGAAAGATTATCGTAGACTGACTGAAGACGAGGTGCTTCAGCTAAAGAGCCAGTCGTGTCTGGCTGATGATTGGGGGAATGTGCTGGTTGCCGAAGGTTTTAATAGTGAATGCGTTCATCACACTCGATTCTCGGGCGAAGTGAAGCTAGGTGTGTTCGACGCCGAATTTACTTTGCCGGGAGGAATCAAAAAACACTCGGGATTACGGCATGTTACTTTGCATAATGTAGTGGTAGGGGATAACTGCTGCATTGAGAACATCCAAAATTACATTGCAAACTATGAGATTGGGAATGATACTTTTATTGAGAATGTAGATATCATTCTGGTAGACGGGTTGAGCACTTTTGGTAATGGGGTAGAAGTTGCCGTCCTAAATGAAACCGGTGGTCGGGAAGTGCTGATAAACGATAAGTTGTCAGCTCATCAGGCGTATATAATGGCTTTGTATCGCCATCGTCCGGAACTGATCAATCGAATGAAATCGATAACGGATTATTATTCCAACAAGCATGCTGCTACTGTGGGAAGTATAGGAGATCATGTAATGATTCTTAATACAGGGTCCATTAAAAACGTTCGTATCGGTGATTATTCACATATTTGCGGAACTTGTCGTTTGACCAATGGAAGTATCAACAGCAATGTGACAGCTCCTGTACGGATCGGTCATGGAGTGATTTGTGATGACTTTATTATTTCTTCCGGTTCCCATGTGATGATGGATCAATGCTAACCCGTTGTTTTGTTGGGCAATCTTGTAAGTTAGGACATAACTATTCTGCTTCCGAATCTTTGTTTTTCAGCAATTGTCAAGGAGAGAATGGTGAAGCCTGTGCAATCTTTGCAGGTCCTTTTACAGTGACGCATCATAAGTCTACTTTGCTGATTGCCGGAATGTTTTCGTTTATGAATGCAGGTTCGGGATCTAATCAGAGTAATCATATGTATAAGTTGGGACCTATCCATCAGGGAACGATGGAAAGGGGGGCTAAGACAACTTCTGATTCATACATTTTATGGCCGGCACGTGTCGGAGCTTTTTCTCTGGTGATGGGACGTCATGTGAATCATGCGGATACTTCTAATCTTCCTTTTTCTTACTTGATTGAGCAACGGAATACTACTTATCTGGTTCCGGGAGTGAACCTGCGAAGTGTCGGAACCATTCGTGACGCTCAGAAGTGGCCGAAACGTGATAAACGAAAAGATCCGAATCGTCTGGATTATATAAATTATAATCTTCTGAGTCCGTATACTATTCAGAAGATGCTCAAAGGGCGTTCTATTTTAAAGGACCTTAGACGGGTATCCGGTGAAACGTCTGAAACATATTCTTTTCAGAGTGCAAAAATAAAGAATTCTTCTCTGAATAATGGGATACGTTTCTATGAGATTGCCATTCATAAATTCCTGGGTAACTCTATTATTAAACGTCTGGAAGGTATCAACTTTCAGAGTAATCAGGAGATACGCCAGCGGTTGAAGCCGGATACCGAAATAGGTAAGGGTGAATGGGTGGATATTTCCGGATTGATAGCTCCTAAGAGTGAGATCGACAGATTGTTGGATGGTATTGAAAGTGGTTCGATAAATCGTTTAAAATCGATAAATGCTTGTTTCTCTGAAATGCATGAGAACTATTATACATATGAGTGGAGTTGGGCTTATGATAAGATTCAGGAATTTTATGGACTGAATCCGGAAACTATTACTGCCCAAGACGTGATTCGTATTGTGAAATCCTGGAAAGAAGCAGTAGTTGGTCTGGATAAAATGGTGTATGAAGACGCCAAGAAAGAATTCTCTCTTTCTTCCATGACCGGATTCGGTGCTGATGGTTCGCATGATGAGATGAAGCAGGATTTTGAACAAGTTCGCGGGGATTTTGAAAGTAATACGTTTGTGACGGCAGTACTGAAACATATTGAAGACAAAACAGCCTTGGGTGATGAACTTATCAAAAGGATTGAGCATATTGAAGAGTAACTTTTAGATTTTTTGAAGAAACATATTCATTGAAAAATGTATATTCATATTGGGCTGAAAGTCTATGTATAAATTAGGCTTTCAGCTCATGTTTTATCAATCAGATTTCCATTGGGATTATATATGGATGATTTTTAATCATCCGGTTTTTATACTACATAGAGTTTTAAAAGTGATTTTTATCTGCAACTTGCACCAAATAGCATGTATCTAACTGATATATAGGTCTTTGGCGGTATGTAAGATACGGTGGCAGATCGGTTGCAGATACTTCATCTGCAACAGTCGTTTTTCTTTGTTTGTATACTGGTAATCTGTTGTATATCAGTTGTTAATATCCAGCTTGATAACTGTCGATCTTCTAGGATAGCTAATAATACCTTATTATTTTGACTATTAATAGTTTGTTTTGGGAACAAACATGATTTAGTTTAATCACATCTTCTGCATAGGATTATATTTCTCAATCACATATTTAGCCACTAACCTTTTTTATTTTAGAATATTGAACCTATCAAAGTAGTCACTTTGTTTCTTCTACCAACTGTTTCAACTGCTTGAATTAACTGTTCAAAGTCTCTAAACAAAGTGTTTTGTTACTTGAAACAGTTTGTTTCCCTACTTGGAACACTTTGTTTCAAGTAATAGAACACTTTGTTTCAACTAACTGAAACTAACTGAAACAACCGGGTTCTCCGTTATTCATTCTTAATTCTTCATTTTTCCTTCTACATTCTTCATTCATATTTATTACCTTTGCCTCACTAACTAATATTACGTAATAAAATAAGAAACTTATGGCAACACCTCCGTTTAAGTATCAGCCCATGTTTGAAAAGGGGAAAGATACAACTGAGTATTATCTGCTTACAAAAGACTATGTATCAGTAAGCGAGTTTGAAGGCAATCCTATCCTGAAAGTGGAGAAAGAAGGTTTGACTGCGATGGCTAATGCGGCTTTTCGTGATGTGTCATTTATGCTTCGTCGTTCGCATAACGAACAAGTTGCTAAGATTCTTAGTGATCCGGAAGCTAGTGAAAATGATAAATATGTGGCATTGACTTTTCTCCGTAATGCAGAAGTGGCTGCTAAAGGAGTATTACCTTTTTGTCAGGATACGGGTACAGCAATTATTCATGGTGAAAAAGGACAGCAGGTATGGACAGGTTTTTGCGATGAAGAAGCTCTTTCATTAGGTGTTTATAAAACTTATACGGAAGAAAATCTTCGTTATTCGCAAAACGCGCCTCTAAATATGTATGATGAGGTAAATACAAAATGTAACCTCCCTGCACAAATTGATATTGAAGCTACCGAAGGTATGGAATATGAATTCCTTTGTGTAACGAAAGGTGGTGGTTCTGCAAATAAAACTTATCTGTATCAGGAGACAAAAGCAATTTTGAATCCGAACACATTGGTTCCTTTTTTGGTGGAGAAGATGAAAACGTTGGGTACTGCGGCTTGTCCTCCTTACCACATCGCTTTTGTTATTGGTGGAACTTCGGCTGAAAAGAACTTACTGACTGTAAAATTGGCTTCTACTCATTTTTATGATAACTTGCCGACTACAGGAAATGAATTCGGACGCGCTTTTCGTGATGTTGAATTGGAAAAACAGGTGTTGGAAGAAGCTCATAAGATTGGTTTAGGTGCGCAATTCGGTGGTAAATATCTTGCTCACGATGTTCGCATCATCCGTTTACCTCGTCATGGTGCTTCTTGTCCGGTAGGTTTGGGCGTATCTTGCTCTGCTGACCGTAACATTAAATGTAAGATTAATAAAGAAGGTATTTGGATCGAAAAACTAGACTCTAATCCGGGTAGCCTGATACCTGCGGAACTGCGTCAGGCTGGCGAGGGTGATGCTGTCAAGATAGACTTGAATCGTCCGATGCCGGAGATTCTGAAAGAACTTACTAAATATCCGGTAGCTACCCGTCTGTCATTGAATGGAACTATTATCGTAGGTCGTGACATTGCTCATGCTAAACTGAAAGAACGTTTGGATCGTGGCGAAGATTTGCCTCAATATATCAAAGATCATCCTATTTACTATGCAGGCCCGGCAAAAACTCCGGAAGGTATGGCTTGTGGTTCAATGGGACCGACTACAGCCGGACGTATGGACTCGTATGTTGATTTGTTCCAAAGTCATGGCGGTAGCTTGATTATGCTTGCAAAGGGTAACCGCAGCCAACAAGTGACGGATGCTTGTAAAAATCATGGTGGTTTCTATTTAGGCTCTATCGGTGGACCGGCTGCTATTCTTGCTCAAAACAATATCAAGAGCATAGAATGTGTGGAATATCCTGAATTGGGTATGGAAGCTATCTGGAAAATAGAGGTAGAAGATTTCCCAGCATTTATCTTGGTTGATGATAAGGGTAATGACTTCTTCAAGCAAATCAAACCTCGTTGTACTTTAAGCGGTAGTAAGTAATTACTATCACTTAATTAAATAATTAAAGGGATACCTGTCATTGTGCGTATAGGTATCCCTTTTTTACTAACTTTCTTTTCAAATACTTGTAATCTGATGAACCAATCCACGATAAAACTACCTAATCAGAACAATCAGCATATCGTTTGGCTAGATGTAGTACGTTTAATTGCAATGTTTACAGTAGTCTGTTGTCATTGCACCGATCCTTTTAACTTTTATCCCGGTACAGCTCCCAATATTGAAGAAATAAAATTCTGGGGGGCAATTTACGGGGCGGCATTGCGCCCTTGTGTACCTCTGTTTGTGATGATTACAGGAGCGCTATTGTTGCCTGTTAAAGGGGATGCATCTACTTTTTATAAGAAACGTATTCCTCGTGTGTTTTTCCCGTTCTTACTCTGGTCGATCCTCTATAATCTTTTCCCTTGGATAACGGGACTGTTAGGATTGAGTCCTCAAATTATTCTTGATTTCTTTCCCTATGCAGGTGGAGATGTGATGCGTCAGTCTTTCTCTGTCGCTATGAAATATATAGCATCGATTCCTTTTAACTTCTCCATTCTGGCAGTACATATGTGGTATATTTATCTGCTGATCGGACTTTATCTTTATTTGCCTGTTTTTTCGGCATGGGTAGAAAAAGCTTCGGAGCGTGCTAAACTCATGTTCCTGGTGGCTTGGGGAGTGACGTTACTTCTTCCTTATTACTATCAATTTGTTTCCGGATATCTGTGGGGTACCTGTCCATGGAACTCATTTGGAATGCTTTATGCTTTTGCCGGATTTAATGGATACTTATTGTTGGGACATTATTTGCGTAATATTGAATGGAGTAGGCGTAAAACCCTGCTTATCGGTATTCCGATGTTTGCGGTTGGTTACTGTGTGACTTTCTTTGGTTTCCGCCATATGACAGCTTTGTCGGAGTATACGGATGAAATGCTTGAGCTATTCTTTACTTACTGTTCTATCAACGTAGTAATGATGACTATACCTGTTTTTATGCTGGCGAAGAAAGCCAATGTACGTTCGGAAAAAGTGAGAAAAGCCTTGGCAAATCTTACAGTTTGCGGTTTTGGAGTTTATATGATTCACTATTTCTTTACCGGACCTTCGGTTGAATTAGTAAGAGCCATTCATGTGCCAGTTCCTTTGCAGATACCTGTAGCTGCTGTAGTCGCTTTTATCGTTTCCTGGATGTTGGTGCGACTCATTTACCGTACAGGAAGGATTGCTAAGTACATTGTGGATAACCTTCGGCCTGTGCTCAAAAATGAATGGTTTATTGAGTACTTTGTCTTGCGACATTATTATAATAATATAAAATGAAAGTGTAATCTAAAGATTTTGGCTATAAAAAGAAATTTTGCGATTTGTGTTTATTTTCGTATCTTTGCGGAAATAATCTAGAATCAATAAATATGAAACGCTTTTTTATTTTTGTAGTAACGGCTTTATTAGCTGTTTCAGATGTGCTTTTCGTCTCAGCACAGAACGGAGTTACAGAGTTGCAAAACCTACCTAAAACCATTAAGTCAGGCCCTTATAAGGCTGGCCACATACAGGGTATCGCGGTTGATGCCGAACGAAAATATATCTATCTTTCGTATACCACTATGCTCATTAAGGCAGATCTTAACGGAAACGTAGTAGGATCGGTGAAAGGTCTTTTGGGACATCTTGGTTGTTTGGATTTTAATGCGAAAGATGGTCGTGTATATGGTTCACTGGAATATAAAGATGATGGCATTGGCAAGGGCATCTTGAAGATGGAGAAGAGTGCCCGTAAATTGGACAATGCCTTCTATATAGCTATCTTTGATGTGAAACGTATCACGCGTATGGATATGGACGCCGAAAAGGATGGTATTATGACTACGGTTTATCTACCTACTGTATTAAACGACTATCTGGCTAAAGTTACTACGAATGAGGGTGAGAAACAACATCGCTTTGGTTGTAGTGGGATAGATGGTGTGAGCTTCGGACCTCGCTTCGGAAAGAAGGATGGCAAGGAATATCTCACAGTAGCTTATGGTATTTACGGTGAAGTGGACCGTTCTGACAACGACTATCAAGTATTGTTGCAATATGATACGAGTAAGTGGCACAAATATGAGGCGCCACTTTCACAGGAAAATATGCATACTAATGGTCCTGCCCAACCTGACAGAGAGTATTTTGTCATGACAGGTAATACCACTTATGGCGTGCAAAACTTGGAGTACGACCCTCATACTAATAACTGGTTTATGTGTGTATACAGTGGTAAGAAGAAGCATTTTCCAAACTATTCTCTTTACGCTATAGATGGTGTGGGACGTCCAGTGAAGCAGCCTCTCAAAGGTATACCTTATCTCAAGAAAGGTTTTGTTGTACCTCTCAAAGCAGAAGGATTGAAGGATGAATCAACGGGTATCCGAGGCTGGAACTTTACTATCGGATCGACGGGAATATGCTCATTGGGGAAAGGTTACTTCTACATTTCTCAGAATTATCGTTCTGCAGAAGGACAGGGGAGTAATATACGCCTCTACCGTTATACAGGTGAGGCGCAAAATCCGTTTGAATTGGTAAAATAGTAGAGCTTAATTTCCTGATTCGAGATAGTGCATGACCTTACCACTGATTTGCAATAATGAAATCTCGCAAAGTTTAGTGTTGTATTCAGCCGTAAGAATGCGTTCCTCTGCATCCAGTAAGCTCTTTTGTGCTTCACGAACTTCGAAACCGGAAATGTCTCCTTGTATATAACGTTCCATGGCAATCTCATGATTGTCTTTAGCAGTTATAACATTTTGCCGTTCTAGGTTTAATAATTGAAGATTATTGCGATAGGCTTGCCATAAATTGCTAAGATCCGAGCGAAGTGCCAGTTCAAGTTCCTGGCGCTCCAAACGGCTGTTCTTAATGGCAAGACTTGCATTCCGTTTTTCACGACGTCGATTACCGTCAAATATATTGAAGCCGACAGTGACTCCTGCATTAAAGCCTAAGTCACCTCTTCTGGTATTTGCGTTGATGTCATATTTATTGAAAGTATATCCATATCCGGTATTTAATTTAAGATATGGATAATTGCGCGAATTTATCTTTTTATAATCCAATTGCGAGAGAGTTGTATTTTGATCGGCTCTCAGCAAGGAGGCATTAGTAGTCAGAGTCGATTTCCATAATTCTTCAAATTGCAAACTGCTGTCTATATTGATTGTGGAATCTTTGATTACAATAAACTGATCTACATTTTTATTAGCCATTAACTCATTTAATTGGATACAGGAAGAACGAAGTAACTCTTGTTGCTTTATGTATTGTGCGCTGTCTGCATTGAAGTCTACCTTTGCCTGTTGATAATCCAAACCGGAAAACTTGCCGACAAGATGACTTATTTCTGCAATACGCAGGCGCTCCTTTGATAATGACATGGCATATCGGAAATTCTCCAGGCGAATCTTCTGTTGGATAAAATTGTAATATTCAGAAGTCAGAGTAGCTATGAAATCTTCGATGGCAATCCGAGTGTTGGTTTCACCTTGACGTTCTAATATTTTTAATTGTTGATAGGTGGTACTGATGTTGAATCCGTCAAAGATGGTCCAATTCAGGTTAAGCCCTACATTAACAGTCTGATCGTACACACCGTTGTTGCTGGTAATCTCTCCGGTCGCACGGGATTTCGTTTCAATATTGTCTAAATTACCTTTATAGCCGGCGGAGAAGTCTAATGTCGGTAAGTATCCGGCATTTCCTAACGTTGCGTTATTCTTGCTGATTTGTTCTTCATTGTGGATAATACTCAGCGAATAATTGTTTTGTAATCCCTCTTCCAGGCAGTCCTTTAATGTACGAACCTGTGGTTGCGCTTTTGCATCAGAAACCGATAGAAAGATACATGCTGTAATGATATATATAATGCGTTTCATGCAAATTACTTTTGGATTCATTCTTTTAACTTTTTAATTCGGTTGGTTGAAATGTAACTATAAATAGCAGGAACAATATACATTGTAAGCAAGGTAGAAACCACCATACCGCCAACTACTGCAGTACCCATAGCAATACGCTGATTACAACCTTCACCGGTGGCAAATGCGAGTGGGATTAATCCCAATACCGTAGAAGCACTTGTCATCAAAATCGGACGAAGACGTTGTAAGGCTGCGTCTTTAATAGCCGACATCTTGTCGATACCGGTTTCCTGTTTCTGGTTGGCAAATTCTACAATTAAGATACCGTTCTTTGCTACTAGACCAATTAACATGATAATACCGATCTGGCTGAAAATATTCATCGTGATTCCACTGAAGTGCATAAATACTAAAGCTCCGGCAATAGCCAAAGGCACTGTCAGCATGATTACCAATGGATCTTTGAAACTTTCAAATTGAGCTGCCAGAATCAAGTAAATCAGCAGAATGGCCAAAATGAAAGCAAACATAAGACTGGAAGAACTTTCACGATATTCTTTGGAGTCACCGGCCAGTGCTGTACGGAAAGAATCATCCAGCGTCTCTTTCGCAATCTTATCCATCTCTTCCAATCCTTGGCCAATGGTTTTTCCATCAGCAAGTCCGGCGGATATAGTGGCAGATACAAAACGATTGTAGCGGTATAATTTCGGCGGAGCGATACCATTGACTAACTCTATCAAGTTATCTAATTGTATCATTTCTCCGTTATTGCTTCGGATATAAATCGCTTTCAAATCGGACGGCTTATTACGTTGCTGACGATTAATTTCGCCAAGAATTTCATATTGCTTTCCGTTCATGTAGAAATATCCCATTCGCTGACCACTCAAACCGTATTGTAATGTTTGCGCTATATTTTTGGTACTTACACCCATAACACTCGCTTTATCACGGTTTATTTGAATACGTGCTTCCGGTTTACTGAACTTCAAGTCCACATCCGCCATCTGAAAGATCGGATTCTCATATACCTTAGCCATAAATTTAGGTAGAACTTCCTCCAATTTTTCCAGATTGGTTGCTTGTAGCACATATTGAACAGGCATGCTTCCTCGTCTTCCTCCAAAAGAAGACTGCTGTTGCACGAACGAACGTGCCATTGTTTTACTTTGTACGGCTTTAGATATCTTCTCAGCAACTTCCATCTGAGTATAGTCACGATCTTTCATATCTTTCAAGGTAATACGGACATTTCCACTACCACTCGATACTCGGGCTGTAATTGCTTCTGCATCCGGTAGTATAGAATCCACAAGTTGGTTAATATCTTCCGTATAATCGCGAATATATTCATAAGTGATACCTTCAGCACCACGTGTATTGATCGTGATTTGTGATCGGTCCTCTAATGGCGCCATTTCTGCGGGAATTGTGTTCCATAAATATCCAATTACGCAAATCGTGATGAGAGTGAAAGGAATAGCAATCCAGCGTTTACTTAGGAAAGCTGCCAATGAGCGACTATATATGTTGTTCAATCCATTGAAGAATGGTTCGGTCTTACGGTAAAACCAATTCTTCTGATCTCTTTTTACGAGTAGCTTGGTTGCCAGCATTGGAGTAAAAGTCAATGCAGCAAATGATGAAATGATTACCGAACCGGAGATTACGATACTAAATTCTCGGAACAAACGTCCGGTAGTACCTTCCATGAAAACAATTGGGAAAAACACAGCTACTAACGTAATAGTAGTTGAAATGACGGCAAAGAAGATTTCTTTAGCTCCCTCAATACCTGCCTCTTTTGGACTCATCCCACGTTCAATACGTATATAGATATTTTCCGTCATTACGATTGCATCGTCCACCACAAGTCCTACGGAGAGTACAATGGCTAGCATGGAAAGTACATTGATGGAGAATCCTGCCAGATACATTACAAAGAATGCACCGATCAGTGATACTGGAATCACAATACAAGGTACCAATGTTACACGCCAGTCGCGTAAAAAAAGAAAAATAATGATAATGACTAATATGAAAGCCTCATATACCGTTGACTTAACCTCATTGATAGAGGCACGAATAAATTGAGTATTATCGAATCCATAATTGTAATGTACATCCTCTGGCAAATCTTTCTTCATCTGCTCCATACGCTGATAAACAGCATCGGCAATTTCGATATGGTTAGCACCGGGCTGTGGAATTACTACAACTCCCACCATCGGTACTCCATTCATTTTCATGTAGCTTTTGATATCTGCCGGACCTAGTTCCGCTCGCCCTATATCGCTGAAACGTACAATCTGATTATTAGATTCCTTTATGATCAAATTATTGAACTCTTCTGCCGTATGCATGAGTCCTAATGTACGAATCGTCAATTCTGTAGTATTTCCCTCGATACTACCGGAAGGAAGTTCTACATTTTCATTATCTACCGCATTTTTTATGTCAATAGGTGTAATGCCATATCCTGCCATTTTTGTTGGGTCCAGCCAAAGACGCATTGAATAACGTTTCTCTCCCCAGATAGACACACTACTTACATCAGAAATGGTTTGTAATTGTTCTTTTACAGTCAAATCGGCAATTTCACTTAATTCAAGTAGTGAACGTTTATCGCTTTGAAGTGCTACCATTAAGATAGGCATAGCATCTGCATCAGCTTTTGAAACAGTAGGCGGGTCACAGTCGCGAGGAAGATAACGTTGGGCGCGAGACACTTTGTCGCGAACATCATTCGCTGCAGTTTCAAGGTCTACCGATAATTCAAACTCCACTGTAATGCGGGATTGTCCTTGCTGACTGACACTGGATAGAGAACGAATTCCCGGAATACCGTTAATGTTTTGTTCCAATGGTTCGGTAATTTGATTCTCGATTACATCGGCATTAGCACCGGGATAGGAACAACTGACTGAAATAATTGGATTGTCTACCGATGGATATTCACGAACACCCAAGTAGTTGTATCCGATGAATCCAAAGAGAAGAATAATGATCGTGAGTACCGTGGCTAATACTGGACGGCGTATACTTAATTCAGATATATTCATACTGGGAAGGTTTTAGTCAATGTTATCCAAAGTGACGGGCAAGCCCAGACGAAGTTGCAAGATTCCGGAAGTAATGATGGTGTCTCCAACTTGTAATCCCCGGATAATTTGTACTTCGGATTCATTACGGATTCCTGTCGTCACTTCTACTGGTTCAACTTTGCCGGATTTATATAAGAACACTTTATCCTTACCCATTTCCGGTTGGATAGCTTCTGTCGGGATAGCAATGGCATTAGGTATTTCTTCCTTTTTTAATAAGATGTTAGCATAACGACCGGGAAGTAATGCGCGATTAGTGTTCGGATAGAGCGCGCGGGCGGTAAACTGATGCAGATCAGGATCAATGGCGGATTCAACCGCATACACTTGCGCATTGAATGCATCTAGCTTCCCTTCAACCTTAAAAGTAAGATTGGTACCTTTTTTTATTTGTGTAGCGTAACGTTCCGGTACAGAAAACTCAACTTTTAGTGGAGCTATTTTAGTTAGCTTAGCAACCACTGTGGTTGGCGAGGCATATGATCCGACACTGATTTGTCGAAGACCAATTATTCCGTCGAAAGGAGCATGCAGTTCTGTTAATGCAATGTTTGCTTTCACTATTTCTATATCAGCATTGAGGGTGGCTAAGTCTGTTTTTACTTGTTCATAAGCCTCTTTACTGACCGCATCCCGCTTTAATAAGGCATCTTGGCGAAACACACGATCTTCTGCCAACTTTAATTGAGCAAGTAATCTTTGTAATTGTGCTTGCAATGGACGATCATTAACTTTAGCAAGAAGCTGCCCTTTTTTTACAGCTGTTCCTTCTTCAAAGTTTATTTCAATTACTTTTCCGGATGTTTCAAAAGATAAATCTACCTCCTCGTCAGGTTTGAGTAAACCAATGGTTGGAAATCCGTCAGTTAATAGTTGTGGTTTTATGATCTTAGCATTAACATTCAGAATTTTTTTTCCATTCTTTTTGTTGTTGCTCAGCACTTTGTCGGCAGCAGCCAATTCATCGTTCGTTTTTGGTAATTGAGAGTAGATCCCTCCACCGATAATTCCGGCACTTACTAAGATAATTATGCCCCATTTTGTCTTTTTATTCATGGTTTTAGTATCGTAATAGATATGTTTTTATTCTTTTCAGTTAGACAATAACAGGCACCAAAGGTTTAATGGGGAAGGAAGATATAATTTAGTTAAGTAATTTAAGAAACAGACTAAATGTGTTTAAAAGATAGTATCTCTCTTTTTGTTCATTAGGTGTTTACCTTTTTTGTTAAATTTGCTAAAAAAGACAAATTCTAGCTTAAGGATTAATAAAAGTTAAAGTTTCAAATGCAACTTTTTGACTTTTAGAAATTAAATATTGGGAGAATTGAGTTTATTTGATGCGTTGTCTGGTGTAAACTGTCTATTTATTATATATATTGCTGACTATATGTTACTTATTAAGTTTTTGAAAAAAAAGTGCATATAAAACTAAAACCTGAAAAATTTGCGTATAATTATAAAGGTTTATAATTTCGCGGAGTTTTTTAGGGATTTATAAACAAGAACGACACAAAGTTAAAATACACATTCTTTATTTATAATAGCCTAATATATCAATTCTGTGTTTTAATGTATTTATAAGATATTTAACTTATTAACAAGTGTTATGAATGAATCTATTGTGAGGGTAGAACACCTTTCACATCGTTACAGCGTACAATGGGCTATTCGGGACATTAATCTTGAAATCAAGAAAAAAGGTGTTTTTGGTCTGTTGGGCTCCAATGGTGCAGGGAAGTCGACTACTATGAACATCATGTGTGGAGTATTGAATCAGACAGAGGGTGAAGTTTTTATAAATGGCATCAGCTTGAGAGAAAATCCGGTGGAAGCTAAGAAATACATCGGTTTTCTTCCTCAAAAACCGCCTTTGTATTCTGATTTTACGGTAGACGAATATTTGGTTTATTGTGCGCAACTCCGCCGGATGGAACCAAAAAGTATCAGAGCAGCTGTAGACTTTGCGAAAGAAAAGTGTGGTATCATGCACTTTAGTAAACGTCTTATTAGTAATTTGTCCGGAGGATATCAACAGCGTGTGGGTATAGCTCAGGCAATTGTACACAATCCGTTGTTTGTCGTATTAGATGAGCCGACTAACGGACTTGACCCGAATCAGATTGTAGAAATTCGCAATTTGATTAAGGAAATTGCTGTTGATCGTGCAGTCATGTTGTCTACTCATATTCTTTCTGAAGTACAAGCCACTTGTGATGAGATAAAGATGATCGAACATGGAACAGTAGTATTCTCTGGTACTATCCGTGATTTTAATAATTACATGGCACCTAGTACTTTTGTTGCTATATTTGAGAATCCGCCTATAGTAGAAGAATTTGAGAAGATTGAAGGTATTTTAAAAGTCGAGAAACTGACAACAACTCGTTTCCGGTTCCACTTTGATGGGAATGACCATTTCATGACACGCCGTTTCACTGAAATGGGAGTAGAAAAAGGGTGGCGTCCCAGTGAGATTATTCTCGAGCGCGATTCATTAGATACTGTTTTTGCACAATTGTCTGGCAAGGGAATCAAAATCGATTAATCATATAATTCAAACATTTACATGAAAACTACATATCGGATAGCCATTGCCGAACTGCGTTCTTTGTTTTGCTCTCCAGTAGCATGGCTTATTTTAGTTATTTTTGCTGTACAGGTAGGTGTGGCATTTGGAAATGCTTTTGACCGTCAGGTATTAGGACAGGCATTAGGCCATGGCCTTTGGGATGTGACTGCCTCAATCTTTACCGGCTGGATGGGAATTTTTCCAGGATTTTTGCGTAATCTTTATCTGTATATTCCTTTATTGACTATGGGATTGATGAGTCGCGAATATAGTAGTGGCTCTATTAAGTTATTATTTTCATCTCCAGTGACTAATAGCCAAATTATATTGGGTAAATATATATCAGTTCTTATTTATAATTTGGTATTGATACTTCCTTTATTTTTAATAGGAATTTTTTGTAGTATATTTATAAAGAATCCTGATCTGGGATTATTATTTACTGGTATTTTAGGAATATATTTATTGATTTGTGCTTATGGTGCAATTGGTTTGTTCATGTCTAGTATAACCTCTTATCAAGTAGTGGCAGCAATGGGGACATTGGCTGTATTAGCTGCTCTAAATTATGTTGGAGATATTGGACAGGATTATGCTTTTGTACGTGATATTACTTATTGGCTTTCTATTTCTGGTCGGGCCTATGAATTTATCGGTGGGATGATTTGTAGTGAAGACTTGCTCTATTTTTTATTAATTATAGTGTTTTTCCTAACACTTTCTGTATTGCGACTTCGTGCAGGACGTAGTAAAATATCTTATGCAAAAACTTGGGGAACTTATGGTGTAGTTGTTGTAGTGGCTTTATTGATTGGTTATGTCTCAACATTACCTTCAATGAAATTATACTATGATGCCACTGCTACTGGTCGTAATACATTGACACAGGTGAGCCAAGATATAATGAATAAGTTGGATGGGAAACTTAAGATTACTAGTTATGTCAATCTACTGGATGACAATTATGGTATTGGTTTGCCAAGTCAATTAAAATCTGATCGCGAAAGATTTGAACGGTATATTCGTTTCAAACCGGATTTAGAAATGGATTATGTTTATTATTATGATGAAGCGAATTCTCAGCTTGATTTCCGTTTGGAAGGTTGTAAGACTATAGAAGAGCGGGCTAAAAAGATGGCCAATATATTGGATTTAGATCTTAAGATGTTTTTAACTCCGGACGAAATAAAAGAAAGAATAGATTTAGCTTCAGAAGGTAATCGCTTCATACGTGTAGTAGAACGCGAAAATGGTCAAAAAAGCATTTTGCGTTTATTCGATGATACAGAGAAACATCCATCAGAAACAGAAATTTCAGCTGCGTTCAAACGTTTTGTGGTAAAGTCTCCAAAGGTTGCTTTCCTCGTAGGTCATGATATGCGTAATATTCATAAAACAGGTGATCGTGACTATAATCGATTTGCTGAAAATCAATATTTTCGTCATTCGTTGTTAACTCAAGGGTTTGATGTTGTTACTTTAGATTTGGCGAAAGATGATATGCCGGAAGATATTGACATTGTAGTTATTAGTGAAGTAAAAACTCCTTTTATTGAGGTTGAGCAAGAACGCTTGAACAAATATATAGCTCGTGGAGGTAATCTCTTTATTTTAGGTGATGCACGTCGGCAAGATATTATGAATCCTATTGTGGAACAATTTGGAGTAACTTTTATGCCGGGAACATTGATTGAAATAAAAGAAAACGATTCTCCTTCATTAATTATTGGGCATATCACTAAAGACGCGGCTGAACGCTTTAAACCATATACACGTCCTTATGAATTTGGTTATACTGTAACAATGCCAGATGCTACTGGATTATCTTTTGATGTTTCTAAAGGTTATAATGTCATGCCGATTATTGTGACAGACTCTTTATCTTGGAACGAATTACAAACAACAGACTTTTTGGATGATATCCCTCAATACAACCCAGAAACAGGAGAAAAACAAGGAGTAATTCCTACAGTGCTTGCTCTTGATCGTAAAGTTGGTGATAAAGAACAACGTATTGTGATTGCGGGAGATGCAGATTGTGTAAGTAATGGCGAGATGAGTAAAAGTCGTAATGGATATGCATCTACTAATTTTACAATAGTAACTGGGACATTTAAATGGCTTTCTTATGATGAGTATCCATTGGATACAGAGCGCCCTAATCCAAAAGACAATGAAGTGTATATTAGTCGTGATGCACGTAAGTTGGTGAGATATGGGTGGTATGGGATCATGCCGGTCGTATTGGCAGCTATCGGAATTACTATTTTAGCTCGTAGAAAGAGAAGATAAATGTATATTCTATTAAAAATACAAATATATAATGGAAGAAGTAATTGTTAGAGTAGAGCACCTGTCGCATCGTTATAGTGTAGATTGGGCTATTCGCGATATAAATTTTGAAGTAAAAAGTAAAGGAGTTTTTGGGTTGTTAGGATCTAACGGTGCCGGAAAGTCTACTACTATGAACATAATATGTGGTGTTTTGAATCAGACAGAAGGGAATGTTTGGATCAATAATATCAACTTACGTGAAAATCCTGTAGAAGCAAAAAAGTTCATTGGATTTTTGCCTCAGCGTCCTCCTTTATATCCTGATATGACTGTTGAAGAGTATCTAACTTATTGTGCTAATCTTCATTTGATGGAAACAGGAGAGGTTGGGAAAGCTGTAGAGCGTGCAATGGATCGTTGTGGGGTCACTCACTTCCGTTCTCGGCTGCTTGGTAATTTGTCAGGTGGTTATCAACAACGTATTGGTATTGCACAGGCTATTGTACATCATCCTAAGTTTGTGGTATTAGATGAACCTACTAATGGTTTGGATCCGAATCAGATTGTTGAGATTCGTAATCTGATCAAAGAGTTAGCTGTCGATCATGCAGTAATGTTATCTACACATATTTTACCTGAAGTACAGGCTACTTGTGATGAAATCCGTATGATTGAGCAGGGTAAGGTAGTGTTTTCTGGAACTATAGATGATTTTGATAATTATGTGGCTCCGACTTCTTTTACTGCTACTTTGGGTAATGCTCCTACTAATGATGTATTGGCAACATTAGAAGGAATTACTAAAGTAGATGATCTGGGTGATCATCATTATCGTTTCCATTTTACAGACCCGAAGGACATTACTGAGAAAATGATTGCTATTAGTGTTGCTAAAGGTTGGCAAATAGAGGAGATTCAGTTAGAACGTCTTTCTTTAGATGAGATTTTTGCTCGTCTTTCTGGAAAGAAGTAATCATAAACTTTGAAAATAGAAATAAGTATGAAAACTATATGGAAAATAGCAAAGGCTGAATTGAATACACTCTTCTGTTCACCTATTGCATGGTTAATTCTTATAATCTTTGCATTTCAGGCCGGACTCACATATTCCGATTTGATTGCGGATCAATTGCGTTATTTGGCGTTAAATTATCGTCCTTATAATTTGACTGCAAAACTGCTTGTAGGATACAGTGGTGTTTACTCTGATATGCAGAATAATTTATATCTCTATATTCCGTTACTTACAATGGGGCTTATGAGTAAAGAGTATAGTAGTGGTTCAATTAAACTATTATATTCTTCTCCTATTACAAATACACAAATTATCATAGGTAAATATGTATCTATGTTAGTTTATGCGTTAATTCTGGTAATTATTTTATTTGCTTATTTTATTTATTCAGCATGTATTATTGAGAATTTCGATTATCAGCTAGCTTTTACTGGAGTCTTGGGGATTTTCTTGTTAGTATGTGCGTATGCAGCTATTGGGTTGTTTATGTCTACATTGACAGCTTATCAAGTAGTAGCTGCTGTGGGAACTTTAACTGTTCTTGCTATATTAAACTTTATGAATTCTGTTGGACAGGATATTGATTTTGTTCGTGATTTAACTTATTGGTTGGCTTTAGCAGGACGCTCGGATAAATTCTTGAAAGGAATGATTTGTACTGAGGATTTATTCTATTTTATTATTGTAATTGCATTATTCTTGTCTCTTTCTATTTTAAAATTAAAATTCGAACGTACGAGCACAAGTAGACTTAGTAAAGTATCTCAGTATGTGGGTGTGATTTGTGTAACTTTATTATTAGGTTATACTACTTCACGTCCAAAATTGATGTATTATTATGATGCGACAGCTACAAAAGCAAATACATTGACTCCTCCAAGTCAAGAAGTAGTGAAAAAACTCGATGGTGGATTGACTTTAACTACTTATGTGAATCTTTTGGATGATAATTTTGGTAAGGGAATGCCTAGTAGTAGAAATTGGGAAATGCGTAAGTTTGAAGACTATATTCGTTTCAAGCCTGAAATGAAGATGAAATATGTCTACTATTATGATCATGCATATAATAATTCTCGACTTTATGCTCAATATCCAGGAATGACGGATAAGGAAATTGCACAACGTCTATGTGATACGTATGATTATGACTTTGATATGTTTCTTTCTCCAGAAGAGATAAAAAAACAGACACTTTCTAAAGGAATAAACTTGGAAGAGGAATACAATAGTTTTGTATATTTGTTTGAACGTGAAAACGGGCAAAAAGCCTTCTTGCGTATTTATGATGATAATCAGCGAGATCCTTTTGAAGCTCAAATAACTTCTGCTTTAAAGACAATGGTTGTAACTCCTCCTATGGTTGCATTTGTAACGGGACATGGTGAACGTGATATTTACAAAGGAGGTGAACGTGATTATAGCGCTTTTGCTAAGAACAGAACTTTTCGTCATTCTTTGATTAATCAGGGATTTAGGGTAAGTACCTTGGATTTGAGGGCGGATACTGCAGCTACTGAAATTTCTAAAGATATTGATGTTTTAGTAATAGCAGACGTACGTGAAGCGTATACTCCAGAAGAAATAGCTAAAGTGCAGCGCTTTTTAGCTCGTGGAGGTGATATGATAATTGCTTGTGAGCCTCGCCGTCAACCATTGATGAATCCGTTAGTTGAGAGTTTAGGTATTACCTTTTTGCCTGGAACGGTAGTAGAAGAAACGAAAGGATATGCTCCTAATCAGTTGTTCTTGGATCCTACAGAAACAGCAATAAAAGAGAATAGTGATTTTCGTCGTATGTCGAGATATGGATCAAAACTTTCAATGCCAGGTGCTGTAGAGTTTCAGGTTAATGATAGTTGCGGATTTAAATCAACTGTTCTGTTTGCTACTTCTTCAAAAGCATGGAATGAACTACAGACTACAGATTTTGTGGATGATTATCCAACAATTAATATGGAGACTGGTGAAAAAAATGATTCTATTCCTTTGATTACTCGCTTGACTCGTCAAGTTGGTGATAAAGAACAACGTATTTATGTTTGTGGAGATGCGGATTGCATGGCTAATAGTGAACTAACTACCAGTAGAGATGATATAAGTACATCAAATTTTACTTTAATTAGTGAGGTATTCCGTGAACTTTCTCATGGTGAATTTCCAGTGGATGATAGTCGTCCACATCCTGCTGATGATAAAATGTCTATTGGACAAGGGGCTTTGATTTGGGTTCAGATCATTTTCATGGGACTAATTCCTGTAGGCTTGTTAGCAGGCTATATTATTACTTGGTGGCGTCGTCGTAAAAAATAATTAGAATATAAGATTTGTTGGATAACAGTATATAACTAAACACTGTATTTATGAGAGAAAAGCGAAATTTTGTTGTTGGTTGTTGCTTAGCAGCCTCCCTATTGGTGTGCACTTGTCCTGTAAGTGCACAAACAACTACGGTGACTGTTAAGGTAGAACATGAAAGTAACCGTATCATTAAGGGTAAGGTTACTGATTTAGACGGACACTCTTTGCCAGGAGTGAATGTTGTTGTCAAAGGTTTCCAGGGTGGGACTGTCTGTGATATTGATGGTAATTTTAAAATTAGTGCTCCACGTGAGGATGTTATATTGAAATTTTCTTATATCGGTATGGCACCTCAAGAAATTACAGTAAAAGCAAATCAAAAGAAAGATCTTCAGGTCCGTATGAAGGAAGATACGAATGAGATCAATGAAGTAGTTGTGACGGGATATGCTAATTTAAAGAAAGAGAGTTTTACTGGAAATACGGTGACAATTAAAAGAGACGAATTGCAGAAAGTTTCCAAGACTAATGTAATTTCTGCTCTTCAAGCCTTCGATCCGTCTTTCCGTATTGCAGAAAATACGACATGGGGATCTGACCCGAATGCAGTACCTGAAGTGTATATTCGTGGTAAATCAGGAATTGGTGTGAAGGAATTGGATGCAGAAAGTGTGACTTCAAAGTCTAATTTGCAGAATAATCCTAATCTTCCAACATTTATTATGGATGGTTTTGAGATTAGTGTGACTAAGCTATATGATATGGACCCTTCGCGTATTGAAAGTGTTACCATACTGAAAGATGCTGCTGCAACTGCTATATATGGTTCGCGTGCAGCAAATGGTGTGGTTGTCATAACTACCGTTACCCCAAAACCAGGTAAACTGAATGTAGCTTACAGTTTGACTGGAGAGATCGAGATGCCTGATTTAAGTGATTACCATCTGTTGAATGCATCAGAAAAGCTGGAGGCCGAAAGACTAGCTGGGGCATTTGAAGATCCAAATGGTGAATATGAGTCCGCAAATAGCAATTGGGAATATTATTATAAAAAACTTTATAATGTAAACAATGGAGTAGATTCTTACTGGTTAAGTAAACCGTTGCGTACTTCATTTAATATGACACATAGTCTTTATGTTGATGGGGGGTCAGACAATCTACGTTTCGGGGTAGAGTTGAACATGAACAGGAACAATGGTGTAATGAAGGGCTCTAAACGTGATGTTTGGGGAGGAGGAGCTTATATTCAGTATGCGGTAGGGAATTTTATATTCCGTAATCATTTTACGTATAATTCAAACTCTTCAGTTGATTCTCCATACGGATCTTTCTCTGATTACACTAGTCAATTGCCGTATGATGTGTATCGGAATGAAAATGGAGAATATTTGGAAGAACTAGCATATTGGGGTGAAAAAAGTAATCGTTATAATCCATTATATGAGGCTACCTTAGGAAGCTATACTAGGAGTTCGTATGAACAAGTGATTAATAATTTTAGTGCTCAGTGGAATATTTCTAAATATTTATTGTTTAAAAGCACATTAGGACTTACTCGTCAATTTGAAAGTAGTGATAGATTTCTTGATCCTCATTCTCGTAAAAACTCAAAATTATTGAGTAGCTCGAATCTTTCTTCTGGTGAATTGACTGCTGGCTCTGGAAATAGTTTTACGATTGACTGGCAGGCTTCGTTAGCTTACAATCGTTTTATTGGTAGACATAATATTAATACATCTTTAGGTATGAATATTATGGAAAATAAATCGAAGAGCCTTAGTGCTAGATATGAGGGATTTCCATCAGGTAGTTTGAGCTCACCTAACTATGCTCAAACGGTTGTGGGTAAACCATCTCAATCTGAACAACATTCTCGTTTGATGGGTTTCTTGGGAATGGTGAATTATAGTTATGATAATATTTATTTGTTTGATGCTAGTGCCCGTCTTGATGGTTCGTCTAAATTCGGTTCAGATAACAAGTTTGCTCCATTTTGGAGTTTTGGTGCTGGTTTGAATATTCATAACTACGAATTTTTTAGAGATTTGAGTGTTTTCGATTTATTAAAGGTTCGTGCAAGTTATGGACAAGTAGGTAAGGTGAATTTTGCTTCATATGATGCTAAAACTACTTACCGCATTCTTACTGATCAATGGTATAAATCAGGGTATGGTGCTGTGTTGTATGCTTTAGGTAATAAAGCTTTGACTTGGGAAACAACTAATACATTGGATATGGGACTTGAAATAGGTCTATTTCAGCAGTTGATTTATTTAAAAGGTAGTTACTATATTAAAAGAACTGTAGATTGTATAAATTCAGTCACTATTCCAAGCCATTCTGGGTTTACTACATACATTGATAATATTGGTGAAATTGAGAATAAAGGTTTTGAGTTGGATGTACGCGCTAATATACTTCGTACACGTGATTGGAATCTCTCTTTGTTCGGTAATTTAGCACATAATAAAAATCGTATAGTGAAAATAGCTGAAAGTTTGAAGGCATATAATGATAAAGTTGATGATTTTTTGAATGACAACAAGCAGAGTGTTTCTCAAGCTGGTTCTAAAAGTTATAAAAAGTATGCGGAGGGTGTTTCACAATCAGCTATTTGGGCTATGCAATCTATAGGTATTGATCCTGCAACAGGTGAAGAACTTTTCCGCAATCCTGATGGGACAATTACTAAATATTGGAATTCTGCGAATCAGGTAGTGGTCGGTAATGAAGAACCGAAAGCGCAAGGTACGTTTGGATTTAACCTGACATGGAAACATTTTACGCTTTACACTACATTTATGTATGAATTTGGTGGGCAACGTTATAATAGAACTTTGGCAGACAAAGTGGAAGGTGTGGATATCTTGAACTATAATGTAGATAGACGTGTGCTGACTGATCGTTGGAAAGAACCAGGTGATTTATCTGCATATGAAAAAATTCAGATAGTGCATGGTACAGGCGGTGTTACGACTACTAAAGCTACATCTCGTTTTGTCCAAGACTATAATTGGATGAATATCAATTCTGTTACATTGGAATATGATTTTGATTCAAAATTAGTTAAACCACTGGGATTAAGTATGCTTCGCTTTAGTATTGGTGCAAATGAATTGGCACGTTGGTCGTCAGTTGAATTAGAGAGAGGATTGAGTTATCCGTATTCCCGAACAATTAATTTCTCATTAAAAGCAAGTTTCTAAAAAATTATGAAGAGAATGAATTTATATAAACTTTTTATAGCTTTGAGCATATTGCTAGGATTAAGTTCTTGCAATTGGCTGGACTTGGAGCCAACAGATACAACGACGGAAACTGATTTGTTCAAGACAGGAGATGGTTATCGTATTGCATTGAATGGTATATATCAGCAGATGTCGGAAACGGACTTATATGGACAGCAGTTAACTTGGGGGCTTTTGGATGTTCTAGGACAAACTTACAGTTCTAGCTTTTTAGGTACTGCTTATTATGCTTCGGCTAATTATAAATACACGGACAATCGTGTGAAACCATTAGTGGAAGCGATCTGGGAAAAGGCGTATAATAGTATAGCGAACTGTAACAATATAATTCAACGTATTGAAACGGAGTCTGCTAGTCTTTTTGAAGAAGGGGAGACAGAAAAGAATTTGATTGAAGGAGAGGCTTTGGCTTTACGTGCTTATTTGCATTTTGATATTCTTCGTCTTTTCGCTCCTTCGATGAAGAAGGATGATGGTAAATCGTATATTCCTTATGTTGATACTTACCCTTGCACATTTCAGCCTTATACAACTAATAATGAGGTGTTGAAAAAAGCAATTGCCGATTTAAAAAGAGCTAAAGATTTAGTAGGACCATTTGATACAGCTGATCTTAAGTGGATGCTTACACGATATCGCTTTGAGAATGACGTTAGAGCTGGCGGAGGACGAACTAATCTATTTTTGGCCTATCGTGGTTATCGGATGAATTATTTTGCAATTTGCGCATTGTTAGCTAGGGTTTATAACTATGCAGGTATGCATAAAGAAGCGTTTGATGAGGCTTCAATAGTTATCGAGGCAACTGGTGATAGTTATGGAACTCTTATTTTTGAACCTACTTCTTTAAGTGGATTAAGTGATGGAAATATAAAATTATATGATGAACTAATTTTTTCTTTGTCTAATCGGGATTTGTGGACAAATTACAAATCATATTATGTTTCCACTAGTGATCAATTAGTTCTAGCCGAAAGAAATACGACCGATTTGTTTGATTCACCTATTGATATGAGAGGGAATGCTAAGTTAGTCAAACTAGAGTCTCGTAAATTATTCTGTCTTAGAAATGTAGAAGTTGGAGGAACTTATGCTACATTTGTAAAAGATATGATTCCAATGATACGTTTAGGAGAAATGTACTATATTCGGGCTGAATATTATAATAGTTTGAAAGATATTGAAAATGCAAAATCTGAATTGGATGAATTCCGCTCAGGCTATAGTTGTCCTCCTGGAATGCTAACTGATGATATAGAAAGTGAAATAATAAAAGAAGTACATCGGGAATATTTAACTGAAGGACAATTATTCTTTTATTATAAGAAATTTAATCATTTGCCTAAGAAAATGCAATCGGACGATAGCTTTGTTTTCCCGCGTCCAGATAGTGAAGATTTATAGAAATAGTTTATTATTAATAGAATGAATAAATATTTATATTTAAGTATAATCCTTTTTTCTTTGAGTGCATGCACAAAAGAAGGGGTACAAATGTATGATGCAAATGCACGCTATCTCTATATACCTAATGAGGATGGCGTAAATCAGTTAACATTTACATTTAAACATCATTCGGATGATGTACAATCTTATGATTTGTTTTTTGATGTAAAATTGGCTGGATTGGTTTTAGAAGAAGATAAAACTTATGGAGTGGAAGTGGTAGAAGACGAGACTACTGCTGATGTAGCTGATTACACTGTAGACAAGCAACAAATCTTTCATGCAGGAAAGTTTTCAGATCAATTGAAAGTTACTGTGAATAAAACAGCACATTTAGATACGGAAGTAGTGAATCTGACGGTGCGTTTGGTACCAAATGAAACTTTCGGATTGGCAGAATATTTAGGAGAGAAAATGAATGAGAAGGCAATTACTGCAACTGTTACTTTTAGTAATAAGATGAGTAAGCCTGATTGGTGGGATGATGATATTATTCAAAATTATTTAGGAGAATGGAGTGAATTCAAATATCAACGTTTTATTGAATCTTGTGATGGTGAGGTGCTTGATCTATCTGAAATGACTGCTGATGAAAAGTCGGTATTAGCACTCAAATTTAAGGATGATATTAGAATATATGATTGGAGAGATCCTGATACTAATGAGTTATTGGAAGTTCCAATTTTGGATAAATAGATGAATTTGTAAAAAATGAATTTATGAAATACAAAATATTATTATTGTTGCCTTTTTTAGGCTGTTGCTTGGCGAGTTGCTATGAAGACAAAGGAAATTATGATTATAATGATTTGCTTCAAGTTTCTGGAGTGACTTTTGTTAGAGATGTAGATGGAGAAGAAACAGAATCTGGTTCTTGGGAGGTGCCTGTAGGTACTGTTTTGAAAATTCGTCCGATTCTTTCGTTTACTAAGGAAAAAAGCAAGATGAATCTTGCTTATACATGGATTTATAAAGATGAAGTGATAGGTCAGGAAGAACAGTTGAATTGGTTGACTGAAGAAGTTGGTGGTGGATATGTACGACTGGATATTGAAGATCTAGATACTGAGAACCATTTCTTATTTAATTTCTCTGTGAATATTACAGATCCTTATAGAGATAGTGGATTTTTAATTTTAAATGAGAAAGATGGTATTTCTTACTTCAACTTTATAAGAGGTAGTTATTATGGCAACGATGTAGATACGGAATATGAGCCGTTATTAGGACTTTATCAGAAGGAAAATGGAGAAACATTAAAGCCGGAAGCTGAATATTTTAAGATACATGAGCATTTTCGTAAAGATAATAATTATCCATCTTATAATACTCAATTCATGATTGTTGGTAAACATGAATTGATAGATGTGAATGCTTATACTTTTAAGGAAGTGATAAGAGGTTCCAAAGACATGTTTATGGCTGGAATGCCAGAAATCTCTGATGTGATGTTCATGCAATGGTTTGATATCGTAACAGATCAGGAGGGTAAAGTTTATCGACGTAAGAAAAGTACTAATGAATTGTATCATTCCAACCAATTCTTAGCGGCTCCTATGAAAGATGATAAAGGTAAAGAATTATCTGGAATTAAGATAATTCCTGGTGATTTATCGGATAATTTTTGTTTGTTGTTTGATCAAGAAAGAAATTGCTTTCTGACTATCTCGGATTGGAAAGATTCTTATTATGGAGATAATAATCTTGGGCAGATATCTGTTTTAGAATCTGGATCAGGTGAATGGCCGGAGAATTTTGTTCCATTGGATAATTTGGGAGATTATAAAATGATCTTTTGTGGATTTTATCGTGATGCATGGGGGAGTATTAAACGATATTTTACCATTTTAAAGAAAGATAATCGTTATTATTATCAGCAATTTTCTGTTGATAGTGATTATAATACTGGAATTTTCTATGTGGACAATTGTGTTCGTGGAGAGCTGACTGGTTTCACTGATAATATGGCTGATGGTATTATGTCATTGATGTGGTATTCTAATGGATTTGATTCATCAATGCATCCTTATTTATTTATAGCAAAGGAAAATAAACTTTATCTTTATGATTATACTGCAATAAATGACTCTAAAGAAAAAGTGCAAGAGATATATACATTTGATAGTCCAATTGTAGCTATAGATGGTACTTGTATTTCTGGTGTTCATTTAGGAGTTGGACTTGCAGATGGAACATTTCATGCTATTAAAGCAACTAATGCAAAATATTATTTGAATGATCCGTCTCTCATTCTTTGGACACAGAAGAATTTAGGTAAAATAAAATGTATCAAATATAATACCTCAGCACAAGCTCCTGCTTATTATTAAAAAATAGAGAAATTTAATTTATAAAGATTACCCTCTTTACAATTAGTACTGAGGGTGATTTTTTTTATAAAACTTTAGAAAATTTACTAGGCAGTTAGTTTCTTTGTGAAACGAATGTGTATTTCTTAGTACGCCGCCCTATACTTTCCCTCCTCCTTATCCTCCAACATATTCAGATAAGAAGTATATCGTGACTCACTGATAAGATGTTCCTCCACCGCCTTACGTACAGCACATCCCGGTTCATGCCGATGTGTACAATTTCCATATTTACAGTCTGCAGAAACCTTAAAAATTTCCGGAAAGTAATGACTCACTTCTTCTTCTTCCATATCGAAAGTTCCGAATCCTTTGATTCCCGGCGTATCAATGATATACCCATCTCCCGGAACAGGGAACATTTCAGAGAAGGTAGTAGTATGCATCCCTTTATTATGATAGGTTGAGATTTCACCGGTTTTTGTTTCTATACCTGGTAGGATAGCATTGATAAGAGTTGATTTACCAACTCCGGAATGTCCGGAGAAAAGAGTAATCTTACCTTCCAGTTCCTCTTTTATTGCATCTATTCCGATTCCATCTTTTGCAGAAACTTTAAAGCAAGGATATCCGATATTAGTATACAAGTTGATAAGTGCATCCAAATAACGTAATTCATCTTCATCGTAAGCATCTACTTTATTAAATATCAACTTGACAGGTACACGATATGCTTCAGCGGATGCAAGAAAACGGTCAATGAAAATAGTAGAAGTTTCAGGATAATTGACCGTTACTATCAGCATACATTGATCAAGGTTGGCGGCAAGAATATGAGACTGTTTGGAAAGGTTAGAGGAACGGCGGATAATATAGTTTTTTCTATCCTCTATTTCACTAATAAAAGCAGTCCCTTCTTGGTTTAATATAATTTGAACACGGTCACCTACCGCTACAGGATTAGTGCTGCGGATACCTTTTAACCGGAAATTCCCTTTGATTTTACATTCGATAAATTGTCCGCCGTCGGTCTTTACTTGATACCAACTACCTGTATTCTTGATTACTAATCCTTTCATTTATTTAGTGGATAATGGAAAATAGAAAATGACTATGCAGATATTATTTCTCTGCATAGTCATTTCTTTATATCCGTTATTAATATTAGACAGTCATAATTTCTTTGTCTTTTTCTGCCAACATCTCGTCAATCTGCTTGATATACTTATCATGTATCTTTTGCAGTTTCTCTTCGGCATTCTTTTGTTCGTCTTCAGCCAAGCCATCTTTTACAGCCTTCTTCAAAGCGTCAATACCATCACGACGAGCATTACGAACACTGATCTTAGCAGTTTCGCCTTCACCTTTACATTGTTTTGCCAGTTGTTTACGGCGTTCCTCTGTCAAAGGAGGGATGCCAATACGAATGATTTCACCGTTATTTTCCGGCATGATACCTAGTTCGGAGTCGATAATTGCTTTTTCGATGATACGGAACATACTTTTGTCCCAAGGCTTGATGGTGATACTACGTGCGTCAGGAGTAGTAACTGCAGCCACATTACTGATGGGCACCATGCTTCCGTAAGAATCTACACGGATACCGTCCAACAATCGGGTACTCGCTTTTCCGGCGCGGATATGTGCCAACGCTTCTTCCAGATACATTATAGCCATATCCATTTTTTCTTGTGCATTGCCAAGACAAGTCTTTACATCTACCATATTTTTGATAATTAAAAGTTGCTATTGGGTTGATTGATTAGCAAAAGTATACTATTTTTTATTTATCTGCAACAGCATACCCATCTTTTTTATAAGCGTCTTTCCTAAGATAATCAAAGTGACAGCGGTAATAATCATTAAAACACCAGCCATTAAGCGCGGAGTTAGTTGCTCATGGAATAAAAGTACTCCGAAGAATAAAGCTGTTACCGGCTCCAAAGCACCAAGAATAGCAGTAGGAGTAGAACCTATATAGTGAATTGCTAATGCAGTGCAAACCAATGATATCGCAGTTGGCAATATAGCTAATGCTATAACGTCTGCCCAAAGCCATCCGGTAGGTATCATTTGTAGTTCCGTACAGAAATGCAAACGTATGATATAGATTGACAATCCAAATAGAATTGCGTAAAAGGTTAGTTTGGTGGTAGGCAGGTTTTTCAAAGACGAACGGTTTACTCCTACGATATAAATCGCATAGGAAAGAGAAGAAAGTAATACTAAGATAACACCAATTGTTGATAACGGCTTATTTCCATCACCTTGATAAAGCAAAGCAATACCTGATAATGCCAACAGAATGGAAAAAATGGTGATTGCGGAAATTTTCTCTTTAAAAAATGCCCCCATAATGATTGCTACCATTACCGGATAGACAAATAGAATGGTAGAAGCAATTCCCGCGTCCATGTAATTATAACTCATAAACAGAAGTAGCGAAGAGAAAGAAAACAATAATCCCATGATGACCAAAGGGAGAATGTCCTTTTTCTGAAGGGCAAAAGACTGTCGCTGTACCTTCATCAGAATGCCGAGGACTATGGCTGCAAGCAGGTAACGATAGAATAATACGGTATCGACACTCATGCCCGCCCCATATAGAGGGAGTGTGAAAAGAGGATTCATGCCATAGCTGGCAGCTGCAATCGCTCCGTAGATGAAACCTTTGGTTTTGTTATTCATTAATTGTACTTTCTAAAATAGCGTGCAAAAGTACAGAGTTTGCAGATGAGAAACAAGCGTTTATGTTGTTGATAGCATAATTTAATCTTTTGATCACAATAAGTACTAGAGCTATCGGAAACAAGTACTAAAGTAAATCTAATGATGCACAAGATTTACTCGAGAGAAGTACTAGGTTTAGTTGGAAGGAGTACTAGGGTTAATTAACTGAAGTACTCGAGTTGAAGAATAGAAATAATATTTAGTTATTGCATTTGAGTTGTTACTTCACTGAAATCGGTTGCTTGTTTTGAGCGAATTGAATGTTTAATTGTTCGCCCCAAACTATAGGAAGTTTATTTCACTTTTCCCCATACTTTTTTTCTATCATTGGGATGTCTGAGCACAAACTTCTCAATCTTTTTCTCCGAGAGTTAGCTTATTCGATAAAATGAAATCATCTTTTCGCTTCGTCATATTTCTCTATATCTTGTTGTCATTCAGGAGAATAAAATGAAGCATCTTTTTCCTCTTTGAAGAACAGATAATCACTTGTTTCTAAAATGGGGAAGAGGTAACTTAGATATGTCTGTGTTTTATTATATATTAAAAATTGAACAAAGAAATATTACTAAATTATTGAAAAAGATGACGCAATTCAAATGCTTACATAACAGGTAAATAAGAGAATCTATGACGAAGGAAAAACATTCTATTGTTATATGAATGAGTCATTATTCTCTTATTTGTTTCTTTTTCTCTTTGAATATTTCTTTTATTCCATAAATTTACTTGAATCGCGAATTACAATTTCGCCAGCAAGATTTACCGTTACGGGATATGCAGATTTATCATTGATTCTTCTGAACATTAACTCAACACTGACATTTGCGATCTCTTCGCAAGGTTGCTTAAAAGAGGTTAGTGAATGTTTCAAATGCATGGAGTATTTCATATTATCATAAGCACAAATAAGAAGATCTGAAGAAATCTTCCAGCCGATGTCTGTTAAAGAAGACATCAAAACAGCTGCGGTAGAGTCATTTGCACAAATAATACCTGTTTTCCCTGGAATTATTTGCATTTGCTTGACAAAGTTTGTGTCTTCGGGGTTTCCACAATGAACATCTGATAAATTGAACGGCAGTTTATTTTGCAGCATAACTTCTTTGATACCTATTAAACGCATATCAACGGAATAGGCCGAGTCGGGTCTATGGAAAAAATGAATATTCGTACAGCCCTGGTCTATAAGGTGTTGTGCCATAATGCAACCTGCACTGAAATTATCCAAGCAAACAATATCAAAATTACTTCTTTTAGGGAATTTGAATATGTCTCTATCAATTAGAATGAGTGGAATTCCTGCTTCTTCCATCCTTTCACAAATACGCATGTTTATCTCATTAGCGTCAGCTACTCTTTCCAAAGGAGAAAAGAATACCCCATCTACTTTTTTGCTTATGTAATTATCGCAGCAACTGTCAATTAACTCTCTTCTGATATTTGCATTACTTGCCGTTGCACCTTCCCATAAACATTTGAAATTACATTTTTCCGATTGTTTCAGTAATTGATCGTTGATAATGGAAAATATCTCAGACTCACCTGCTCCGGGAAGCAATAATCCGAAAGTTAATGTTTGGGAAGTCTGTTTATAATTTACAATAGTACCCAGTCCTTTTTTTTTCGTAATGTAACCTTCTGTTTGCAATTGATTGTAAACTTTTGCTATAGTTGGTCTTGAAACTGAGTATTGGTCAGCCAATGTAAGTTCGGTAGGTAATAAAGAACCTGTTGGGAATGTGCCGTTTAAAATATCCTTTTTTACTATACTATATATTGATTTATAGCTTGATTTTGTTTCCATTGCTCTAATTCTTTCTTTGATATATTCTGCAAATATAATAAGATTTTGTGGATTAGTGAGCCGTATATATGAATAAATGCAAAAATGATATCGAATCTATATTTAATAAAAGAAGAGCGTATGTGATTTTATTGTTTTCATATATGTTATTAATATGAATACCGATTTTATTTTAAAATATTACATATATGTTTGCTTATTGTGAAAAGATACTTTATATTTGCTGCTGTAAAACTTACAAACGCTTAAAATAATAATATTATGAGAGTCAAACTGCTGTTGTCACTGACCTTATTTGCAATGAGTATATCTGCGCAAGTGGTGAAAGATTATAATCCTGCTATTCAACGAACTACCAATCTTCAGTATTTCAAGCCTGTGGAAAATCGTTTATTCACAGGTGATTGTATGCCCTATTATCATGAAGGTACATTTTATATTTATTGGCTACTGGATGAGGACATCATGCCGGTCTCGGTGGTTTGGGCGGACATCAATGGGCGTTGAGTACTTCCAAGGATCTTGTGGAGTGGAAGCATTATCCGGTAGCTGTTGGTATCGATGAAGATTGGGAGAAATCAATTTGTACAGGTTCTGTAATTGCTGACAAAGGTAAATTCTATGCTTTTTATTCAACCCGGGTACAAGATAATGACGGAAAAGTACATGAACAATTGAGCTATGCGATGAGTGAAGACGGAGGAGTTTCCTTTGCAAAGCAAGCACCCAATCCTTTTTATTATGCTCCTGAAGAATGCGTAAGCCGGGATTTTCGTGATCCCAAAGTTTTCAAGGATGATAAAGGTGCATACCATCTTTTTATTTCGGGATATAAGAAAGAGCCTGAATTAGAAGGATTCGGAGGATATCTGGTTCATCTTATATCGACCAATCTGAAAGATTGGAAAGAAGTAACTTCGCCTTTGACGGGACAAGTGGCTACTCCTGAATGTTCTGACTATTTTCATTGGAATGGCTGGTATTATTTATTATATAGTATAGGTGGAGACACTTATTACGTAAAATCAAGAAAACCCTATGGACCGTGGGAATATCCTACGACACAAGCTTTCGTGGAATCGTGGGCAAGTGTGTATAAGACAGCGGAATATAAAGATAATCGAAGGATAGCAGTGGCGTACATGCCTTGTAGGAGTAATAATAAGGACTTTGATGGACCTATCTGGGGTGGAAATATGCTTCTGAGAGAAGTAGTGCAAGAGCCGGATGGTACATTGAATACAAAGTTCTTATCAGAGTCTCTTCCTGCCATGACTCTTATCCAGATGCCGGAAGTTGAAATTCCTGCTGACAGCAAAACGGTTTCATATTCGAATGGTAAACTGACTTTAAATTCTCCCAATGGAACCAGTGTCGCTTCTCTTTCCGAACTACCGGTGAACTACCGGATCACAATGAAAATAAAGCCACTAACTAATTATGATGAGATCGGCTTGTTTGTCAGAGCTACTGACTCAAGAGACAGAGGATATAAGGTTGAACTGAACGCTAATAAAGAGAGTGCTTTCATTTATAACACCGGAATAAATACGGTAAAAAATTTAAGGGGGGAAATTACCTTGGATCTAATACTGAAAGATGAATTTATTGATATGAATATTAATGGTAAAAGGTCAATAATCAATCGTCTGCCGGAGAAAAAGGGGCATAAACTTTTCTTTTTCCTTAAAAATGGAAGTGCAGAAATTAAAGACATAAAGATTAGTCAATGGAGTAACGATATTTGGTGAGATTGAGGTAAGGATTGTTTGGGAATAATTTGATTTGTAAATGTGTTTTGCTTGTGATATTTACATATATGCAATAAATAATGGGCAAATGTTAGTGTAAAGTATCAAATTTGATAGCATTTGAAATAAATTTTATATTTCTCAGCTAGTCAAATTCATAGATTTGTGCCGAAATGATGCTTAATATGTAAACTACAAAAACACTATTATCATGAATACTACTTAATTTTTATTTCTGTTTTAATCTGTAAAATCAGGTATTAATAGATTTTACAGCGAGGTACAATAGTCTTTTTATTGAGGAATAGATTGCAAAATTTGAATTTATAAACCTATCGTTAATCATTAAATGTAGAATTATGGAACATTCTAAAAACACGAAAAAAGAATCGGTCGGTATTCTTAAACTGTTTTTACTGTTACTATGTATGGCGGGGACTTCCGTTTTTAATCAGGTGTTGGCGGCAGCTGATCAAGAACCGTTGAAAGTAACAGGAGTTGTGTTTGATGAATTGGATACTCCTCTTCCGGGAGCTACAGTTCAGGTAGACAAATCCACTAAAGGTGTTATTACTGATTTGGATGGAAAATTTGAAATTGAAGTATTGCCGACAGACAAATTACTTATTTCTTATGTGGGATATGAGACAAAGTTAGTAACTATCGGTGATAAGAAATCTTTAGTTGTAAAACTTGAAACGAAAGCCAATGAATTGCAGGATGTAACAGTTGTTGCCTTTGGTAAACAAAAAAAGGAGAGTATGACTTCGGCTATCGAAACCATTAATCCTAAAGAACTTAAGTTGCCAACTGGAAACTTAACAGCTGCTTTGGCTGGGCGATTGGCAGGAGTGATCTCTTATCAAAAAAGTGGAGAACCGGGTAAAGATAATGCAGAGTTTTTTGTACGTGGTGTGACTACGTTCGGGTATTCATCTTCTCCTTTGATTTTATTGGACGGTTTTGAAATCTCAGCGAATGATTTGGCTCGCATACAACCAGATAATATTGAACAGTTTTCAATATTGAAAGATGCGACTGCTGCCGCACTATATGGATCGAAAGGTGCAAATGGTGTTATTATGGTAACAACCAAGAAAGGAAAGGAAGGAAAGCCGCGGGTGACTTTCCGTCATGAATCACGTTTTTCTACACCTACTAAGATTCCTGAAACGGTAGATGGGGTGACTTATATGAAATTGTATAATGAGGCACAGTTCAATGATAATCCATTGTTGCCTCCTTACTATGAAGCGCAAAAGATTCAAAATACGATTAACGGAGTCAATCCATATGCTTATCCTAATGTAGATTGGTATGATGAGTTGTTTAAGAACTTTACATACAATCAATATTATTATTTGAATGTAAGTGGGGGTAGCAAAGATATTCAATACTATTTGGCGGCTGCTTATACCAATGAAACCGGTATCTTGAAGAATGAAAAAAAGAATAATTTTCAGAATAATATTAATATCGGTACTTATGATGTAACGGCAAAAGTCAATCTACAATTGACAAAAACGACTTCTTTTGAGGTTAATATGAATTCTCGTTTTCAGAATTATACAGGTCCCTCGGTTGAGGCAAACGATATCTTTAACAGAGTGATGGACGCTAATCCGGTCGAATTTCCTAAATATTATTTGACGGATGAGGAGCACCGTTATGATGAGCATGTACTTTTCGGGATGAATCCCCGTAACAGCATGGCCAATCCGTATGCGGATATGGTGAAGGGTATAAGGATGGATTCTCAAGTAACATCTTGTCGCAGTTTTCCCTTAACCAGAAGTTGGACTTTTTAACTAATGGACTTGCTTTTCATGCCAAAGTCTCTATCAAGACGGATAGTTCACACGACAGCAATCGTTCATATAATCCGTATTTCTATAATATCAAAGATTACGATGAACTGTCTAATATCTATTCTTTGTCTCAAATAGCAGAAGGTACTAAGGTACTGGGCGATCCTGCTAATACTCGTACGGCTAACAGTCATTTTTATTTTGAAACAGGCTTGAGTTATGCCAATGTATTGAATGAAGATCATGAATTGGGAGCAGTTTTGGTGTATACACAGGAAGAAAATAAAAATACGGCAGCAGAAGGAAGCATTCAGGTTACATTGCCACAACGTAATCAAGCTATTCGTGCTCGTGCGAATTATGCTTATAAGTCTAAATATATGGCAGAGGCCAGTGTGACTTATAATGGTTCTGAAAAGTTTGATGCAGATCATCGTTGGGGTGTTTTTCCTGCCATGGGTGTAGGTTATATGATTTCGAATGAGGATTTCTGGCAACCTTTGTCAGAGGTTATGGAAAAATTCAAGTTACGTTACTCGTACGGATTGGTAGGAAATGATAATATTTCAGATCCGAGGGATCGTTTCTATTTCTTATCGGATATAAAAAGAGAAGGCGGATATACATGGGGAAAAGATTTTCTGACATCTTATAGTGGATTGAAAGTAAATCGTTATGCTAATCCGGAAATCACATGGGAAATCGCTCGTAAACAGAATCTGGGCATGGAAGTTAATCTATGGAGAGTATTGGATATTCAACTGGATTATTTCATGGAAAAACGTGAGAAGGTGTACGAGAAACGAGCACATATCCCGGCAACGATGGGAATTATAAATGATATTTGGGGAAATGTCGGAGAAGTAAAATCATGGGGATGGGACGGATCAGCCGACCTGAATTATGTGATCAATAAGGATGCTTGGGTTACAGGTCGTTTCAATTTTACTTATGCAAAGAATAAGGTTACGGAAAGAGAAGAACCCGCTTATCGTGATGAATATCTGAGAACTATAGGATGGCCGGTAAGACAGCAATGGGGATTAATAGCCGAACGTTTGTTTATTGATGAATATGACGTAGCTAATTCTCCGGTCCAGAATTTAGGAACAAAAGCTCAGGCGGGAGATATTAAGTACAAGGATATTAATAATGATGGAATAATCAATGATAATGATAAAGTTCCTATCGGTTATCCGTCAGTACCTGAGTTGAGTTATGGTTTCGGTTTATCGGCAGGATATAAAAACTGGGATATTTCTTTCTTCTTTCAGGGACAAGGACGTTCTTCTTTCTTTATAGATCCTTATAAAATATCTCCGTTCAGGAATTACCGGAATGTGGTATCTTATATTGCCGACGATCATTGGAGCCAGAATAATCCGGTCAGTCACGCATTCTGGCCTCGTTTGAGTACCCAGGATAATTCGAATAACTATAAAAAAGAATCAACCTGGTGGTTGCGTGACGGGCGTTATCTCCGTCTGAAAAACGTAGAACTTGGCTATTCTTTACCTAAACATACTTTGCGTAAGGTGGGATTGGGTAATGTACGCTTTTATTTCACAGGCTTGAATTTACTTTGTTTCAGTTCGTTTGATTTATGGGATCCGGAAATGGGAGACAACGGGCTGGGATATCCTTTGCAGCGAGTGTATAATGTAGGTGTTCAATTTGATTTTTAAAAAGTAGTAGCAATGAGATTTTCATTAAAACATATTATGGGAGCGATGGCTATCGTCCTAGGGATGGGCAGTTGCGATTATCTGAATATTGTTCCGGATAATACCATTGAGTTGGAAAGTATGTTCGAGACGCAGAAACAAGCTTATGGAGCATTGGCGGCTTGCTATGAGTATATGCCTAATTACGGTTGGTTAAACAATTCTATGAACCTTGCGGGGGATGAATTTATTGTTCGTCTGGACGGAGGTGAATCAGGGAATCGTGACCGGATGCCCGGTGAAAAATTAATGAAGGGATGGAACAGTGCTCAAGATCCTTTCTTGAGTTATTGGAACGGAAATAAAAATGCGGCATCTTTGTATGTGGGTATCCGTTATTGTAATCTTTTCCTGGAAAATATTCATCTGGTAAAAGATATTAAAGAGGAAGATAGAAAAGATTGGATTGCGCAGGTAAAGGTACTGAAAGCTTTTTACCATTTCTATCTGACTCGCCTGTATGGTCCTATTTGTATTGTAGACAAGAACCTGACGCCTTCCGCTTCACCGAGTGAGGTGCGTTTGAAACGTCAGCCTGTGGATGTTTGTTTCAAATATGCGGCCGATTTGATTGATGAGGTATTATATGATGAGAACGGGAATGAGAAAACAGACCTGAAAGACGATCGCCCCAATGAATTTTTGGGAATGGTAGACCGTACGATCGCTAAGGCGATTAAGGCTGTTATATTAGTGACTCAAGCCAGTCCGTTGTTCAATGGGAATGCTGAGTATTATAGTAATTTTAGAAATGTGGATGGTGAGTTGTTTTTCCCGATGGAAAAAGATAACGAGAAATGGAAGAGGGCGTTGGATGCCATTAAGATTGCTATCGATGCGGCTCATGCAAGAAACAAAAAACTGTATAGATATAATGCTGAAGGTGGAGCGAATATAGAGTTTTTTGATAAAGACATCTGGGGAAAATCGGAGATGATAGAATATTGTTATAATAATCGTTATTCCATTGTCGATCCTTGGAATGATGAATTAATATGGGGGTATTCAAATGTTGGTGGCTTCGACCAAGGAACTTTCCAACATGCTTCTCAATGCCGTCGAATGGATAATCAAGGAATGTCGGAATATAGTTGGCAATGGCTGTGTGCCACTTATCGGATGGGTGAGCTGTATTATACAAAAAATGGAGTACCCATCAATGAAGATCAGACCTTTGATTATGACAACCGTTTGGATATAGTCACTATTCCGGATGATACTTATCATTTGGGTTATATGCAGGCTAATGAGAAAACTGTTAAGTTATACTTGAACCGCGAACCACGTTTCTACAGTTGGATTGCCGTTGATAATTGCTATTGGCGTAATCATCAAAACAAATTGGAAATGCATATGAAGTACGATGAATACCCCGGTGGACGTTACGGTACGAAACAGGATGACTTTTATTGGTCGGGTATTGCTATCAAGAAACTAGTGCATCCGGAATCATTGAATGAGTATGCTGTTCGTATGGTTCGTTATCCGAATCCGATTATCCGTCTGGCGGATCTTTACTTGCTGTATGCAGAAGCTTCTAACGAGTATTACGGACCGGGTGAAGACGCTTATTATTATTTGAACGAAGTGCGGAAAAGAGCCGGACTACCCAAAGTAGAAACTGTTTGGAGCGATGCGTCTATTGTGAAGAATGTAAACAAACACCAGACACAAGAAGGATTGCGAGAAATCATACAGACAGAAAGGTTGATTGAACTTTCGTTTGAAGGACACCGTTATTTTGACCTTTGCCGTTGGAAACGTGCTAATGAGTTCTTTGTATCGTCGGTGAAAGGATGGAACGCACGTACCGGTCGTACCTATGAAGACTTTTATCAGGTGACTGAATTGCAAGCGCGTGTATGGGAGACTCCTAAGAATTATTTGTTCCCGATTCCGCTGGATGATATTAATAAAAATCCTAATCTGGTGCAGAATCCGGGATGGGGAAAGTAAGTATTCACAAAATATAAATAGGAACATGAAAAAGATATATTATGGCTTAATGTTGCTTTTAAGCGGAATGTTTATGATCACTGCAAGTTGTTCAGACGATGACGAAGATAGTGGTGACAAGGCAGCACCGGGACAAATCTCTAATGTACGTTTTGTTCCCAATTACGGTGGAGGATATTTCTTGTATGATATCCCGGATGATCCGGACTTCTTATATGTGCGTGCCGATTATACGGTAGATTCCGGTGAGAAAATATCGAAGACGAGCAGTACATACACTGATACTTTGTTTATTGAAGGATTCGGGCAGGTGAAAGAATATGAAGTCAAACTTTATTCCGTAGACCGTAACGGTAACGTATCTGTACCGGTAGTTGAAACGATCACTCCGATGGAGGCCAATACGAATATGGTAGCTTCCACATTGAAGATACGTCCGGGTTTCTCTGCATTGATTGCCGAATGGACCAATGAATTAAAGCAAACGGTAGACGTATATGTACGTCTCAGTGATGGGGAAGCTGTTGCTGAGAAAGTGCTCTCATCCAATTCAAAAGACGGCTTCTTCTTGGTAGAAAACTTGCAGAATAAGGATTATACGGTTTCTACCTATGTGAAAGATCAGTACGGAAATGTTTCCGGGGTACAGGATTGTGGAACCCTGAAACCGTTGGCTGATGCTCCTTTGAGTAAATCAAGTTGGACTTTTCTTGCTAACCAAAAGTTGTATGGAAATCGCTGGAATTATGATATTGATCCGAACCCGGATAACCAGCAACCTTATGATGAGTATTTAGAGGCCTTTACAAAAGACAGTTTGCGAAATGCGCCACCGGCTGCTTATGAAGGACGTATCGAGAAGTTCTGGGATGATGTAACTTATAAGATGAGTCCGGAAAATTATAACATCTTTAATACTGGGGAATGGGGATATCCATATTCTTATTTCATTGATTTGGGACGAACAGTCAGAGGAAGTCGTGTGCGTTACTGGCAACGCTTATCCGATAAATATGGTAATGAGAATGTACAAACTTTCCAATTATATATCAGTGATGACAAAGATCCGACGGACGGAATAACAGACTGGGAGTTTGTAGGAACATATAAAATCATTAAACCGGCGGATTCTTATGAAGCAGATCAGGAGGCAATAGCCGGACATGAGTTTATCTTATACCCGAAAGAAACCAAATACACTAAACCATTCCGTTATTTGAGATTTAAAGCTATCAAAGGATTTTCGGAAAGAATGGTGTCTGTAGGTTCTGAAATCACGTTATATGGGTTGGAAGGTGAATGATTAATCTAAATAAAAACGGATAATTATGAAACGTAAATATATTTATATAGTAGGAAGTTTGTTGTTATTTGCTGGTCTGATCGGTTGTGAGGATATGGATAATAACTATAAACAGTATTTGCAGGAATACAGCTATTCCGGTAAGGTTGAGGCTTTGCGGAGTTACATCGGATTTGAACGTATAGCGTTAGCTTGGGATGTCCCAAAAGATCAAAAGTCAAAACAAATTCTGGTTGAGTACGGAGCAGATAAACAGCAAAAATTATTTGACCACATGGTGGATTCCGTTGTGATTGACGGGTTGGATGCTGCTACGGGATATGATTTTGCCGTATATACTTTGGATAATGCCGGTAATCGTTCTGTACCTGCTACTATTACAGCTTTACCTATTTCTCGGACGATGGTGGATAATTTGGTTCCACCTACTTGTTCTTATGTCGAAGTAGATGGGGTACCAAACGTATATTGGGCCGGACTTTCAGCTGTCAGTATGGCATTCTGTAAGTATAGTTATATTGATTATAAAATAATATTGGAAGATGAAAGTGAAGTTGTTACAAAGGGATGTCTGAAAAATGCAGATATAACGAGTTTGAATCGTGTGAGTGAATTGAAACTGCCTGCTCCGCAGTTGAGCAAAGGATCGACTTATTATGTTGATTTTACAGCCTATGTATATCCTATTTCAAGCGATATTGTTACCATGGATTCGGTTCCTGTCAATAAAAGGACCAGAATTATAGTAGAATAGTACTGTTTTCAAGGCGGAGCTGACTAAAGAGTCGGATAGGTTATCTCAATCCATTCAGATATATCATAAGGACTTTGGGTCAGCCCGTAGTGTGAAGCACTTTGTTTTATATAGGGAAAGTTCTTGTTCTAAGGCGTAAAACACTTTGTTCTAAAGCATGAAACACTTTGTTTCAAGGTATGAAACACATTGTTTCCCTATATGAAACACTTCGTTCTAGCGGTTGAAACTATTTAATTATACGGTTGAAATTAGTTTCTTTACTGTGTAGACGCTTCCGGGAAGCATAAGTAAACTGGTGATAGGTGATAGATAGGGTGATAGGTGATAAGAACAACCTATCACCTCTGAAAGTCCGATGAATAAAGGCATACAGCATTTTGGTGATAGGTTGATAGAGGAAATGATGTTTTTATCTAGGTAGAAGTATGAAATCTACAATAAGTACCGATTATAAATTAATTGTAATGATGTACTTGTGGAAAAATAATGTACTTTTGTGATACTCATCTCCGTATATTTAATAAACTAAAATTATGAATAGAATTAAAGGAATATGTTTAGCAGCTTTTCTGATTATAGGGGAGCGTTCTATAGCGTCCGATAAAGTGACAATAAGCACTTTGTTGGATGAAATGATTTCATTCGAAAAGGCAGCGGAGTTTCCGGATCCTTATTATACGTGTAAAATGATTAGCAGTTATGATCGCCGGACGGTATCTCCTGATAAAGACTGGTGGTATGCCAATGACGATGGTTTCGGTTGCATGAGATTGGATACGATTCAAGGTCGCGTAGAAAAAGTCATGTTCGATTATGAAGGGCCGGGAGTAGTTACACGTATCTGGCTGACTACAAATGTAAAGAATGGTACCCTTCGTTTTTATTTTGATGGCGAAGAAAATCCACGACTGGTAATTCCCGCTTACGATATGACACGTGCTCCTTTCAGGGTAGGTGATGCACTTTCTTTAATTCATACCAATTACACCCCCGAAGGTGCAGGAGGAAATACATTTATGTTTCCACTTCCTTATCAGAAAAGCTGTCGGATTACTTTCGAAGAGCCCAATAAAGATAGGAACACTTGGTCACCGCGATATCATGAAATTGAATACCGCACTTATGCCCCAGGAACAGAAGTCGAAACTTTTCATCCGGGACAGGTACATTCTCATATCATGCAAGAGAAGATACAGGATGTAAATAAGGCACTTTGGAATCCTCAGACTTTTAAAGGTGGCGAACGTCGTGAGTTTGCTATGGACATTGCTCCTAATCAAAAAAGCTCATTGGAACTTCCTGCCGGAAGTCATGCGGTCCGTTCATTGATTATTGATGTACATTGCCGGAAAGGAGACTATGCAAAGATGATGCGGCAGTTGATACTCAAAATTTCTTTTGATGGAAAAGAAACGGTTTGGGCGCCGTTAGGGGATTTTTCAGGAGCAGGATTGGGAGCTCCGAAGGTAGATAGCTGGTATATGGATGCAGACGGTCGTGGACATATCACATCACGCTGGGTAATGCCTTATAAAGAAAATGCTAAGATAGAAGTGGAGAACTTATTTGAATTCCCTGTCTGGATGAATGTCAGAGCACATGTGTCAGACTGGAAGTGGAACAAGAATACGCTTTATTTTCATACGACTTGGAAGCAGGAGAGAGGGATTGAATTATCAAACCGATATGATGACCATAAGGGGGATCATATGTGGAACTATATCACAATCAATGGTAGAGGAGTCTTTAAAGGCGATTTGCTTTCATTGTTTAACTATGCTCCCGATTGGTACGGTGAAGGAGATGAGAAAATATGGGTGGATAATGATGTCTTCCCTTCCCATCATGGGACGGGTACGGAAGATCATTACAACTGTTCTTGGGCACCGGTGGTTCCTTTCCATACTCCATATGGAGGTGCACCGCGAGCAGACAATCCTTCTTCACATGGTTTTAATGCTTTTGTACGTACCCGAAATCTGGATGGCATTCCATTTCAGAAATTATACCGGTTTGATATTGAAATGTTGAGCTGGAATCCGGGTAAGGTGGATTATGCAGTGACAAACTATTGGTATGGAGATTTGGATGCCAAGATAAATGAAAGTTCTGGTAAAGAAGAAGTAGTGAGTCCTTTACCTTATCTCATGTAGTTGAAACAAAACTGATAAATATGTATTGCGTAGGAATTGATATAGGTACGAGTTCTGTTTGTGGTGTCGCTTATAATCTATCAACAGAAGACTACATCACGATTGTAAAGGATAATAATACAAGTATTATCTCTGGCAATCAATGGGAGAAAACACAGGATGCGGATGCTATCTTTCATATTGTAGAGGAAATCCTTTTGGAGTTCAGACAGCAATGTACTGATATAAAAGGAATCGGATTCTCCGGACAGATGCATGGCGTGTTGTATGTGGATACATGCGGTGAAGCTGTCAGTCCGTTATATACGTGGCAGGATGGCAGGGGAAATCTGATTTATAAAGAAGGGCGAAGCTATGCAAGTTTTCTGAATCAGAAAACAGGATATCCGATGGCTACAGGCTATGGATTGGTAACTCACTTTTATAATGAACAAAACAATCTGGTTCCTTCGTCTGCCAATAAGCTGTGTACCATTATGGATTATGTGGCCATGAAGCTATGCCGTCGAAATGAACCGCTTATCGATTATTCCAATGCTGCCGGATTAGGGCTTTTCGATAAAAGACGTTTGTTGTTCGATGTATCGGCTTGTGACGCAATACATTTAGACAGAACCTTATTGCCGGAAGTTATACCTCCGGCTCATTGGTGGGGTATTGTGAAAATATTCCTGTATACGTTGCGATTGGTGATAATCAGGCAGCATTTTTAGGATCAGTGAAAGACATTGAGCATTCCATACATATAACGATAGGTACTAGCAGTCAAATATCTGTTTGCACAGACCGTTATGTGGAAATTGAAGGGTTGGATATCCGTCCATTGCCCGGAGGTGGATATATTCTGGTTGGTGCTCCTTTATGTGGTGGTGCCTCATTTGCTATGCTAAAGGATTTCTTCGCTGATACGGTGAAGCTTTTTACAGGAATAGAGAAAAGCAGTCATGAACTGTATGAACGTATGATTTCTATTCCCTATCAAACGAATACCAATGACGGTATCGAAGTGGAAACTTTATTTAGCGGAACACGAGTGGAACCGGACAAAAGAGGGAAAATAGACCATATATCACTTTCTAATTTTACTCCTGAGAATTTGATACGGGGATTTGTCAAAGGAATCAGTCAGAGCTTATATGATTACTTCCGGCTAATTCCTGATTCAGTCAGACAGAATAAAACAATATTAGTTGGATCGGGGAATGGCATAAAAAAGAATCCGTTAATACGTCAAGCACTTGAAGAACGCTTTGGTTATTCCTTGTATTTATCCAATGTACAGGAAGAAGCCGCTTTGGGAGCATGTGTTTGCAATATGGTATCAGATAAGAAATAATCAGTCAGAGTATGAGTATAGTGGTAATAAGAAATTTGTATGTGAAAGTATTATGCTTCTTATGGATAACATTATGCTCTTGCTTAATGGCATTAAGTTCATGCAGTTCGGGAAATGATAAGACTAATTGTATAGCTTTAGAGAATTTGCTGGATGAAATGGTATCTGTAGAGGCGGACGTTGCTTTTCCGGAACCGGCTTTTACTACCAAGCATGTCTCTAGCTATGATAGGCGATCTGTACTTCCGGGCACTTCTTCGTGGCATGCAAATCGGGATAACACAGGTTTTGTTCGTTATGAGTCCAATAACGGTAGGGTAGAAAAAGTATTGTTTGACGAAGAAGGTCCGGGAGTCATTACCCGTATGATAACAACGGGTGGTGCTAACGGAGCGAATTTGCGTATCTACTTGGATGGAGCGGAAGAAGCTGCTATTTTAATTCCCGCTTATGACATTGCTAAATTCCCGCTGGCAATTCCTGAAGGATTACTCTATCGTCACGAGCATTATGATACGACACAAGGCAGCAGTTTTTATTATCCGCTTCCTTATGCGAAAAGCTGCAAGATTACGGTAGACAATGTAGATCGTGATTATTTCTTCCATGCTTCGTGCCGTACCTATCCAAAGAATACGGAAGTCAGGACTTTTACTTTGGAAGAAGCGAATGAGTTGCAGGCGAGAGCACAACAAGTGAGCAATCAGTTGATGCACCCTCGTACTTATGGAGATAATCCGGTCAGCCGGAAGGAGTCTATGGCTGCCGGAGCATCCATCTTTATGGAATTACCTAAAGGAGGAAAAGCTATTCGTAGTCTACTATTCCAAATTTCAGAATTTGATTCCATTCATTATGCTTCATTGATGAGGGGACTGATCGTGAATATCTCTTTTGATGGCAAAAGAACGGTTCGTGTACCATTAAGTGATCTTATTGGTGCCGGTATGGGTGCTCCTGCTGTGGATAGTTATTATTTGGAAGCGGATGGCAAAGGTAAAGCGTTTTTACGATTTGCGATGCCTTATCAGGAACAAGCGGAAATTGAAATCAATAATATTTCCGGCTATCCGGTTACTTTGGAAGTAAAAGCTTGTCTTTCCGATTGGAAATGGGAAAATAATACACTCTATTTCCATGCTGACTGGCGACAGGAAAATGGCTTGCCTACGAATTGCGGAATAGACTATAATATGGGAACGTTGAAAGGAAAAGGTGTTTTTAAAGGCGATATGTTGTCTCTTTATAATCATTCTCCACGCTGGTATGGCGAAGGTGACGAGCATATTTGGATAGATAACGACACTTTCCCTTCTCATTTCGGATGTGGTACAGAAGATTATTATAACACGACCTTCGCACCTATTCACGTCTATTTTAATCCGTTTGGAGGAGCTCCGAGAGAAGATGATGAGGCATCCCGGGATATAATACTTTTGTCCGTACCCGTAATTTGGATAATGTACCGTTTAATGAACATTTGAAGTTTGAATTTGAACTGATCAGTTGGGATGGGGGGAAGGTAGATTATGCTTCAACTCTGTTTTGGTATGGTGATTTGGACACGCACATGACAAATCCATCGGATGATCAGGCTGCATTATATGATTTTCCGCCTGCTATTTTTACGGATACAGAACACAAATGATACTATTAGAATAATAGGAAATATGAAAGCTACTCTTAAAGCTATGTAAACTGTATCAATTGGCTGATAAGCGTATGGAACTAACATTTGGATAATTGATTTATTTATATAGAAACACAATTGAAAGTATGAAGAAATATGTATGGATAATTGGTCTTTGTACCTAATGACGGAGGAATGATCTCTTGCGAACAAACCGGTAGTGAACAGGAAGGAGCACGAATACATTTACTGAATAATAATTGGAATTTAAATGTGCCTGCCGTAGCGCAAGCGGAATTGAACGGAGATTCGGTTGAAGGCACGCTACCTGTTCTTTCAGATATAGAGAAAGGTTTTACGATTAAATGTAAGGTAAACTTGTGCACACCGACTTTTGACCGTCATCTCATAGAAATACCTGGAGTACTGGATGTTTGCCTTAAACAATATAATCCTTTCGACCGTAATAAGCAGAATTATCCGGCATATAAAATGCAGGATGGTACTGTTCCGGTTTTGGAAGCCGGACTGGAATTAAAGTCTCCGGTAGATGGACATATGGAACGAATGACAGTAGGTATTCCGTTGGCTATGTTGGAACAACCGTGGGGAGAACATGAAGTTGTTTTAAACTTTTCCGGTGTTCGTTGGACTATGTATGTAGATGGGCAATTGTTGGATAATGATTTCCCTTTAGGGTATCCTCTGGTGGAGAAAATGGAACGTTGGAAGATAGACACAACATTTGTTTCACAAGCTGAGTTGTTTTATCCGGCTATACAACCCGAACGCATGGGCGGAGCAGAAGCGGGATTACAGCCCCAAGTACAATTCTGGACACCTACCGGACATAATGCGTGGGTAGGGGATGTTGTCAGTCTGTATCATGACGGAACTTATCATCTTTTCTATTTATATGATCGTCGCGGACATCAAAGTAAGTTCGGACGGGGCGGACATTATTTCGAACATCTTTCAACGAAGGATTTCCGGCATTGGACAGAGCATGAGGCAGCTGTGCCTATTGAAGAACAATGGGAAACATTTGGCACAGGTACTCCTTTTGTTTTCAATAACCAGCTTTGTATTAGCTATGGCTATCATACCACTCGTATCTATCCTCGTGAAGAAACTACACTCCCCGAACTGTATAAGTACTTGGAGGATAATGGACATACAGGTAACTTTGACCGCCATCAGATGTCGGGTGTTGCAGCGGGATCCTCTTATTCGGTAAGTGATGATGGCATTCATTTCCGTAAGACAGGTGTTTTGTTTCACCCTTGTGAAAATCCAAGTATCTATGTCGATCCGAAAGGGAATTTGAAGATGTTGGCCAATTATGGTGCTCGTGGTACGTGGGCTTCTGATTCTGTGAGTGGTGGCTGGCGTTGTTTGGACGAGAACTTCCCTTTAGGAGGTGACTGTACTTTCTTCTTCCATTGGGGAGATTATGATTACATCATCGGAGGTTTTACCCGTTTATGGATTAAGCCAACTGCGCAACCGGATTCTGCTTATCAGGATATGGTAGCAACAGGTACGGATTTTTATAACGGTTCGTGTGTACCGACTATTACGGAAATATTCGACAACCGTTTTGTGATGGCAGGATGGATGTGGATGAAAGCTTGGGGCGGACCATTAGTAATTCATGAACTTGTACAATTGCCTGAAGGACGTATCGGTACGAAATGGATGGATGAATTGCTACCTGCAACCTCAACGGAAGTTACAACGATTCCGGAGAATTCGACGAAGATAGAGACTTTACCTTCTAATTCTTTCTTATTAACTTTTGATGTCACTCCGATTACTTCTGGCGGAAAGTTGTCAGTCTGTTTGTTGCCCTCTATTGATAAAGGTATGCAGGATGCCTGTGAATGGAAACTGGATGGTGCTGAAAAGCGAGCACAATACTCTTTTGCCGGTGATTGGACTACTCGTGAACGTTCTTTACGTGAAGGTGGTGCTCCACAGCAAGGACGTAATTATGCCATTGAGAATTTGATTGATACGGACCAACCTTTTAGGGTACGTATGGTTGTCAAAGCCTCTGATAAATTTGACGGTTCTCTTGTGGATACGGAGATTGCCGGAGAGCGTACAATGGTATCTTATCGTGAAAAATTGACTCCGGAACGTATGCAATTCCGTACAGAAAATATGAATATCACGAATATACGTATTACTCCTTTGGCGGATTAAGAAGTTCTACTGAAAATACGAATCGGATAAGATCAGGGCGGGAAACCTGAACTTATCCGATTATTTATCTGTTTAGGTTGAATTAAATCTGATAAGTAATGCTATCTTTGTGAGTTGGCATTACGTATATGACAAAAGAATCTATAAATAACAGTAAATATGAAAGATAATAGACAAACTTATATTCCTTCTCCAATGGACCTCTCATCAGTAGAATTACCCGAATCTCTTATTGAGTTGTCGGAAATGATTGCAAAGAATGTACATGAGGTATGGTCTAAATCCCGAATGGATGAAGGATGGACTTATGGCCCGGAACGTGATGATGTACATAAAAAACATCCTTGTCTCGTTCCTTATGAAGAATTGCCGGAAGGGGAGAAAGAATATGACCGGAATACTGCTTTAAATACAATAAAGTTGGTAAAGCATTTGGGGTATAAAATAGAGAAGGAGAAATAAAAAGACCACGAATACTATGAAGTTTCAATTGATTAAATAAGAATGCGAATCCATAGTTGAAGATCGCTTACTTTATTGTTTATGTGAAAAAGCATGTTATTCGTGGTAATATACCAATGGAGAGGATTAGTTGTGAACGACAGTTCCTATTTCTTCGCCACTGATTACTTTCTTTAAGTTGCCAACAGTATCCATATCGAATACTACAATTGGCAGATTATTTTCTTTGCACATACAGGTAGCGGTCAGGTCCATTACTTTCAGGCCACGTTTTAATACTTCGTCATATGTAATATCGTGGAACTTGGTAGCAGTCGGATCCTTTTCTGGGTCGGCAGTATAGATACCGTCTACTCGGGTGCCTTTCAACATAACATCTGCTTCGATTTCGATACCTCTTAAAGAAGAGCCGGTATCTGTAGTGAAGAAAGGATTACCTGTTCCGCCGGACATGATAACGATTTCACCATTTTCCATGCATTCGATAGCTTTCCATTTGCTGTAGAATTCACCGATAGGTTCCATACGAACGGCTGTCAGTACGCGGGCTTTCACTCCGGCTGCTACTAGCGCGGAACTTAATGCAAGACTGTTGATAACGGTAGCCAACATTCCCATCTGATCACCTTTCACACGATCGAAACCTTTGTTGGCTCCGCTCAAACCGCGGAAAATATTACCTCCGCCAATCACAATACCTATTTGTACTCCCTGCTCGTGAATATCCTTAATCTGAGCAGCATATTCAGCCAGTCTTTTTTCGTCAATGCCGTATTGCTTTTCGCCCATCAGACTTTCCCCGCTCAGTTTTAGCAGGATTCTTTTATACTTTGCCATATCGATTTACTTTTAATTTCGGACAAAGATAGAGATAAAAACTGAAAGAGAAAGTCGTCCTGTCCCTATTTTTGATGCAGATAGATTTAGAAATGTACGAAGCAGATAGATGGGATCTCATTAGAGAAATATGACCTTTCTTCCCAAGTAGGTTTGTACAATTCCACGCATGGAGAGATAAATAAGGAAAGCTAGCCATAGTGCATGATTACCAAGAAGATGATGAAATATATAGTAAACTCCAAAAAAGCAAGCAGATGCAATGAACATAGAAATAAGCATTTGGCGGGTGGCGGTAACACCAATAAAGATTCCATCCCATAAGAAAGCGGAAAAACCAGCGAGAGGAATGGCAAGCACCCAATAAAAATAAGAGTTTGCTTCCTTAATTACTGAAGATTCATTGGTTAATATGCCCAAAAATGCTTTTCCACCTACTAGATAAAGTAATGTAAATGCTAGTGAAAGGCCGAATCCCCAAAGGAAAAGCTTGCGTACAATCCGGTGAAGAGCGATTTGGTTCCCGGCACCTATATATCGCCCGGCTAAAGCTTCTCCGGCATAGGCAAAACCATCCATGATGTAAGAGAATAAAGTAAATAATTGCATGAGTAGGGTGTTTACAGCCAATACAATTTCCCCTTGTGCTGCTCCGGCAGAGGTGAAATACATGGTTACAATTACCAGGCAAAGTGTTCGGAAAAAAATGTCTCTATTAACTTGGAAGAAACGATTCATTGCTTTCTTTTTCAGAATTTCTTTCCAAGTAATGTGCTGTTTATAAGGCTTATAGTAGCGTAAGTATAATAAGATTGCCATTAAAAAGCCTGCATACTGTGCTATTAAAGTTCCGGTGCTACGCCTGCTACTTTCATATCTAGCAAGTAAACCAAACATAGACTTACAATGATATTCACAATGTTTTGAGTGATGGCAATGTACATCGGAAAACGGGAGTTTTGCATGCCGATGAACCAACCGGCAAAACCATATAAACCCAACATAGCAGGAGCTCCCCAGATACAAATGTAAAAGTAGAGGATAGCCAGTTCTTTCACTTCATCAGTGGTATGTATGAGCATAAAGGCTATCTTGCAAATAGGGTATTGGAGCAAAAGTAAACAGAAAGCTAAAAATAATCCGATCCCTACAGATCGGATTAATAATCGTGTTACCTCGTTTGAGTCCTGCTTACCGAAAGCCTGAGAAGTCATTCCACTGGTTCCCATACGCAGAAAACCAAAAATCCAATATATGATATTGAAAAGCATACCACCCACTGCTATGGCGCCAATGTAGGACGGTGCTCCCAAATGGCCGACAATAGTAACGTCAATAAGCCCCAATAACGGTACGGTAATATTGGAGATGATGGACGGAATAGCTATCTGGAGAATACGTTTATTCGCGGTATTTTGCTTTATCTTAATCACTTTTATCTGGTTCTTTGTTAAAACAACAGCAAAAGTACTCTTTTGTTAGCTATTCTTAAAGCAATCTCTTTATTTAGCCAATAATTTTTGTAATTGTTCCGGCTGATTGGTGGTGATATAGTCTACACCTAAACCAATGAAATATTTCATATCATCTTCTTTATCTACAGTCCATACATTTACTTCCAGACCGAGTTTATGCGATTCTTTTACCCATTCAGGATGTTGCTTTATGGCTCCCATTGAATAATCGATACCTGCAAAGCCTAATCTTTTAATCTTTTTCGGTTCCATATCTCCCTCTAAGTAATAAATCTTAGTGTCGGGAAGTAATTTTTTGAAAGTCAGACAAGCATTAATAGAGAAAGCGATAATGTCCGTTCGGTCCAGTACCTTATATTTCTTTAAAGCTTTTACGATTTTAGCTGCGGCTTCATCTTCTCTTTTGATGTCTGTTAATGATTTCATTTCCAGTACGAGACGAGTTTTTGTGTTGGCCGCTGCATGTTTTAAGTATTCATCTAATGTCGGTAACTGTTCTCCATTATCCAGATATACCTTGCGTATTTCAGCAAATGGGGTCGTTTCCATGTTTACGCCTTTGAAGCTTTTGTCGTGATTGACTACCAGCTTACCATCTGTAGTCATCCATACATCAAATTCAGAACCAAATGCACCGATAGCATCAGCTTTTGTGATGGAGGCTATAGAATTCTGAGCAGACCCCGGAGTAGTCCAATAGCCTCGGTGGGCTACCACTTTGACTTGTGCACATACCATTGTACACATTGCAAGTGTAAATACTGTAAAAAAAGCAAATCTTTTCATCATATTATTTGATATTAAAAATAAAACTATTCTATTTCTTTTCGTCCTCTTCATAGCCATTCGCTTTAGCTTTCCAAGCGAGCATAAAGACAACTGCTCCAATGGAACCGAAAATAATTAAAGCACCGATGGCATAGTTCCAACCCATTGTTTGAGCTAGTAGTCCCAGCCCCCAACCAGAGATTAATGTACTTGCGTAACCAAACAGTCCAGTGAATCCTGCTGCACTTGCGGCAGCTTCTTGTGTTGCGATATTGGCTGCGGCAATTCCTACTAAAGCTTGCGGTCCGTAAATAAAGAAACCTGCACAACCTAGAATTAAAGCTGCCATCCACATAGGCGGATGATTTAATCCCCAAAATAGAGTGATAAATACGGTAGACATAATCATACAGATAACACATACGCGTGGTCCGCGTCCACCAAAGAAACGATCGGTTGCCCATCCGGCTACCAACATTCCGATAATACCGGATATCTCAAAACCTGCTACCATCCAACTGGCGTGTTCAATGGAAATACCTTTCCATTCTCCCAATAAGGTCGGTCCCCAGTCGAGTACAGCGTAACGAACAGTATATACAAAGAAGTTGGCAAAAGCTAATATCCAGATGTAAGGATTGCAAAATACTCGTTTACGAATGATTTGCTTGAACTCTTTCGAGTCTTCATCCTTCTTTTCTTTTTTGGTAATGTTTAGTTCGGGGAGTCCTACTGAACTAGGAGTATCCCGTAGGGCGAACCATAAAAAAACTGCACCTAATAAAGCAACTATAGAAGGAAAGAAAAAGCACCAACGCATCCCAGATTAACTACATAACCGCAGATGATAACAACCAAACCAGCTCCAATGGAATGGGATGTGTTCCAGATAGACATTTTGGTGGCCAGTTGTTTAGGGGGAATCCAATGCGTTAGCAATCGTACACAAGGAGGAAATCCCATGCCTTGGAACCATCCGTTTAGTACCCACATAATACCTAATATTAATACTGTGGAAGAAAAACCGAAAAGAATGTTACAGAATGCGCAGAGAACCAAACCTGTAACCATAAAATAGCGGGAGTTTACTCGGTCGCCTAAGATACCGTTTGCAAAGCGAGATACGCCATAGAGCAATCCATGTAAGGTTAGAAATAAACCTAGGTCTGTTTTAGTGATACCTAGTTCGAGCTGCATGGCTGGCATGGCGATACTCAAGTTCTTACGAACAAAATAAAACATTGCATATCCTATCATTGTAGCTACAATCGTCCGAGTCTGCCAATATTGGAATTTTTTAGCAACGTCTTGAGGCGTAGTTGTAAGTTGTCTCATTTTCCTGTTTTATTTTAAAGGTGTATTTTCATCATAGTAATAAGCGGGTTTCTAGTCTGACAGATTAAACCGTTTTGAAGTATTAGTGTTTCGAATACTTTCGATTAAACGGTTTGATTTGTTTTCTGTGTCGCAAATATATGGAAAAAGAAATGTTTGCCAATGGAAAAAGATGATTATTTTCTTATAAAATGGATTTGTATGTGGATTTTTAATATAAAAAGAAAGTAAATGCTTCGATTCTGTTACTTTTCGATTACAAGAGTAAATTGAGGGTTTAATGAATAAAATAGCCTGAGTTTACCTCTTATCAGTAAACTCAGGCTGGCGTTTTCAATATCTATACCTTATTATAATTATGTGTGAAATCAAATTTCCCAGATCTTTCCCTTGCCGAATAAACCATTCAGCCAGGTATTCATATATCCGGTGCGAAGTGCCAGATCGAGTACGGTGAAACGACGGTTCATATATTGAGTACATAAAAATGTCTGTCGTAAATGGGTTCTTGAAATACCGACTTCTTCAGGATTGGTGGGTAAGCCTATTTGTTTCATCTTTGCTTTCATTTCTCTGTAAGGAATGAGTTGTTGTGACAAACGTTCACGAATCTCTGGCCAGTATTCTTTTAATTGTTGAAGCTGTATGCCAAGTTGCTCGCGAGAGATGTATTTTGCCTTTGCTTCCTGAATGCAAACATTTAAACCTATTTCGGAAATGGCTTCTTTGGCTTGGCGTTCATATTCTTCTGCATCCGGCCAGTTGGCACAACATTTCTGTATATCCAAATCTTCAAGCGAGGCGTTTACTACCCATTCATAAAATGCTGTAATGGCAAGAATACCAATACTGAGAAGGTCCCCATGACTGACTGCTTTTGTCTTTTTGATCCGGCGTTCCAATTCCCAGAAATTGCTAAGCAAATGTTCGGCGCCTGAAGCGGGACGGTTAGTTTTTACTAGTTGCATAGCAAATCCGCCCAGCATAAGACCTTCCATTAATTTAGCAATCGTGGTGTGTTCATCCTGAACAGAAGCCTTTTCGGTCAGTAGTAAAGCTTCATGGAAACCACTTTGGGTGATTTTCCATGCTTTTTCATCTATTGGTTCTACTCCCAGCCAGTCCGCAATAATCCAATCGGCACCTGCGGTCATTTTTGCAAGTAAGTCGGCATAGCCTGAAGTAGTCATCTTTGTCGGTGACTGCAAAATGACGTCTGTGTCTACTAGAACGGCTTGTGGGGCGACACATGGAAATAATTGTTTGATATCGTTTGCACGAATAGAAGCTCCGTAAGCTGTGTATCCGTCCATCGATGCAGCAGTAGCTACACACATATATCTTTTTCCTACCAGGTGAGAGGCAAGTTTTGTCAGGTCATTAATTGTGCCAGAACCGACTGCGATAGGTATTGCTTCACATTTCTTAAAGCATTCCACTAATTCGGTCACACAACTATATTCTGCATGTAAGGTTGAGGATTCGAAAATGAATGGAGATTCTTGTTCGATGTTCGCTTTGTGAAGAGCTTCCTCTACTCGTTTGCCGGCAGCAGCGTATGTATTTGTATCGGCTACAATAATTGCCTTTCTTCGTGGGAATTGTTTGGTGAACAAGTCTGCGACTTCTTCTAGTATTCCATCTCCCAGACGGAGTGCTCTGGTGTCACTGGTAGCTTCCAAGGCTTGTTCTATTCTTAACATGCCTCGTCTATATGGTTTCGGTTTATAGTCCGGATCTTCTTTTATGATGGAGTAAATCCGTTGGATGATTTCAGGGTTAAATTCAATTGAGATTTCAATATTCTCCATAATTCCTTTATATAATCAGGTTAAACATTTCATTTGACTAACTAAATTTCGTTTTCTACTTTCATTCATTCGCTTATTAATTCATATGAAGGCTACAAATATACATAGAAAGATAATTAGTTTGATAAAAATAACTCTTCTTTTTTCGTAAAAGAAAGTTTTTTTGTTCTTTCCTGAGAAATTAGGTTTTCTTTGAGGCTGAAAAGAATGCGGTTAATGGCAAAAAGAAAATATAAATGTTTCGTAATATCGAAAATAATATCTATTTTTGCATCGAAACGAAATAATAGATGTGTAAATCGAAATGTGTAAAAGGCTGTTTTATGCTTAAAAACATAAATGTTAATGGGAAATAGAGCGAATAAAGAGCAATTTGATGTAATTGTCATTGGGGGAGGTGCGACAGGAGCCGGCACAGCTCGCGATTGTGCGATGCGTGGATTGCGTGTGTTGCTGCTGGAACGCTTTGATTACACGAATGGTGCAACTAGTCGTAACCATGGACTGCTGCATAGTGGTGCCCGGTATGCGGTTAACGATCATGAGTCGGCTGCTGAATGTATTAAAGAAAATATGATCTTGCGCCGTATAGCAAGTCACTGTGTAGAAGGAACTTCCGGTTTATTTATTTCTTTACCGGAAGATGATATAAATTATCAGACAACATTCATAAATAGCTGCCGGAAAGCGGGAATTGAAGCGGAAGCGATTGACCCGAAGGAAGCACTTCTTCTGGAGCCTTCGGCAAATCCTAGTTTGATTGGGGCGGTGAGAGTCCCGGATGGTTCCGTTGATCCGTTCCGATTGACTATTGCCAATATATTGGATGCACGTATGCATGGGGCAACGACTCTAACTTATCATGAAGTGATTGAGTTCATCAAAGAGCAGGATCGTGTAGTCGGCGTTTGTGTGCTTGATCATAAAACGAAAGAAAAGAAAAACTTCTATGCACCTGTCACTGTGAATGCTGGGGGATTGGGACATCATATTGCAGAGTTGGCAGGAGTCAGAGTAAATATGTTCCCAGCTAAGGGAGCTTTGTTGATTTTCGGTCATCGTGTGAATAATGTTGTGTTGAATCGTTGCCGTAAACCTGCCGATGCGGATATTCTGGTGCCGGGAGATACCATTTGTGTAATTGGTACTACCTCCAGTCATATTCCATATGATGAGATTGACCATATGCATGTTACTCCGGATGAAGTGAAAATCCTTTTGGAAGAAGGAGAGAAGCTGGCACCTTCATTGGCTACGACCCGTATTCTTCGTGCGTATGCCGGAGTTCGTCCTTTGGTGGCTGCCGATGATGATCCTTCCGGTAGAAGTATTAGCCGGGGTATTGTGTTGTTGGATCACGAAAAACGCGATGGACTTGATGGATTCGTAACCATTACGGGCGGAAAGCTGATGACTTATCGGTTGATGGCGGAATGGGCAACCGATCTGGTTTGTAAGAAACTAAGTATAGATAAAATTTGTCGGACGGCTGACGTTGAGTTACCTGGATCAAGAGGGGCGGTAGATGTAAAGGATAAGAAAGAAGCTGTCACTATCTCAATGGTGAGAAAGGCGGAAGAAGGACGTCATGGTGAACTTGCCAGTAGAATAGCCAATAATAATAAATTTGATGACAGTCTTGTGTGTGAGTGCGAAAGTGTAACGGTCGGTGAAGTAGATTATGCTTTTAATGAGTTGGATGCTGATACGTTGGTTGCACTTCGCCGTCGTACTCGTTTAGGAATGGGGACCTGTCAGGGAGAACTTTGTGCTTGTCGAGCTGCCGGATTATTAGGAAGGCACATCAGTGTTCCGGTCGGGCAAAAGCGGACTTAGTTACTTTTCTGAATGAGCGTTGGAAAGGTATGTATCCCATTGCCTGGGGCGAATGTCTGCGTGAAAGTCAGTTTTCGGCGTGGGTGTATGATAATGTATGTGATTTAGGCTCGACTGACAAAAAATGATAAAGACTTATGAAATTTGATACAATCATAATAGGAGGAGGGTTTGCCGGATTGGTCTGTGGTATCCGTTTGCAAGAGAAAGGACAAAACTGCGTTATTATATCTACCGGCCAAAGTGCATTGCATTTTTCTTCCGGATCTTTGGACTTATTGGGTAAGTTGCCCGATGGTTCCGAAGTCATTCGTCCGTTGGAGGCGATTGGACGATTGGAAGAGTTTCATCCTTATCGAAAGATTGGAGTTGAGAAAGTAAAGCAATATGTAGAAGATACCAATCAGTTCATGGAACGTTGTGGAGTTTTAGTACAAGGTAATTCGGATAGAAATCATTATCGACTGACTCCGATGGGAATGTTAAAGCAAACTTGGCTTACATTTGAAGATTTTACTACGTTTGAGAATCGTGATAAGTTTCCTTGGTCGCGTGTAGCCGTTATTAATTTTGAAGGATTTCTGGACTTTTATACACAGTTTATTGCAGATTCATTTGAGGCGCGTGGGGCTATGTGTACAGTTTCTTCTATCAGTTTGCCTTCCGTAGAGAAATTGCGATCTAATCCTACAGAAATGCGTTCGGCTAATATAGCGCGTGTGTTTGATTCGTATGAATCAATTAATCAGTTGGTTGCGGCACTTCATCCGATGTGCGACGAAGTGGATATGTTGGTGCTTCCTGCCGTTTTTGGTTTGTCATCTCCCATACCGATGCAATATTTGAAGCACCGATTGGCGAAACCACTTTGTCTGGTAGCCACTATGCCCCCTTCTGTGCCTGGAATACGTACCCAACAGCAATTAACTCGCCGCTTTATTGAATTGGGAGGAACTTTTATGATGGGAGATACCGTAGAACGTGGGAGTATAGTAGACGGACAGATAAAAGGAATAGTTACGACGAATCATGGTGATATTGAATTGTCGGCAGATAATTATGTACTGGCTTCCGGAAGTTTCTTTAGTCGGGGGATTATTGCCCGTCCCGACTCTGTATATGAACCGGTGTTTAATGTAGACGTTTACTTTGATGAAGATCGTGCAAATTGGTATCAAACCGATGTTTTTGCTTCTCAACCATACATGAACTTCGGAGTAAAAACAGATGTAGATTTTCATCCGATGATGCAAGGTAAGAAAATAGGTAATTTATATGCTATCGGCTCCATTTTGTCTGGATTCAATCCGATGCAAGAAGGTTGTGGGGCGGGTGTTTCCATTCTGTCTGCCATGAATGTAGCCGATAAAATAGTTAAATAAGAGTATCATGAACTCACAGCAATATAATATAAGTAACAATAACTTTGAGCAATGCATCAAATGTACGATCTGTACGGTGTACTGTCCGGTAGTACCTATCAATCATGATTTTCCCGGTCCCAAACAGGCAGGACCGGACGGAGAACGTTTCCGGTTGAAAACGCCCGACTTTTTTGATCCGACTCTTAAATATTGTCTGAATTGTAAACGCTGCGAAGTCTCTTGTCCGTCTGGAGTACGGATAGGCGATATTATTCAAGCGGCACGTATTAAATATAGTCGTTCGAAACCGAAACTACGTGATATTATGTTGGCTAACACTGACATAGTAGGAACGATGTCTACTAAGTTGGCTCCGGTAGTGAATGCAACCCTTAAGTTGAGTCCGGTAAAAAAAGTGATGGATGCTGTACTTCAGATAGATCATCGGCGTATGTTTCCCAAATATGCTTCGCAAACCTTTGAGAATTGGTATCATCAACAGGCGAAAGCAAAACAGGATTCTTATCAGCGTCATGTTAGTTACTTTCATGGTTGTTACGTGAATTATAATTTTCCACAGTTAGGAAAAGATTTGGTGAAAGTAATGAATGCAATCGGTTATGGAGTACATTTATTAGAATACGAAAAGTGTTGTGGGGTAGCGTTGATTTCTAATGGACTTATTTCGCAAGCTAAGAAGCAAGCATTGCATAATATAAAGGCAATTCGTCAGTCGGTGATTGAGAATAATCGTCCTGTATTGGCCACTTCCTCTACTTGTGTGTTTACTTTGCGTGATGAGTATCCCCATTTATTGGATATTGATAATGCGGATGTTCGCCAGAGTACGGAGCTTGCTACTCGTTTTATATTTCGGCTGGTAGAATCGGGAGAGGTAAAACTAGCTTTCAAGAAAGATTATCATAATAGGATTGCTTATCATACTCCCTGCCATATGGAGAAGTTAGGATGGTCTATTTATTCCACTTCTTTGTTGCGAATGATTCCAGGGATGGACTTTGTAATGCTTAACTCGCAATGTTGCGGTATTGCGGGAACCTATGGATTTAAAAAAGAGAATTATGAAACTTCACAGGGAATTGGTAATCCCCTTTTCCGCCAGATTCAGGAGTCGCATGTCAGTTATGTTGCTACTGATTGCGAAACTTGCAAATGGCAAATTGAGATGTCTACTCCGACACGTGTCATGAATCCGATTTCCATTTTGGCAGGTGCATTGGATGTGGAAGCAACTATTGAACTGAATCGGCATTAAAATATAAAAACGGAAAACACATTACGAAAAACTATATACTATGTCACACTTTCTAACTCCTCCTGCTTTTAAAGCTGAAATGCCGGCAGGAAAAATTGATAAACAGTATAAAAGGCTTCGTTTACAAGTCTTTATAGGAATCTTTGTGGGCTATGCTGGATATTATCTGGTACGTAAAAACTTTACGATGGCTATGCCGGAATTAGAGCAGATGGGGTATGACCATGCCGCTCTTGGTTTTGCCATTTCTGCCAATGCTATTGCTTATGCTTTGTCTAAGTTTTTAATGGGTAGTGTTTCTGACCGTAGTGATGCCCGGAAGTTTCTTCCTTTAGGACTGTTACTTGCAGCCGGAGTAACCTTTATTCTAGGGACTCAATGGGGGACATCATCCATTATTATGATGTTTATTCTTCAGTTTCTGATTGGTTGGTTTCAAGGGATGGGGTGGCCTCCTTGCGGGAGGGTGATGACCCATTGGTTTTCAATCAAAGAGCGGGGAACTAAGATGTCTATCTGGAATTGTGCTCATAATGTTGGCGGGGCATTGGTAGGACCGATGGCAGCTTATGGATTGATTTGGTCGGGGAGTTGGCGCTTCGGAACATTCTGTTTTCCGGCTTTTGTGGCTCTATTTATTGCTATACTTGCTTATTTGTTGATTCGTGATACTCCTCAATCCTGCGGATTGCCTTCCATTGAGAAATATCGAAATGATTATCCGAGAAACTATAGTGCTAAGAGTGAGGAAGTGCTAACTACAAAAGAGATCTTTTTCAAATATGTCTTGAATAACCGTACTCTTTGGTTTATAGCGATTGCTAATGCTTTCATTTATATGGTGCGTTATGGTTGTCTGGATTGGGCTCCTACATATTTGCAAAATGTGAAGGGGTATAATTTAAAGGATATTGGATGGGCTTATTTTGCTTATGAGTTTGCTGCTATTCCGGGAACAATTATTTGCGGTTGGCTGAGTGATAAGATTTTTAAAGGACGCCGTGCCATTACGATTATGATTTATATGGTGCTGACTGCCATATTTATTGCTATCTATTGGTTTAATCCTTCGGGACATGCCATGATTGATGTTATTTGCCTGATTATGATTGGTTTCTTAATTTATGGTCCTGTCATGTTGATCGGCGTTCAAGCTTTGGATCTTGCTCCTAAAAATGCAGCAGGAACTTCAGCTGGTCTGACCGGATTCTTCGGATATTTCTTTGGTACTGCTTTGCTGGCTAATATTTGTGTTGGTTTTGTAGTTGATCAATTTGGATGGAATTGGTATTTCATCATGATGTTGATAGCTTGTGCGCTGGCATTTCTGTTTGTGACATTTACATATAAGGAAGAGCAATATTTGGTGAAGGGAAATAAATAATAATAAGAGTGTTGTTTGCATATGTCCGGCATAGTATGTATATGAATCTATACAGATCTTTGTCGGACTTGCTTTTTTATCAAGTTTGCTTTACTTCTTAGTTGTTTAAGGTAGTCGCTGCTATCGAAAACGGATCAGCAGGTACAAGCTACTAGTGTTTCCGTCAAGCTATTGAGTTGGATATAAGTTGTTCGGGAATGTACTATTGGAAGAATGTGGATAAAACGATGTCTCTTCAATATCTCGTTGTCTACACAATGAAACTTTCGTTTAATTGTAGATGGTATTCGATATGTGTTATTGTTTCTTGAAAAAAAGTGTAATTTTTGCCTAGATGTATTTTTTTATATTTGCAATGCTTTGTTGAGGTAATATTAATTTAAATCTAATATTGAAAAACATGAAATTAAAATCACTTATTATTTTTTGTTCGGTTGTTTTGTTATCATTATTAGTGTTTATAAAATCGAATAATGTAAATTAATCAAATTATTGTTTGTTTTTAAGTAGTATAGAGGCTTTAGCAGGGGATGAAGCTGGTTACTCTTGTACGGTTTCATCGAAATGTTATAATCTAATTGGGGAAGAGACTGGAGAGGTAAGTTGTACAGGGAAAAAATGTAGCAGAGGAAATACAGGCCTTTGGGGTAGTGAACCATGGGTTGAATATGATGGAAATAAAACAACTTGTTAAAATGAAATATTATGAAAATACGTTACTTATTTATAGGCTTTCTATGTATTATACTTTTTTTTTCTTGTATAACTAATACTCGTAAAGAAATAGTTTCTTATGATTTGCTTGTTGATAAATCAATTGCTGAATATCCGGACACATCTTTCTTTTCAGAAATACGGTGTATGCAGTATTATAATAATTGTATTTATACAATGGATGTTAGTAGAAGGGATATTGCAGTACTTGACACTAGTTTTAATGAAATACGTGTAATAGGGAGGGGGGAAACGGACCAGGAGAATTAACAGCACCTATAAGTTTTTACATATGTGCAGACTCTGTATACGTGGTTGATGGTGGAATGGGTAGAATTAGTACGTTTCTTAATGAATCATATATAGGTAGTACTCCGATTGATAGAGCATTAGATAAACGCTTTTTTTATCGGGAGGGTGAATTCTTTGTACCTCAAAAATCGTCTCGTGGACTATTTCTGACCAAATTTAAAGACCGTTCAGATTCATGCTCATACTATGGAGATTTAGAGAAAGTAGGTAACGAAATGCGAACAGTGACAATGAATGGTCGTGATCTCCTATTTGCAAAGGATTGTTTCATTTCGGTTCCAGACGCACTTCCTTTTATAGAGAAATATGATATTAAAACAAAAAAAATAATTCAAAAATATGATTTGTCAGGAATTGAGGTTTTTAAAAATAATATTGATTTTATACTCAAAAAGGATATTCGAAGTGATAAATCTTATTATGTTTTAACAAGAGATTCTTATGGAATTGATGGCCATGTTTTTTTGCTATGTAGTAATTATGGCGATGACTATAAAGCAAGAACTATCGTTCGTGTTTCATTATATCCAGAAATGAAAGTGATTGCAACATATACATTACCTGCAGATTTTTATAATTCTATATGTGTGTCTAAAACTCATATTTATGCGTTTAATGCACTGGAAGCTAAAATTGAATCGTTCCGTTATGAATTTTAAATATAGTTCTTCTTTTTTTTTATTATACTCTTGCTGCTACTCAGTTTCAGTTGTGGTAATCAACCTAGTAAAGTCAAATCAGTAAGTTCTTCTTTTTATTTTGATGATTTATCCGGTAGAGTCGTAAATGCTATGGATTCTGTTTTGGATGTCAAAGACAAAAAATCGTGTTGATATTTAATTGTTTTGATTGTGAAAGTTGTATTTATGCGGGAATGAATTTAGTGAAAAAATAGATGACTATAATAGTCAGAATGTTTGTGTTATTGCAACGATGGAGAATCCAAGTAATGTTCAATATCGTAATGAATACTATGATTATATTTATTATGATAAGAAAGATCTAATAAGGCGAGAATTAAAATTTGTACCGACTCCTATTGTATTACTGTTAGATAAAAGTAATGTAGTTAAATATGCATTTATGCCTAGAGATACTATAAATTTAGCACACTATGCGGAGGAGCTTATTGCGAAAATGAAACACTTATAAAGTGTTATTGTTTATTGTAAAGGTATAGATTCGCTTTCCAAGTTTTATGAAGAAATGATTCTGAAGTAATCGTTGCGATAGTTCAAGTGATTTTAAAGTTCAATGGCTGTGTATTGGCATAAAAAATAAAATGAAGAGGATGTTTAGGTTTATGTTCTTTGTTATCTGAAAGATTTTCTATAACTTGCCAGTGTTTATCAGTCTGGTCTATACATAATACTCCGCTATTCTTTACATACGATTGGATCGTTATATTTAAGAAGGAAGAAAGATGTCAACCGTTCGCTGATAGATTCCTTTGTTAAACCATAATTGCTTCTTTATATATGAAAGACAAGAATAGTATGCAATTAATAATCAGGAAATCATTTACTGTTATTACATTATGTAGCGTTTTGATTTGCACAACGAACACAATGGCAAGTAATGTGCTGTTCAAAAATGGGAAATCAAAATATCAGATAGCTATCTCTGCTGATGCCTCTTCATCCGAACAAACTGCTGCTGAGGAGTTACAAGCATACATTAAGCAGATAGGTGGAGTAGAACTTCCTATTACTAACTCGCTAAATTCTAATGGCCCAAAGATATTTGTAGGTTATAATGATAGAGTTAGCCAACTTGTTGGAAAACAAGATATCACACCTGACTATGAGGGTTTCACTTACTGTAACAAGGGAAAGCATCTAATCATATACGGAGGTAGTAAGCGTGGCACCATGTATGGAGTATTTAGTTTTCTGGAAGATCAGTTTGGAGTGCGATGGTACACACCAAATTGCACTAAAGTGCCCAAACTAAAGAAATGGAATTTTGTTACTTTACATCATAGCGAGGAGCCTGCTATTCAATATCGCTATTCTAATTATTATGTGACTGAAAATGTGCCACAATGGAGTGCACATAATAAAGAAAATATGAAATGGGGACCAGTAGATAATTTATATGGAAGTATAGAAGCATACTGGAACGCACATACCATGGGACAGCTAGTTACAGCTAAAGAATTCTTCAAAGAACATCCGGAATATTTCGCACTAAGAAATGGTAAACGTATTGATAATGGGCAGTTGTGCTTATCGAATCCTAATGTGTTAGACATCTGCAAGAGACGGTTATTTGAAAAAATGAAATCACTGTCGGGATACAGAATCTTTAGTCTTTCGCAAAACGATAATCAGTCTTTCTGCGAATGTCCTAATTGCAAGGCCATTGAAGAGCGATATGGTGGTCATTCAGGGCTTATTATATGGTTTGTAAATCAGGTTGCTGACGAAGCCCGATTGTTGTTCCCACAGAAATATATTGGTACTTTTGCTTATCAGTATACCCGTAAACCACCTGTAGGTATTCGTCCAAAGGACAATGTAGTAGTACGCTTATGTAGTATAGAGTGTTGCTTTGCTCATCCGATTACAGCAGAATGTTCTCAGAATAAATCATTTGTAGACGACATGAGGGCTTGGAGTAAAATAGCTCCTCATTTGTTTATTTGGGATTATATTGTTGATTATGCCCAATACATAGCTCCATGGCCGAACTTTCAGGTGCTGGGACCAAACATTAAAGCATTTCGTGAACACAATGTCATTGGTGTCTTCGAAGAAGCACAATATCAATCCGGTGGAGCCGAGTTTGATGAGATGAAGGCATGGGTGACAAACAAACTTTTATGGAATCCACAACAGGATGTTAATGTATTGGTAAAAGATTTCATAGATGGTTACTACGGTAACGCAGCGCCAAAAATTATGGAATATTATCAGCTTTGTCAGTCGTTGGTTAATCCACAAACTCACTTTGGTATCTATATTAGAGAGAATGATCCAATATACTCTGATGAGTTTATTCAGAAAGGATTTTCGATTATCAATGTTGCCAGACAAGATGCAGAAAACGATACGATAAAAGAGCGGGTAGAGCGAGTGAGTATGCAACTTTTATATTTGCAAAGTGTACGTAATAAAAAGAAATCTATAGAAGATGGTACTTGGGCTGAATTTGTAAGATTGGCCCGACGCTATAATGCCAGACCTAGTGAAGGGCAAACTTTGGATAGTTTTATCTCAAACTTTGAAACTAATAATCAATAAGGATTTACGTATTATGAGTTGTAAAGATATTTATTAGTTTGTATTTCTATTGTCCTGTAATGGTATCATTAAGGTAAAGTGAGTTTATTCGATAACGATAGACAGAAGTATCTGTTATTCAGAATAAAGGGAAGAATCTTTTTTTTAACGCGAAGGGGGCATAACTTCAACAATGAATTTACTATTGAAGCGAATTTGAACAAATACTTAAATAAAAAGCTTATTCCTCGAACAATATTTGTTTTTTATTGTATCTTTGTAATGTTGCAAACTAAATAACAATATAGCAGATTATGAGAACCTTAACTATCCTTTTTTTCTCTTTATTGACAATTCCGTTGATGCTGAATGCTCAAACGGTAGAAGATATGTTGTCTAAGGTATCAACTGCTATCGAAGCAAATCAGCAGGGACAAGCTGTTAGTTATTTTCGTCAAGCTATCAAATTGGAAATCAACCGATCCGAAATGTATTACTGGACAACTGTGGAAAAGAATAGTCCCATTTGTCCTAAGTTGGCGAATGAAATGGCGACGGCTTTTAAAAAGAACCGTAATTACGATAAAGCATATTTGTTTTATAAGGAATTGTTGCAGAAGAGTCCTGATAATGTCGATTATCTCGAGGCTTGTGCTGAGATGCAGGTTTGCCGGGGACAAGAAAAAGATGCTTTGCGTATCTATGAGCAATTACTGAAGATTGATTCCGATAATCTGGCTGCAAATATCTTTCTGGGTAATTATTACTTTTTGATGGGAGAACAGGAAAAGAAGAAAATGGAAAATGAATATAATAAGATTTCTTCTCCTACAAAGATGCAGTATGCGCGTTATCGGGATGGATTGTTCCGGCTGTTCTCCGCTGAATATGAGAAGGCGAGAGCTTCTTTGAAAAAGGTAGTTCAGAAATTTCCTTCTACAGAAGCTAAAAAGACATTGGATAAGATACTATCTATAGAAAAAGAGGTGAATCGTTGATACGGTTCACCTCTTTTTCTGTTATTTATTTCACAATACGTATTGGTAAATCAAGTGGTCCATCGCTTACAGCACGTGCACTTGTAGATTGTCCTATCTTGGGACCTGGTATTAATGGGCTATACATCAATACATGGCGAACACGCGAAAATTGGTCAGAAGTAAATTGATTCAAATAACTATAAGAATAATCCATTATATTGCGCGAAGTGAATTGCTCTCCCGTATTGCAATTAACCCGCAAGGCGAGTATCGAGAAAGAGGAACCGTAATTCTCTCTTGCGAAATTATCATATTCAAACTTGTTATAAGGGGGAGTGTCTTCACAATAATCACTATCGACACAAGCATTTACTGTCTCACCGTTTCTTTCATTGAATACATGATGTAATCCTAAATAATGTCCAAGTTCGTGTGCTACAGTCGCATTAATATTTCCATCCATGGTATGATCGTTGATATAAATACTGTTGATGGATACACAATACGGAAATTTCAAATTACTTTTCCTGAGGAAAGATTTGTCTGTTTCGACAAGTCCTTTCAGAAAATTATTTCCTTTAGTGGAAAACGGTAGGTTGGATATGCCTAAAATAATACTATTGGATTTAGTCCGTTTGAAATTGTAAACCATTACATTTATATAAAGGTTAGGTTCCCATAGATAATTTACATATCCTTTGGTTTCGTCTTCCATAAATTTCTCACAGTCTATAGGATAACTCTCTGGCCATTTAATATATTCCACGCCTGGAGTAGTCATTTCATTCCCTTCGGGATCAATTGTTGCAAGTGTAAAAGTCAGATTCATATCTATACTTTTATTGGCATCTTTATAGAGTTTATTGACCTCTGTGATTATCTCGGAAAGAATGTTTGGATTGACATATTGCAAGGCGTCTGTTTTGTCTTCATAAAAGACATGAAAGATAATTGGAAGCTTGTAGTGATACTCTTTGGCTGTGCTGTTTAAAGCTTTCTGATTTATTTGAATCTTTTTGCTGGTTTTGCTACTCATAATTGTTACCGTAGCATCTCTGGAGCTACCATCCAGATTGGCGACAACAGATAGAACTAATTCTCCGTCGCTATCTCCTTTTTCCTGAAAAGGAATACACCATTGTTGATCGCTACTTACTTTCCAAGCAGAATTACTTTCAATATTTATTCTTAATGTTTCACCGTTTCCATCTACATTTTTAAAAGTAGATTCGGAAAGTTTCAATGAACTGGAATCTGTATCAGAATCGGTACAATTAATAAATAAAAGTAATAGTGGTAACAAGAAAATTAATTTTGTTTTCATAAATCAGAGCTTTGTTAATATAACATTTTCCTCAAAGATAATGTTTTGTTTTATAACTAGTTATCTTTCTAAGATATATTCTACTTCTTTAAACATATAATCTCGCTTTTTCAGTCCTTCATCTTCTAATATTAATCTTCCTTCCGGTTCTACCTGAACAATACGTGCAAGAAATATTCCATTAGCATCTTTATACAGATGTAAACCGTTTTTTCTGAAAAGAGACTCTTTATAACGGTTGGCAATCAATTCAACCTGATTTTGTTGAAGTAGAGTATAATAATCCTGAATACGGATCATAATGTTTTTTAGTATTGTAAATATGTCGTATTCTTTCTGAGTGATCTGTAGTAATGATACAGGATTGGGAGCCTGACTGAAAAATGTTTCCTGATTAATGTTGATACCGATTCCTGCAATGCTTTGATTAATCAGTTTTCCCATCAAATCATTTTCAATCAGCATACCGCATATTTTTTTCTCTTTCCAATAAATATCATTCGGCCATTTGATAGAGATATCCGTAGTATAAATATCCAATTCATCTTTAATTGCCAAAGATATAATTTGAGAAATTAGAAACTGCCGACGTGCTTCCAGAAACTTCGGGAAAAGGACAAAACTGAATAGAAGATTCTTACCGATCTGTGATTCCCAGGAATTGCCACGCTGCCCTCTTCCGGCTGTTTGAAAGTCGGTAATGACTGTAGTCAGTTCTTCTACTGGCTGTTGGATGCAAAGGGCTTGCAAATAGCTGTTTGTAGAACTTGTTTCGTTTAAATGAACTAAACGAAAAGGAAATTTATCAGAGGAGAGCATCATATTCGGCACGTAACTTTTTTGTAAACTTCTTGATAACTTCTTCGTAGGAATGATCAACTAATTCTTTCATTAATTTATCATCTACATCACTGTTAAAACGAACACTATTCCAGTATTTCTTATTGAAATGATAGGCTCCTTCAATCCCGAAATAACGCTCACGTAGTTCGATAGCCCGCTCCGGATTACATTTTAATGAAATTGTTTTTGCTTCTTCCAAGTCGATAAGAGCAAACATTTTATTCATCACCTTCATGACGAGTGATACATCATCAAAAGGAAAAGACTCAGTTACTCCTTTTTTACTTAAGCAATATTCTCTAATTATTTCTACATTCATACATATACTTTATTAAAATAGAGGAGGATAAAATGCCTCCTTTATATGTTCTATCTTAAAATCTATTTTGTTACCCACTACCGTAATGATATCGAAACGTACGGAGGCATCAATCTGAAATAATTTTATATAAGTATCGGCTGCGCGTACAATTCGTTTTATTTTGGGTAGATCAACAGCATCTTCCGGCATGGTAAATTGTGTGTTGCTACGAGTCTTGACCTCTACGATCACTAACTTATTCTCTTTTGCTGCAACAATATCAAGTTCGAGATGTCCTTTTCTCCAATTCCGGTGCCGGATGACGTAACCGTTATCCTCAAGATAAGCAACTGCGGCATTTTCACCAGCCTTCCCTAATTCATTATGTTCAGCCATCTTTTTTCGCAAATTTACTGCTTTTATTCTTTGTTTTTACAGAAGTAAAAGTAATTTTGCAGATGATATGAGAAAAAGAAGTAAAAAGTGCTTGAAGATGCACGTCGAGAGTGTTAAACGAGAACGGCGTATGAGCATTTTGTTAAGCGAAGATGAACAGCAGATTGTTGATCGTTATCTGGAGAAATATAAGATAACGAACAAATCGCGCTGGCTTCGCGAAACGATTCTCATGTTTATTCATAAAAATATGGAAGAAGATTATCCTACACTTTTCGGAGAACACGATATGAGACGTTGATACTATGCTGGATGATATCTATTTTATGAAACAAGCCCTGATTGAGGCACGCAAAGCAGGTGAACGTGGAGAAGTTCCTGTTGGTGCGGTAGTTGTCTGTAAAGAGCGGGTTATTGCACGTGCACATAATCTTACGGAAACCTTGAATGATGTAACAGCTCATGCTGAAATGCAGGCGATTACAGCTGCTGCGAATGTATTGGGAGGCAAATATCTGAATGAATGTACCTTGTATGTTACTGTAGAGCCTTGTGTGATGTGTGCTGGAGCTATTGCCTGGGCACAGACTGCTAAACTTGTTTTCGGTGCTGAAGATGAAAAACGGGGTTATCAGAAATATGCAGCTCAAGCGTTGCATCCCAAAACAGTTGTTGTGAAGGGATATTGGCGGATGAATGTGCAGGATTAATGAAAGACTTCTTTTTATCTAAACGAAAATGAAAGGAATAATATAGTCGAAAAATAAAGGAGGATAAATAACTATTTATCCTCCTTTATTTCTTCGAAATCCACATATTCTCCTTCATCCTTCGAGAATATTTTCTTATGTTTACGCGACCTGTTATTTTCTGAGACGACTTCTTCTGTATTATCAGATGAATTATTTGTGGTAGAATTATAACCGGAACGTTGTTGCTGACTACTATTGCTATATCCGGTTTGTCTTGGTCGAGAAGAAGAGCTTCGTCCAAATCCGAAAATAGCTCTTAAAATGGCTCCAACAATTGAGAGACCAAATAAGAGAATAACACCTAGAAATATAAAGAAGAATAAAATTATATACATTGGGCTATGATTTTAATATTGTACTTGCTAAAACTAATAGTACAACAAACGTGCCAAGAGATTGTTTATTTACTTTTTCTTGTAAAAAGTGAAAGTAAAATGTACCAGACGATGATTGCAGCAAACCCACTTATACCTAGGAAAATGAGGAATGGAATACATACAATCAGAAAAATGAAACTTATTTTATTGCTGCTCCATGATAGATTCTTAAACTTCAAAGAAAACATCGGAATTTCTGACACAAGTAACCACGAAAACAGACAAACCAGAATCAACAGATAGACAGGATGGCAGTTATCTGAAACTAACCAATCGTGTGCTCCTACTACTAGAGAAGCCCAGAACAAAGCATTTGCGGGGACAGGCAGACCTACAAAAGAACTGGTCTGACGTGTATCGTTATTGAATTTAGCTAAACGCAATGCTGAGAAAACAGAAATCAGGAAAGCGGTATACGGCAGATAAGCTACTATAAAACTGATATTTGCTGGATAGTACATCTCTTTAAATAAAGAGAATATAATCATTGAAGGAGCCACACCAAAACTAATGTCGTCAGCCAAAGAATCTAAGTCTTTTCCAATTACAGAATGAGCATTTAAAGCACGTGCCAGCAAACCGTCAAAAAAATCAAAAATAGCACTTAAAATGATGTAAAATAGTGCCATCTCATATTGGGCTTTGAAAGCCATGATACAAGCGATACAGCCGGAGAAAAGGTTTAGGCAGGTTACTGTATTTGGTATGTTGTTCTTAATAACATTTGTCATTTTGACCAGATTATTTAAGTTTGGCAATAACCGTTTGGTTACCCGTAGTTAATTGTCCCATGCTGACACAGACTTCTGTGCCGATAGGAAGATATACATCTACACGTGAACCGAATTTGATAAATCCCATGTGTTCGTCAATGTAGCATTCTTCACCTACTTCCGCATAGGTAACAATACGACGTGCTACGGCTCCGGCAATCTGGCGGGTAAGTATTTCCACTCCTTCAGGGGTTTCGATAACTACTGTAGAACGCTCATTCTCTGTACTGGCTTTTGGCAACCAAGCTTTCATAAAGTTACCGTTGTGATGTGCCACCTTCTTAATGGTACCATCTACTGGATACCAGTTGGCATGTACATTTACGATACTCATGAAAATGGAGATCATCAATCGGCGATCGTGAAAATACTCATTTTCCTCTACCTCTTCGATAACGACAATTTTACCGTCGGCAGGAGCAACAACTATTTTTTCTGTATCTTTTCCGAATAAACGGATGGGGCAGCGGAAGAAATTAACCATCAGCAGATAAACTGTGATACTGGCTACTGCTATTACGTAAAAAGGTATTTTGCAATCGATTCCCCAATAAAGAGCCGCATTAATTAATAGCAGTAGCAAGAAGCTAGCCCATAATATATGTGTTCCTTCGTGGTGAATTCGTATCTTTTTTAATTTCTTTAGTCGGCCCATGAATGCTGTTTAATGATATTGTGTGCAAAAATATACTTAATTTAAAAAATCAGCAAGTAAATGAGCATAGAAATGCAAGTGTTGATAACTTTTTGAGGATTATTTTTGTTTATAACAAGGGAGGTAGTAATTTTATGCCTTCAATTTAACTACTTATCATTATGCAGGATTTCGTTCATTTACACGTCCATACGCAATATTCTCTTTTGGATGGTCAAGCTAGCGTGGCTCGTCTAGTTGATAAAGCCATGCAAAATGGAATGAAAGGTATTGCCGTGACCGATCATGGAAATATGTTCGGTATCAAGGAATTTACGAATTACGTCAATAAGAAAAACAGTGGTCCGAAAGGAGAAATCAAGGATCTGAAAAAGAAAATTGCAGGAATTGAAGCAGGTACGGTAGAGTGCGAAGATAAAGAGGCAGAGATTGCTGCTTGCAAAGCTAAAATAGTAGAGGCGGAGAATAAGATTTTCAAGCGATAATCGGTTGTGAGATGTATGTTGCACGCCGTACAATGGAACTGAAAGAGGGCAAACCCGATCAAAGTGGCTATCACTTGATTGTGTTGGCCAAGAATGAGAAAGGTTATCATAATCTTATTAAATTAGTATCGCACGCGTGGACACGTGGATACTATATGCGTCCACGTACTGACCGTAGTGAGTTGGAAAAGTATCACGAAGGTTTGATCGTATGCTCGGCTTGCCTGGGTGGAGAGATACCCAAACGGATTACTAATGATCAGTTTGCTGAAGCAGAAGAAGCAATCCAATGGTATAAGAATCTGTTTGGCGATGATTTTTATTTGGAGATGCAGCGCCATCAGGCAACGGTTCCTCGTGCTAATCACGAATGTTACCCGTTACAGGTAAAAGTAAACAAGTACTTGCAGGAATATGCACAGAAGTTCAACATTAAGTTGATATGCACTAATGACGTTCATTTCGTAGATGAAGAAAATGCCGAAGCACATGACCGATTGATCTGTTTGAGTACAGGTAAGGATTTGGATGATCCGTCCCGTATGTTATATACTAAACAGGAGTGGATGAAGACCCGTGAGGAAATGAATGAACTCTTTGCAGATGTACCCGAAGCTTTAAGTAATACACTGGAGATTTTGGACAAAGTAGAGATATATTCTATTGATCATGCTCCTATTATGCCTACTTTTGCCATTCCCGAAGATTTTGGAACGGAAGAGGAATATCGGAAGAAATTTACGGAAAAAGATCTTTTTGATGAATTTACTCAGGATGAACATGGAAATGTAGTTTTGAGTGAGGAGGATGCGGTGGCAAAAATCAAGCGTCTAGGAGGGTATGATAAATTGTATCGTATCAAATTGGAAGGCGATTATCTGGCCAAGTTGGCTTTTGACGGAGCCAAAAAAATATATGGTGAGCCTCTATCGGATGAAGTCAAAGAGCGTATGAACTTTGAGTTGTATATTATGAAGACGATGGGTTTCCCGGGGTACTTCTTGATTGTGCAGGACTTTATCAATGCTGCCCGTAAGGAATTGGGGGTATCGGTAGGACCAGGACGTGGTTCGGCTGCCGGTTCGGCTGTTGCATACTGTCTGGGGATTACAAAGATCGACCCTATCCAGTATGATTTGCTGTTTGAGCGTTTTTTGAATCCGGACCGTATCTCATTGCCTGATATTGATGTCGATTTCGATGATGATGGTCGTGGTGAGGTGCTTCGTTGGGTGACTAATAAGTATGGTCAGGAGAAAGTAGCTCATATTATTACTTATGGTACGATGGCAACCAAGCTGGCAATCAAAGATGTTGCTCGTGTACAAAAGTTGCCTCTTTCTGAATCTGATCGTTTGGCAAAGCTCGTCCCGGATAAAATTCCCGATAAGAAACTGAATCTACGGAATGCTATTGAATATGTTCCGGAATTACAGGCTGCTGAAGCGTCTTCTGATCCTTTGGTGCGGGATACGATTAAGTATGCTAAAATGCTCGAAGGAAACGTGCGTGGTACAGGTGTACATGCCTGTGGTACAATTATTTGTCGTGATGATATCACCGACTGGGTACCTGTGAGTACAGCGGACGATAAGGAAACGGGAGAGAAGATGCTGGTTACTCAATATGAAGGTTCAGTCATTGAGGATACGGGATTGATTAAGATGGACTTTCTCGGATTGAAGACTCTCTCTATTATAAAGGAGGCAGTCGAAAACATCCGTTTGAGTCGTAGCTTGGAGATTGATGTAGACCAGATAGATATTACAGATCCTGCTACTTATAAGCTATATAGTGACGGACGTACTATTGGTACTTTCCAGTTTGAATCTGCCGGTATGCAGAAATACCTACGTGAGTTACAGCCTTCTACTTTTGAGGACTTGATTGCCATGAATGCTCTCTATCGTCCCGGACCGATGGATTATATTCCTGATTTTATTGACCGTAAACATGGTCGTAAGCCGATCGAATATGATATTCCGGTGATGGAGAAGTACTTGAAAGATACGTATGGTATTACTGTTTATCAAGAACAGGTGATGCTTTTGTCACGTCTGTTGGCTGACTTCACTCGTGGTGAATCGGATGCACTTCGTAAAGCGATGGGTAAGAAGCTGCGTGATAAACTGGATCACATGAAACCAAAGTTTATCGAAGGTGGTCGAAAGAACGGTCACGATCCGAAAGTACTTGAGAAAATCTGGACTGACTGGGAAAAATTTGCTTCTTACGCTTTCAATAAATCACATGCTACTTGTTATTCGTGGGTGCTTATCAGACTGCCTATCTGAAAGCAAACTTCCCACCGGAATATATGGCGGCTGTGATGAGCCGAAGTTTGTCGAATATTACCGATATCACTAAGTTGATGGACGAATGTAAGGCAATGGGGATTCAGACACTGGGACCGGATGTGAATGAGAGTAACCTTAAGTTTACGGTAAACCATGATGGTAATATCCGTTTCGGATTGGGAGCAGTGAAAGGCGTAGGTGAAGCTGCCGTACAAAGTATAATGGAGGAGCGCGAGAAGAACGGGCCTTTCACAGGTATCTTTGATTTTGTGCAACGTGTCAATCTGAATGCTTGTAATAAGAAAAATATGGAATGCCTGGCACTTGCCGGAGGTTTTGACAGTTTCCCGGAGTTAAAACGTGAACAGTATTTTGCTGTTAATTCAAAGGGTGAAGTGTTCTTGGAAACATTAATGCGCTATGGTAACCGATATCAGGCGGATAAATCAGCAGCTGTCAATTCTCTTTTTGGTGGTGAAAATGTGATTGATGTGGCTACTCCTGAAATCCCTCAAGATGTGGAGCGTTGGAGTGATCTTGACCGCTTGAATCGTGAACGTGATTTGGTTGGTATCTATCTTTCGGCTCATCCGTTGGATGAATTTTCTATTGTTCTGGAACATGTTTGTAATACACGCATGGCCGACTTGGATGATAAAGCAGCTTTAGCAGGACGTGAGATAACAATGGGAGGTATTGTAACCAGTGTGCGAAGAGGGGTTAGCAAGAATGGCAATCCGTATGGTATTGCCAAGATTGAAGATTATTCCGGATCTGCCGAGTTGCCATTTTGGGGAAATGATTGGGTGACTTATCAGGGATATCTAAATGAAGGAACATTCCTGTATATCAAAGCTCGTTGCCAGCCTAAGCAATGGCGACAGGATGAATTAGAGATAAAAATAACCTCTATGGAACTGTTGCCGGACGTAAAAGAAGAGTTGATACAGAAAATTACTATATTAATTCCTTTATCAATACTCAATTCGGGATTAGTAACAGAATTGGCTACATTAACAAAGGAACATCCCGGTAAAACGGAACTTTATTTTAAAGTTACGGATGATTCTGATGCTAATCGTATGTCGGTTGATTTAATCTCTCGTCCTATAAAACTTTCGGTCGGTCGAGATTTAATAACTTATTTAAAAGAGCGTCCTGAACTAGCTTTCCATATAAATTGATTATATTTGTAGCGGAAATCAATTAGAAATCATTTATAATTAACACTTAATATTTAAACAAAATGGCTTTAGAAATTACAGATAGCAACTATAAAGAGCTTATTGCAGAAGGTAAGCCGGTTGTAGTAGATTTTTGGGCTCCTTGGTGTGGCCCTTGTAAAATGGTAGCTCCTATCATAGAGGAATTGGCAACCGAATTTGAAGGGCAGGTACTCATCGGCAAATGTGATGTAGATGAAAATAGTGATGTGGCTGCTGAATACGGTATCCGTAACATCCCAACTGTTCTGTTTTTTAGGAATGGTGAAGTTGTTGATAAGCAGGTAGGTGCTGTCGGCAAACCGGTATTTGTGGAGAAAGTGAAGAAACTTCTGTAAAGGAAGTTTTCATTATACTTATAAATGTATCACTTAACACTTAAAAATCATGGGAGTGGAAGACGAATTTTTATTTGAGGATGTTGATGACGAAAAGACCATCGAATACATCAGGAATTATCTGCCTCAAGAACTGAAAGAGAAGTTCTCGGACGATGAGCTTTACTATTTTCTCGATTTAATTGATGAATACTATTCAGAAAGTGGTATCCTTGATGCTCAACCTGATGCAGACGGCTACGTTGAGATAGACTTGGATGCTATCGTTGAGTATATCGTGAAAGAAGCCAAAAAGGACGAAATGGGTGAGTTTGATCCTGAAGAAATTCTTTTTGTGGTTCAGGGGGAAATGGAGTATACTGACTCTCTGGAGGAGGAAGACTAAAAAGTCTATTCCGTGTAGATAAAGATTAAATGGAAGGTGTGCCTTCTTGAAGTGAACCCCGAAAGTTGGACAAAAAACTTTCGGGGTTCACTTCAACATTAAGATATTTGTTCCTACTAGTTTATCAGTTGTTTCTAACGATGTAAAGATACTAATTTGAAAGCAAATCACAACGCTGAAACGAACGCTCCAGAAGGTATTTTAAAGGATAGGAATAGTTTGTTGCTTTTGTGTACTTAAATCTCTTCTAGAGCATAATATTGATAATCTCTAAGAACAGTTTGTAAGAAACGTTCTCCATTGGAATCTAAAGGGGTGAGAGACAAAAGCTCTTGTAATTTCTTTGCCAACATCATGATACGGCGTTCACGATCTTTTTTGTTTGATTCCAATGTGCGAGTAATTACATTGACCTGTTCCAATGATAAGTCAGCAGATTGCGGATAAACAGGATGATAATCTTTTGTCAGATAATCAAACTCATCCAGGCTGACATGTATTTTCCGGTAGTTTTTCTCCTTAATTATCATAGTTCCTGCAGCAAGATCTCCTAAACGTTGATTGTTCTTGGTCAATATGACAGATAAGACTCCTAAACCTCCGGTCAAAGGAACATCGATGGGAAACAACAACCAACGAAGTAAATAGGAACTAATACCGGGAGTAGAACCATCTATTTTTACGACGCGGATATTCATTAACTTTTTTCCGAAACTCTGTCCTTGATTGAATGTTTCACAAAGAAAAGAGTAAAAAAGTACTGGAAGGATAATGAGGAACGTATATATAACAGCGTTGAAATCTCGTGGGGTATAAAAATTGAGTAAAAGAGTAATGGTAGACATCAAATAGATTACAATCAAAATATAATCGATGAGAAATGCTATGAAACGTTCACCTATACTGGCGGGCGTTTGGCTGATACGAACGAATTGTCCGGTGATAATTGTAGATTCTGCCATTTTTGATTAAACATTTTTATGGTTCCGTTGCAAATATATTAAAATTCTCTTACTTTTGCTTTCGGTTTCGGACAAATCTTATCCGAACACTCGTGAAAGGCATGAAGGAAGTAACGTTTATCCGTCAGAATATTGATAAATGGAAAGATACCGAGAAGGTAGTGGAACAGGCTAAACGTTTGTCCCCTGATCAACTTGCCGATGTTTATTCGGATCTGACTGCTGATCTGGCATTTGCTCAAACCCATTTTCCTAACTCCCGTATTACAATCTATCTGAATAATCTTGCTTCTTCGTTGCATAACGAGATCTATCGGAATAAGCGTGAGAAATGGACGCGGATTATCACTTTTTGGACTCGTGAGGTTCCACAAACAATGTATGATGCTCGTCGTGAATTATTGATCTCCTTTTGTGTTTTCATGGTAAGTGTATTCATTGGTGTGTTGTCATCTGTGAATGATTCGGATTTCGTTAGATTGATTTTAGGAGATCGGTACGTAGATATGACTTTGAACAATATAGCGAATGGAGAGCCGATGGCTGTATATGACGGCTCTTCCGAAATTCCTATGTTTCTAGGTATTACATTAAATAACATAATGGTATCTTTTCATTGTTTTGCAATGGGATTATTAACTAGTTTCGGTACAGGATATATCCTTTTGAGGAACGGGATTATGGTAGGTGCTTTTCAAGCATTCTTTTATCAGCATGATTTGCTTTGGGAATCTTCTCTGGCAATCTTTTTGCATGGCACGCTTGAGCTATGGGCGATTATTGTAGCCGGTGCTGCAGGAATAGCTTTAGGTAATGGCTGGCTATTTCCAGGAACATATTCTAGATTAGAATCATTCCGTCGGGGAGCAAAAAGAGGATTGAAGATTATAGTGGGTACGATACCTGTATTCATTTTAGCGGGATTTATAGAGGGGTTTGTCACCCGTCATACAGATATTCCTGACTTTTTACGGCTTGGATTGATCTTATCATCGTTGGCTTTTATTATTTTCTACTATATTTATTTACCTAATAGGAAAAAAAATGGAATTACAGAAACCTAAAATTGCACTGTATGTTAAACGTCCTTTTGGCGAGAAGTTGAACGCAGCTTTTGATTTTATAAAAGAAAATTGGAAACCGCTGTTGAAGTTAACTACTTATTTGATTTTACCGTTGTGTCTTATACAGGCATTAAGTTTAAACGGGCTTATGGGCGGGGCTATGACAATGACTACTCTTGCCAATAGTGCTGTGGCAAATTCTGATTTAGGAATGCTGGCCGGGTTTATGACATACTATGCGTTGTATATGTTGCTGTATTTGATTGGGACAGCTATGCTATCTTCGCTAGTGTATACATTAATACGTACTTATAATGAGCGTGAAGGAGGGTTGCAAGGTGTTACGTTGAGAGAATTAAAGCCTTTGTTGCTCCGTAATATTGGTCGCATGTTGCTGTTAATGGTTGTAAGTACTGTATTAGTTGTGTTAGCGATGATTCCGATAGGTGTCTTAATGTATTTGTCGATGTATACATTGGCCCTTACTATTCCACTTTTGATTGCTTTTTCTGTACCACTCGCGTTATTTGCTCCTATTTATCTATTTGAAGATATTACAATAATGGCAGCATTGGGAAAAACTTTTCGATTGGGATTTGCAACATGGGGAGGCATATTTTTAATTTCTATTATAATGGGAATTATTGGTAGTGTGTTACAAGGAGTGACTATGGGTCCTTGGTATGTGGCTACAGTAATAAAGTACTTTTTTGCAATGAGTGATACAGGAAGTACGGCAACTGTATCAGTGGGATATAGTTTTTTGCTTTATTTGTTGGGCATTATTCAGGCATTCGGTGCATATCTTTCAATGATATTTACTTTGATCGGATTGGCTTATCAATATGGTCATGCATCGGAAGTTGTAGATAGTGTGACTGTGGAAAATGATATTGATAATTTTGATAAACTTTAAAACCGGAATTTGAACTGGATGATAACTTCCTCTATAGATACGTTGGTTTGTGATACGGCACAGATTGCTGTCTGGCAATCTGATCCTGCCTATGACTATAATCGTGAGTTGATTACTCCGGAGATTAATTTCTTTGAATGGATTAACCAGCGGTTTGGGGAATTATTACGTAAGATATTTGGTGGCCGCTTTTCGGAGCAATATTCAGAGTTGATTTTAATATGTATTGCTATTGTTATTTTGCTTCTGATTATCTGGTTTGTTTACCGGAAACGCCCCGGATTTTTTATGCGTTCGCCTAAAAGTGCTTTACCATATACTATAGAAGAGGATACAATTTATGGAGTTGATTTCCCGGAAGGAATTGCTGACGCACTTGCGCGTAGTGATTATCGGGAAGCTATACGTTTGCTTTATTTACAGACATTAAAGTACTTGAGTGATGCCAAACGTATTGATTGGCAACCGTATAAAACAGCTACTCAATATAATAGCGAAGTACGAATGCCTGCCTTTCGTGAACTGACAAATCATTTTCTGCGGGTTCGTTATGGAAATTTTGAAGCAACGGAGCAACTTTTCTGTATAATGCAAACTTTGCAAGAGGAGATCCGGAAAGGAGGTGCTTCGTGAAAGGAAGTCGTTGGTTTATTTTGGGTATTACGGCTTTTCTGCTGGTGATGTTTGCAGTGGAATATCGTATGCCAAAGAAATTTGTGTGGACTCCAACTTTTAGTCATTATGATAAACAACCTTTCGGATGCGCATTGTTCGATAGTATATTGTCATCTTCTTTACCTCTTGGCTATTCTCTCTCGTCCAAAACATTTTATCAATTGGAACAGGAAGACACATTACATAATCGGGCTATATTGATAGTGGATAAGTCTCTGAGGTTTAGTGAACTGGATGTAGAGTCTTTGTTGGAAATGGCTGAACGGGGGAATAAGATTATGTTGGTAAGTACTTCCTTTGGTAAGGAATTGGAAGATACTTTGAAGTTTACTTGTTCCTATTCTTATTTTAGTCCGTTGATGATGAAAAAGTATGCGTCTTCATTAGCAAAAAAGGATAGTATTTATTGGGTAGGGGATACTACTGTTTATTCTCGACAAGTATTTTGTTTTTATCCAATTCTATGTAGCTCTTATTTTCGTGACTATTATTCATTGCCTTTTCAGAATTTGGCAGAAAAAGATTTGACAGAGGGTTTGGAGGCATTTATGCCTGATATAGATACAACCAATGTATATGGAAATTATCATCCTTCAATGGCATTTGTCCGTCCATGGGGGAAAGGGGAAATCATTTTAGTGTCTACGCCTTTGCTTTTTACGAATTATGGTGTGTTGGATGGAGACAACGCAACTTATCTTTTCCGGTTATTGTCAAGAATGAAAAACTTGCCTATAGTGCGTACAGCGGCATATCAGCAAGGAATAGAACAATTGCAGGAATCGCCTTTCAGTTATTTCCTCTCTCAGCGTCCTTTACGTTGGGCCATATACCTAACTATGATTGCAATATTGCTTTTCATGATATTTACTGCAAAAAGGAGGCAAAGAGCGATACCTGTGATTCCTGAACCGGAGAATAGATCGCTGGAATTTACTAAATTGATAGGTACACTTTATTATCAAAAGAATGATCATGCCAACTTGGTACATAAGAAGTTTACTTATTTTGCAGAAGAGTTAAGAAGAGAAGTACAGGTAGATATTGAAGAAGTGACCGATGATGAGCACTCGTTTCTTAAGATTGCTCAAAAAACAGGTATGGATGTGGAAGTAATTGGGAAATTTATTCGTGAAATCAGACCGGTGATTTATGGAGGACGTACTTTGTCGGCGGAAGAGATGAAACGATTTATTGATAAAATGAATGAAATAATGAATCATATCTAAAGAAAAAATATATGGAAGAGAATACAGAACAACGGATAGATTTAACGCTTTTTTCCGAGAAGATACAAGAACTTAAGGATAGGATTGCTTCCGTTATTGTTGGACAAGAACAAACAGTTGATTTGGTGCTGACTGCTATCCTTGCTAATGGTCATATCTTGATTGAGGGAGTGCCGGGAGTTGCTAAGACTTTGTTGGCCCGATTGACTGCCCGCTTGGTAGACGCAGACTTTAGTCGTATTCAGTTCACTCCGGATTTGATGCCGAGTGATGTATTGGGTACTACAGTATTCAACATGAAAAACAATGATTTTGATTTTCATAGAGGACCTATTTTCGCTGATATTGTATTGGTGGACGAGATTAACCGTGCACCTGCAAAGACACAAGCTGCTCTGTTTGAAGTCATGGAAGAACGTCAGATAACCATTGACGGGATGACGTATCGGATGGGCGACCTTTATACCATTCTTGCTACTCAGAATCCTGTAGAACAGGAAGGTACCTATAAGCTTCCTGAGGCACAGCTCGATCGATTTTTAATGAAAATAACGATGAGTTATCCGTCCTTGGACGAGGAAGTGAATATCTTGGAACGTCATCATACAAATACTTCATTGGTAAAATTGGATAATGTGGTACCAGCAATCACTCGTGAGGAGTTATTAGCGCTCCGGGCATTGATGGGGCAGGTTTTTGTAGATCGTACATTGCTCCAATACATTGCGATGATTGTACAACAGACCCGTACCAGTAAGGCGGTATATTTGGGAGCTTCTCCACGTGCCTCAGTTGCCATGTTGCAGTCTTCTAAAGCATATGCTTTGCTACAAGGTCGTGATTTTGTGACACCGGAAGATATTAAGTTTGTAGCTCCTTTTGTGCTTCAACACCGTTTGATTTTGACTGCGGAAGCTGAGATGGAGGGATATTCTCCTGTTAAGGTTACTCAACGATTGATTGATAGGGTGGAAGTGCCGAAATAATATTCTCTTAGCTGTTAAATCAATTTGTATAATTTATAATTTAAGGATTTGTACCTCACTCGCCGTTTTTATATTGCCCTTGTTCTGGTTATCCTGTTATTGGGTAGCGGATATGTATTTGCTCCATTGTTTATAATAGGGCAAATAGCTCTTGTTATCTTATTTCTGATGGCGTTGATAGACGGATTTCTACTTTATAGTATTCATGGGATAAGAGCATATCGTCGATGTGCCGACCGTTTTTCAAACGGAGATAACAATGAAGTGAATATCCGTGTAGAAAGTAGTTATCCACGCTCGGTATCTCTGGATATTATTGATGAGATTCCTTTTATCTTTCAGAAACGTGATATTGATTTTAAGATAAAGTTGCAAGCGAATGAAGGAAGAACAATTATTTATTCACTGCGACCAACGAGACGGGGTGTTTACGGCTTTGGACATATCAGAGTCTTTGTAACCTTGCAGATCGGTTTGCTTTCACGACGTTACACTTGTGGTGAACCTCTGGAAATCAAGGTATATCCTTCTTATCTGATGTTGCACCAGTATGAGTTGCTGGCTATTAATGATAATCTTACTGAGCTGGGAATTAAACGTATACGTCGGATAGGACATCATACAGAGTTTGAGCAGATAAAAGATTATGTAAAAGGAGATGATTATCGGACAATCAACTGGAAAGCCAGTGCCCGCCGACATCAATTAATGGTGAATGTTTATCAGGATGAACGTTCTCAACAGATTTTTAATGTGATTGATAAGGGGAGGATCATGCAACAGGCTTTTCGTGGAATGACATTGCTTGATTATGCGATGAATGCTTCTTTAGTGCTATCTTATGTGGCTTTACAAAAAGAAGATAAAGCAGGTTTGGTAACCTTTGACGAACATTTTGATTCGTTTGTTCCGGCTTCTAAACAGCCCGGACACATGCAGACTCTCCTTGAAAGTTTGTATAGTCAGCATACGACTTTTGGTGAAACAGACTTTTCTGCTCTTTGTGTTCACATGAATAAGCATGTTAGTAAACGAAGCCTTCTGATTTTATATACGAATTTTACTAATATCAGTAGTATGAATCGGCAACTAACTTATTTGAAACAGTTGAATCGCCAGCATCGTTTATTAGTTGTCTTTTTTGAAGATGCGGATTTGAAAGCCTATATTGCTGCTCCTGCACAAAATACTGAAGAATACTACCGGCATGTAATTGCCGAGAAATTTGCTTTTGAAAAGAGACTGATTGTTTCTACTTTGAAACAGCATGGAATTTATTCCTTGCTGACTACTCCTGAGAATCTGTCTATTGACGTAATCAATAAATATCTGGAGATAAAGTCAAGACAATTATTGTAGTTTTACCAGTTGGAACTAAATTTATAATCCAAGTGTTTTCTGTGTCTCGATAAAGAAGAAAGTAGCCATACCGATAAGCACAATTCCTAATATTCCATAGAAAAGTCGTGCCCGATTGTGCCCCACATTCCGGACGATAGATTGTGCATTGCGTGTCGTGAAAAACCAGTTCCAGTTGAACAATGCTGCCAGCAGGGAAGTGATTCCCGCCAGCGCAAAGATTCCTTGTACGATATATTGTCCGGTCATAGTTTGATAATTCTGCTTCCATCCTCCAACTCTTCGATGGTCACTTTTACAGCGTCTCCCGGTAATAGTTCTTCCACCAGTTCCGGCCATTCGATAAAGCAAAGGGCGCCACTGTAGAAATAATCTTCATATCCCATATCATATACTTCGCTCAGTTTCTTGATACGGTAAAAGTCGAAATGATAAATCAATTCGCCCGTTTCATCCGAACGGTATTCATTGACAATAGCGAAAGTCGGAGAACTGATGACGTCCGAAACGCCTAGTTCTTCACAGAGTGCTTTGACAAATGTAGTCTTGCCTGCGCCCATTTTTCCATATAACGCAAAAACAGTGTTGTCTCCCATCGCAGCGATGAATTCGCGGGCTGCTTCATGGATGTTTTCTAACGATTGAATTTTGATTTCCATATGCTAACTTTTTAATCTAACTATTTTTTATGAAGCTTCTCCCGATTTTACAAACAGCATAAATCAGGATAGAAAAGAAGATAATGGAAGCACCGGAAGGTACTTTCCAATGATAGGAAATGAATAGTCCCCCCAAACATCCCAGAAAACCGATGACGATGGATAACCAGATAATTTTTTTAAAACTGTAAGTAAAGAGATTGGCTGTCATTTGCGGAATGGTAAGTAATGAGATAGCCAATACAATACCTATCATGCGTAAGCAAGCGACGATGGTCAATGCTATGAACATCATCAACAGGTACTCGAATATTTCTACGGGAATTTTTTGAGAACGGGCAAACTCCCGGTCGAAAGCGATATATACGATAGGGCGGATATATAAATAGAAAAATCCGATCATTATTAGAGCTAATATACCCAGTAACCATAAGTCTGCTTGATTGATGGTTAGAATGTTCCCGAAAAGATAAGCCGAAAGGTCGGGCGCAAACCCCGGAGATAGAAAGCTGAACATAATACCTAGAGCCATCCCTAGGGTCCAGAAGACTGCAATAGCAGAATCTTCACGCATATCCTTCCTTTTACTGAGCCATTCTACTCCGAAAGCGGATAGTACAGAAAAGATGGCTGCTGATAATATCGGAGAGATTCCGGTAAACAGCCCCAATCCTATCCCTCCGAAAGAGGCATGGGTAATTCCTCCGCTGATAAACACCAAGCGACGGGTAACGATATAAGTACCGATAATTCCGCAGGCGATGCTTGCCAGCAAACTTCCCAATAGGGCATGTTGAAAGAATGTATATTGTAGTAAATCCACTTCTTTAACCTTGAATTATGAATGCAATGTTCTGCGTTCTCCGATAATTAAAAAAACTTCATCTTTCAGTTCATCCGGCAACTCAACACCCCGAAGTTGGAGGCTTCGCACCCATCCGGCAACGTCTATATCTTGCATAGTGTACAATACATCACGGAATTGGTTGGTTTCTTCTTCGGTGTAAGCATCTCCGGCACGTCCGATGAACTGATCCAGTTCTTCGTCATCGTAATATTCAATCTTTTTGCTGACGGCAGCCAACAAGCTTTCTTTCTCGCATACCTCATGTTGTCCACAGCATTCTACATCTGCTTCTTTCACTTCAGGCATTCGATCCAGTTCGCCTTTTTCTATTTTCTTTTGCAGTCTTTGGTTGCGGATTATCCCGGCAATCAGTGCAATGATGCCCAGCAACACCAGACCAGTTATGAGTATCCACATAATTATATTCAGTCAATTTTCTGCAAAGTTACTTATTAATTTGCATTTTTCTATCTATTATTTCGGTAATCATTTCAAACTTTTTGTTATGAACGATAAAATCTTCTCTTTTGTTTAAAACGCCATTTCCTTATTTTTTGATTTATACTGTAAACTCTTCCCCAATAAAAGGTTTTAAACTTCTTTTTTCTATTGTTATTTTTTGTATTTTTGTTGCGCTATGGGCACAGAAATCACTTTCATGAAGAAAATATGTATGCAAAGTTTGCGTCTACTATATACTTTGTTTGCACTTTGGAGTTTGACTTTGAATTGTTTCTCACAAGGGCTTTCGTTTTACGGGAATGAGAAACGGATTAGTGAACGTTCTTCTTTTCAGGTATTTACAGAAGATAGACTTCCTGATTTCTCCAAAGAATTAAATGTCTCTTTCGAATATTCGGTACAGAATATCGGGAGTCCCGGATATATCCTCCTCTTGAAAGATGAGAACAGTGGTAAAGCGTTTAATCTGAACTATTTGTATAGATGGGACGGAAGTACTCGTTTTATATTTGCAGAAGATGGAAAAAAGGCCTATTATTCCGTTGATTATGCAAATGGTGACTTGAACCATCGATGGATTCCGGTCTCTATCCATTTGTATAATGCACGTAACAGAGCGAAAATCTGTATTGGGAATGATAGCATATTACTTGAAGATATCGGTTTAAAAGGCGAGGCTTTTTCTCCGAATATATGTTTTGGAATGTACGATTATATTTTGGAAACCGCTTCTTTCTCTATTCGAAATTTGTCTGTTGCGAATGAAAAAAGAAAGTGGACGTTTCCTTTGAACGAGAGTCATGGGGAGAATGTACACGACTCGTCCGGAACAATTTTAGGAAAGGTTAAAAAACCGGTTTGGCTGATTAATCAGTCTTATTATTGGAATCCGGTATTCACTCATTACTCTTCAACTCCTTCGGGAATTACCTTTGATAAAAAACAGCATCAAATTTTCATCTATACTGCAGATTCTTTGTTCTCTTATGATCTGGATGATAAAGCTTCGCGTCAGATTCCTTTTCAAAACAGGATCTCGTCAAGGGACTTACAATTGGGATGAACTTTCAGGATCAGGAGACGGGTGAAATTTATGCGTATGAACTGACATCGGAGAAGGTTGTTACGAAGTTTCTGCCGAATGATGAACCTCAATGGACTCCTGTCTATAAAGATGAGGTTGCAGAGTATATCTGTTTACACCACCATTGCGGATTCTATCATCCTGGTCAAAAAGAATTCTTGCTTTTCGGCGGTTATGGAAGGCGAAGTTATAGTGGGAAATTTATTTCTTACCATGTCTCTTCGAATCGTTGGGATACTATTCCATTTTCAGGAGATAAGATCATGCCCCGTTTCTATGCCGGTGTGGGTGTTTCACCTGATTATAAACATTTATATATCTATGGTGGTAAAGGCAATGAAGCGGGTGACCAAAATATAGGTATTGAGTATTTTTATGATTTGTATCAGGTAGATTGGGATAAACGTAGCATTCGAAAGTTGTGGGAGCAAGAGCCGCCTGCTGTCAATCGTGTCGTATCGCGTGATATGGTCGTATCAAAAGATGAACAGTCTATTTATTTTTTAAGTTATCCGGAATATCAACCTCAATCACATATACAACTTTATCGCATGAATATTGCTGATGGAAATTGTGAAGCTTTGGGAGACAGTATCCCTTTAGTATCGGAAGAAATTGCTACAAATGTGAATTTGTATTATAGTGAGAAACTGGGATGCTTTTACTGCACTATTCAGGAATTCGAAGAAACAGGCGGATCGTCTATCCGGATGTATTCGCTGTTGGATGTTCCGGTGACATTGGCTGAGGTCAGATACTATGACCTTTTGGAAACAGAAGATGTGGATTGGCTGGACTATGGTGTTATTGCTATAATTGTTGCAGCCATTCTTTTGCTGTGTTTATTTGTGTGGAAAAACAAAAGACGGGTTGCCCAATCGGGAAATACTGGCATAGCTATTGCCAAAGAAGAAAACATGATAGCTGATGTGGCAGAAGTGCATTTCAAAGATAGAAATGCAATTTTCCTTTTTGGAGCTTTTGTGGTACTGGATCGCGACGGGAAAGACATTACCTATATGTTCAGTCCCAAATTGCGTGCAATCTTTCTGTATATTTTGCTCAATAGTGCATCCGAAACCGGAGTACTATCTTCTGATATGAATGAACTTTTCTGGCCGGATAAAACCGATGATAAAGTAAAGAACCTGAAAGGGGTAACGGTCAATCATATTCGAAAGATATTGCAGGAACTTGATGGCATAGAACTTATTTATGAGAAAGGACATTTCTTGTTGAAGATTCAGGAGAACTTCTATTGTGATTACCTTCATTTCTCTTTTTTGCGGAAAGATAAGAAACTGCTGCAGTTACGAGAAGAAGAGATGGGGCGATTTCTGAAAATATTGATTCGTGGCAGATTCTTGAATGGCATCGATCATGAGCTTTTTGATTATTATAAGCATGAGCTTGAAGAGTTTATTCTGACCTTTATTCCGCCCGAGATAGAGAAAGCCTATAAGGTAGCTGATTTTATGAAAGTGGTTCATCTATGCAATGTCTTGTTTTTTACAGATGCTTTGAATGAGCAGGCGATGTTCTATGCCGTCAGGGCTTTCCAGAAAATGGGGTATCCGAAAGAAGCGCTTAAACGGTATAACTCATTTATTAATTTGTATAAGAAGGCTATGAATGAGAACTATCCCGTAAAATACGAATCAATTCCGTCTCTTGATGAATAGTCTGGATGAATAGATGAATCTACAATTTGTCTGCATATTATGCAAAGAATATGCTTAGGAGAAATTATCGCACCACCGTTTCAATTAAAAAGTTCCAGTCCCAAAGTTTAGCTGTTTTTTTGCATAAAGTAAGCTCTCGGGCTTCATAAATTAATTCGTAGAACTATAGTCTTTCTTTCGAAGGACTATAGTTCTACGAAAGGAATACTATAGTTGTCGCTTCGAAGGACTATAGTCCTTCGAATTAATTTGTGTACACGCAGCGACTAATCACTGCACCCTTACTGCTTAAGTAGTGCAGTAGCTCAACTAACCGACATAATTCTTTTGCCAACCGGATCATAAAACGCTTTTGTACATCATAGAATCGCAATACATGATGTTTTTCTGAGATATAGAACAGGAGAAAAACATTTGATCGATAAAAAAATAAGGAATATGAATTATTCAGGCTAAAAACCTTCGGTTATCAATGGCGATTTCTTTTAAACAAACTTCTTTCAACTTTATCAATCCTTACTTCTAATATTTTCTTTTATTCCTGATTTATGTATAGTTAAAATGCAGTATTATAAAGTGTTACGGTTGGGTTAATAAGAAAAAACAGGGTTAATAAATCCGTTAATCCATTATTAGCCTATCTATTAATACCTCTGATATATCTTCGCCGTACCTTTTTCGAGAAAGAGGACTTGATAATTTTTTTATTGTTAATTTTAAATATAGTATTTATGAGGAAGCGAAAAGTTTTGGTGAAAATCCTCCAGATTTCCGGACTAATCTTTTGTCTCTTGTCGGGTGTTGCACAGTCTTCAATGGCAACACAAAGTCAGAGTCATAAAGCGGCAGACGGATTCAACCAGGTAGAACAGGAGAAATTTAAAATTTCGGGTAAAGTATTAGATGTGCATGGTGAGCCTTTACCAGGTGCCTCTATTCAGGTTGTAGGAAGTACTCGTGGAGTAACCACTGATATGGATGGTAGTTTCTCTATAGAAGCGGATAAAGGAGAAAAGTTGGAGGTATCTTTTCTAGGTATGCAACCAAAGACGATTCTGGTTTCTGCTACTCAAAATCTGACAATAACGTTGGAAGAGAAGTTGGATGAATTGGACGAGGTACAAGTGGTGGCTTTTGCCAAACAAAAGAAATCGAGCGTGGTAAGTGCGATTACTACTATCAATCCGGCGGAACTGAAAGTTCCTTCGAGTAATCTGACAACTTCTCTGGCAGGACGTCTGACAGGAGTCATTGCCTACCAGACCAGTGGTGAGCCGGGAAAGGATAATGCGCAATTTTTTATTCGTGGTATAACTTCTTTTGGGGCTAGTTCAAAAAAAGATCCTTTGATTTTGATTGATAATGTTGAAATGAATTCGACTGACTTGGCTCGTTTGCAGCCGGATGATATTGCCAGCTTTTCTATCATGAAGGATGCAACGGCGGCTGCATTGTATGGTTCCAGAGGAGCGAACGGTGTGATTCTGGTAACGACTAAAGAAGGTAAGGAAGGTAAAGTGAATATTTCAGTACGTTTTGAAGCTTCTACCTCGGCGCCTACGAAGGATATTGATTTGGCAGATCCTATTACGTACATGCGACTACATAATGAAGCGGTAAAAACACGAAATCCATTGGGATTGTTGCCTTACAGTGAATCTAAAATTGCCAATACGATTGCCGGTGCCAATCCGATGGTATATCCTGCGGTTGATTGGAAGCAGATGCTATTCAAGGACTTCACGCTGAATGAGCGTTTGAATTTTAGTGTGAGTGGTGGCGGTAAATTAGCTCGCTATTATATATCCGGAACGATCAATCAGGACAACGGTATCCTGAAAGTGAACGGAAAGAATAATTTCAATACAAATATTGATTTGAAAAACTATAATTTACGTTCCAATATCAATATTGACCTTACGAAAACTACCGAAGTTGCTTTGCGCTTTCATGGCAATTTTGATGATTACACCGGTCCGATAGAAGGTGGAAAGGAACTGTACGAGAAAACCTTGTGGGCCAATCCTGTTATGTTTCCGGCCGTTTATGAACCTGATGAGAAGAATCTGAAAACAAAGAATATTCTCTTTGGTAATGCCGGAAATGGAGAATACATGAACCCGTATGCCGATATGATGAGAGGGTATAAGAACTATTCTTCGTCTACTATTATGGCACAAGTGGAATTGAAACAGAAATTGGACTTCCTGCTGAAGGGCTTGAATGCACGTTTGATGTTTAACACAAACCGATATACATATTTCGATATATCACGCAGTTATAGTCCCTATTACTATAAAGTCTCTTTGTATGATAAATATACTGATAAATACACACTGAAATCATTGAATGAAGGATCGGAGGCATTAAGTTATGACGAAGGGACGAAAACTGTGAACTCGTCTATGTATATGGAAGCGGCGGTGGATTACGGTTATACGTTTGACGAGAAACATAACGTGACGGGTATGTTAGTATATACGATGCGCGATTATCTCAGCGGCAATGCCGGTAGCTTGCAGGCTTCATTGCCCAGCCGTAATATAGGGTTGGCAGGTCGTGTGATGTATGGATTCGACAATCGATATTTATTTGAAGCAAACTTTGGGTATAACGGCTCCGAGCGTTTCTCCGAAAAGAAACGTTGGGGATTCTTTCCATCTGTAGGGCTAGGCTATATTCTGTCTAACGAACATTTTTATCAGGAAAGTAATATAAGCCGGTTGATTCAGAAGATTAAATTCAAAGGTACGTACGGTTTGGTTGGTAATGATCAGATTGGTGATGTAAACGATCGCTTCTTCTATTTGTCGAATGTCAATATATCAGATGACGGAAAAGGAATGAGCTTTGGCTCTGAAGGCGGCTATCACCGTCCGGGTGTTTCTGTCAGCCGCTATGAAAATGAGAATATCGGTTGGGAGACAGCCTATAAAACGGATATAGGTTTGGAATTGAATTTCTTGGGTAGCATTGATTTTCAGTTTGATTATTTTGCCGAACATCGAACAAATATACTGATGGATAGAGCATTGGTCCCTTCGAGCATGGGGTTACAGTCTAATCCGAAAGCAAATGTAGGCGAAGGAAAAAGTAGTGGATTTGAATTCTCCATCGATTATAATAAATATTTCTCCAATGATATGTGGGGCACAGGGCGTGGTAATTTTACTTATGCCACAAGCAAATATAAAGTATATGAAGAACCAGACTATTCTGATATGCCATGGCGTTCGCATGTAGGGCTTTCTTCGCAGCAGGAATGGGGATATATTGCCGAGCGTCTTTTTGTTGATGAATATGATGTTGCAAACTCTCCCAAGCAGAATTTCGGAGGTAATATACCTACTATGGGCGGTGATATTAAATATAAAGATATTAATAATGACGGTAAGATTACCGAGCTTGACAAAGTGCCTATCGGATATCCGAAGGTTCCTGAAATAATTTATGGTTTCGGTTTGTCGTGGGGATGGAAAGGCATTGATGCTTCTGTATTCTTTCAGGGATCGGCCCGTTCTTCCTTCTGGATTAATCCGAATACCACCGCTCCGTTCGTTTACAAACAGCGCGCCTTATTGCAGGCTTATGCTGATAATCATTGGTCGGAAGATAATCGGGATATCTATGCTTTGTGGCCTCGTTTGTCTGAAGACTATGTGGTTAATAATGAACAGACGAGTACCTGGTTTATGAGAAATGGTGCGTTTTTGCGTTTAAAGAATGCGGAGATTGGTTACACAGTGCCCGAGAAACTGGTAAAGAAAGCTCGAATAAGTATGCTGCGTGTTTACTGTAGCGGGACGAATTTGCTAACATTCAGTAAGTTCAAAATATGGGATCCGGAAATGGGCGGTAATGGTTTAGGATATCCGGTACAGCGTGTGTTTAATGCCGGTATTCAAGTTAATTTCTAATTGGTAACATAGAAAAAATGAATAAGATGAGAAAACAATTGCAATTTAATCTATATAGGTGGATGCTGATAATCGCTTTGGCTACCGGTATTACCTCCTGTAGTTATCTGGATATTATCCCCGATAATATTCCAACCATTGATATGGCTTTTGCCGACAGGGCATCTGCAGAGAAATATTTGTTTACTTGCTATAGTTATATTCCGGCGTTTTATCATCCGGATAGTGATCCTGCGATGCTGGGTAGTGGCGAAATTCATATATTTGACGGAGGAAGGAATAGTCGTGCCAATCTGGGGCTGATTACGGGTGAGCAAAATGTAAATGAACCTGTTGCCAATTACTGGGATGGTATATGTTTAATGCCATTCGCGACTGTAATATTTTTCTGGAGAAAGTGGATGGTGTGCATGACCTGTCACAAGATGAATTGAAGCGTTGGAAAGGTGAAGTTATCTTCTTAAAGGCTTATTACCACTATTTGTTGCTGCGTGCTTATGGACCGATTCCATTGATGGACGAAAACATTGAGGTGTCGGCACCTGCTGAAGCCATGGCAGTTGGCCGTATTCCGTTTGACTCCTGTGTGAATTATGTGAATAATCTATTGGAGGAATCCGCCGGGATGTTACCTCTTAAAGTGGACAAAGAAACAACAGAAGCCGGACGTGTTACAAAATCGGTGGCACTAACTATCAGAGCACAGCTATTGACGATGGCTGCCAGTCCTCTGTTTAATGGAAATATTGACTATACAAATGTGATCGATAGAAATGGGGTGAGCTTGTTTAATGTGGTTGCAGATCCGAAAAAATGGGAAAGAGCAGCGAAGGCATGCCAAGACGCCATCGAGGAAACTCAATTGGCTAAACGTAAGCTTTACGAAGATCGAAGATCAATTATTATGTGAATGATGTTTTGAAGTTGCAATGCAATCTGAAGTCTATATTGTTTGATCGTTGGAATGAAGAAGTAATTTGGGGATCTACTCGCACTGACGTGCGATGGATACAGACGCAAGTAATGCCCCGTCTGGAAGCTGAATGGACATTAAGCAGTGATCTGAATGGAGAGGTTTGTCCAACTTTGGAACTGGCAGAGACTTTTTACTCCGAGAATGGAGTTCCTATCGAAGAAGATGTCACTTTTGAATATTCGAACAGGTATAAGACCCGGCAAGCCAGGGAAGAGGAAAAATGGTATGTGAAAAAGGGAGAAGAAACGGCCATTCTGCACTTCAATCGTGAACCTCGTTTTTATGCTGCAATAGGATTCGACCGCGGTATATGGTGGGGAAACGGACGATTTGACTTGGAGGAGGAACTTTATTACCTTCAGATTAGAGCCGGAGAAGCAGCAGGTTTACGCGCTTGGGAGCGTTTGTCGCAAACGGGGTATTTCTGTAAAAAGTTAGTAGATCCGGAAACGATTATAGACAAAGATAATTTTACGTCTAAAACGAATTACTTCCCTCTTATCCGGTTGGCCGATTTGTATCTGATGTATTCGGAAGTATTGAATGAAACAAAAGCGGCTCCGGATGCGGAAGTATACTATTACATTGATGAAGTCAGGAGAAGGGCCGGGTTGAAAGGTGTTGTGGAATCGTGGAAAAACTACTCTAACAATCCTAACAAACCTCTGACCCAAAAAGGAATGCGCGAGATTATTCATCGCGAACGACAAATAGAACTGGCATTGGAGGGAAAATCATTCTGGGATCTTCGCCGTTGGAAAGAGGGATTGCTGAAATGGAATAAGCCATTAAGGGTTGGAATATACATGGAGATACTGCTGAGGATTTCTATAATCCGATTGTCATTCAAAGATGTAGTTTTTCTACTCGTGATTATTTGTGGCCTTTAAAAGAATATGATTTGATTGTGAATAAGAATTTGTGCCAGAATTATGGTTGGTAAAAAATGAAAGGTATGAAGAAATATATATATTTATTGCTAAGTGCCGTAGCATTGATCATGACGGCATGTGGAGAGGAAACGATCGGGCAGACTCCTTTGGAGAATATAGCTCCCGGACAGGTGTATGATGTAAATGTTGAAAATGTACCGGGAGGGGCGAACATTACTTACAAACTGCCCAAGGATGCGGATTTGCTTTATGTAAAAGCTGAGTATCAGTTGAAAGATGGAGGAGAATGGTTGAATACTCGTGCTTCTTTGTATACAGATACGCTTAAGTTGGAGGGATTTGGTGATACGGAAGAACATCGTGTCCGGCTTATTTCGGTAGATAGAAGCCAGAATGAATCGGAACCGGTGTTGGTGACCATCAACCCCAAGACTCCGCCTGTTTTCGCTATCTTCGAAACGTTGGAGTTAAAAGAAGATTTTGGAGGTATCAGATATACGTGGGAAAACGAAACAATGGCCAATATATGTTTGCATATATTGAAGAAGAATAAAGCCGGCGAATATACGGCTATGGATGATTTGTATACGAAGCGCAAACAAGGGGAGGGACAATATCTGGGACTTCCTGCTTTGGAAAGTGATTTTGCCGTTTACATTACCGACCGCTGGGATAATGCTTCGGACACGCTGAAAGCTACATTGACTCCCATCTTTGAGATGCAAATTCCCTATAGCGATATTAAACCTTACAACATGTTAGGAGATACTCCCAGTGAATATTCATGGTTGGTCGATTATTTATTTGACGATAAATATGCTCCGGGGTCCGGAGCCGGTTATCATACGGAGACATTCAGCGGACCTTGGCCTCACCGGATTACCTTTAAAGTGATGACAGGGAAAGTGAAATGTAGCCGTATAAAGATATGGCATCGCGATCAATATTATTATCGTCATGGTAATGTGAAAAAATTTGAGCTTCTGGGGGCGAATGATCCCGATCCGAATGGGGGAGAAGAAGGGTGGACCAGCATTGGCATTTTTGATTCTTATAAGCCGTCAGGATTACCGGGTACGTCTACTACCAATGAAGATATGGAATATATTGAGCAGGGGGAGAACTTCAGCATTCCGGCGGATGTTGAGTCCTATCAATACTACAGAATGAAGTTTCTGGAATCGTGGAGTGGTTCTAAATTTGTGCATCTTATGGAAATTCAACTGTTTGGATGTCCGGAAAACTATGTGCCGGAATATCCGGATGAAGAGGAAGAAGAGTTCAAACCTTAAAAAGAAAAAGAAATGAAGAAAATAATCTATATAGGAATGCTTATGCTGGCTGTAATGTTTACAGCTTGTAGCGAGATGAATGATTTACATCAGCATTATTTGGATGAAGGAGAGAGAGTATATGCGGCAAAGGTAGATTCTGTTTTGACCAAACCCGGGAAGTTGCGTTTGGCATTGGATATATTCCTTCCTTCTCAGCGAGCGGAAAAGGGGATGATCTATTGGAACAACAATCAGGATTCACTTGAGTTCGAGGTAGAACGCACCCAAGATGAGTTTCAGCGAATAATCATTGCGGATTTGCAAGAAGGAAGTCATATTTTCACCTTTATGATGTATGACTCTTTTGGAAATTCTTCGTTGCCTTATGAAGCTGTGGGAACTGTATATGGGGAGGATTATGCGAACTCTTTGTTGAACAGGGGGATAGAGGAAGTTGTAAAGTCGGGCAATGATATGCTCATCCGCTGGAAAGAGAGTGGCGAAAGTGCCGGGGTATTGCTGACTTATACCAATAAGTCTGGCGAAACGATGAATGTCGAGATACCTTCCTACGAGACTGAAACAGTGGTCTCTGATGTAAATTCGGGAGATGAGTTCTCGTATATAACTTACTATTTGCCTGTAGACGAAGCTATTGATGTGTTTCCTACAGTTCCTAAAAGCGGTCGTTTCCCGTATGAAAAGTGGGAGGATCGTTCCGGTTGGGAGGTAATAGCCTGTTCGGACGAACGTGAAGATGACGGTGGAGGAAAGAGTGCAGTGCTGGATGGTAATATGGACACTTATTGGCATTCTCAGTGGGGACCTGATATGCCATTGCCTCATTGGGTACTGATTGATATGAAAAAGAGTTATGAAGTAGGTGGAATAGAAATAGCCCGCAGACTAAATAATACGGATACAAAAGCTTTGAAGTTTGAAATCAGTGAGGATGGAACCAACTTTGTAGAGATGGGGACTATGGATTTCGGTGGTACTTCTAATACAGAGAATTCGAAAACGGTGACTTTTTCCGTTGTTCAAGGCAGATATTTGAAGTGTTGGGTGACCGAATCTAACTCGGAACCGCATTCCAGCATCGCTGAGATTTATATATTAGGCAGGGAAGCCCGATAAACTGAATTTAATTGATTATAATTGCAAATAATTCTACTTTTTCAAGTCGTCTTTTTAGCTATAGATAAGAGCCTCACAAGTCTGGACGACTTGAGGAAAGTAGAATAAGAATCAACATGAAAAACAGATGAGTAAAAGACAGAATTTATTGATTGCCGGTTTAACGGCATTATCTTTGCAGATTTCTGCACAGAAAGCACCGGAACCTTGTGGCCTGACCCCAAGTGAACGTCAGGTGGAATGGTATCATCGTGAAATGATTGCATTTTTTCATTTTGGTATCAATACTTTTGAAGAGTACGTAAACGAAGGGGATGGGAGAGCACCGGCTGCGATATTTAATCCGACAGCACTGGATTGTGGACAATGGATGGAAACGCTAAAAGCCGCCGGTATTCCCAGTGCTATCCTGACTGCCAAACATGCTGACGGTTTTTGCCTATGGCCTAGCCAATACACTGACTATTGTGTGAAGAATGCTACCTGGAAAGGAGGGAAAGGAGATGTGGTTCGTGAGTTTGTAGATGCTTGCGAAGAGCATGGCATTAAAGCTGGTATTTATCTTGGTCCGCATGACCGACACGAACATCTTTCACCACTGTATACTACACAACGCTATAAAGAATATTATGCTCATCAGCTGGAAGAGCTAATGGGAGGATACGGGAAAATATGGGAAACCTGGTGGGATGGTGCAGGAGCCGACGAACTGACGACTCCGATCTATCGCTATTGGTATAAGATTGTGCGTGAGAAACAGCCCGATTGCGTCATTTTCGGAACTAAAAATTCGTACCCTTTTGCCGATGTGCGTTGGATGGGGAATGAAGCAGGAGAAGCGGGTGACCCTTGCTGGGCAACAACTGATTCCATTGCTATTCGTGATGAGGCGCAAAATTATAAGGGGCTGAATGAGGGTGTTTTGGGAGGCGATGCCTATGTGCCTGCGGAAACGGATGTTTCTATCCGCCCAAGTTGGTTTTATCACGTAGAGGAAGACGGAAGGGTGAAGAGCGTGAAAGAACTTTGGGAAATCTACTGCAACTCTGTGGGGCACAATAGTGTATTATTGCTTAACTTCCCTCCCGACCGGCGAGGACTGATTCATCCAACTGACTCTCTGCATGCAGCTCTTTTAAGAAAAGGAATCGATGAAACGTTTGGTACGAATCTGCTTGCTAAGTCGAAGATAAAAGCAACGAATGTGCGTAGCGCTAAATTCGGAGCGGAGTATATGATCGATGAGAATAAAGAAACGTATTATGCAGGAAAAGATGGAAAGGTAGACGCAGAGGTGGTATTCATGCTTGCAAAACCGATTGAATTTGATTGTTTGATGCTACAGGAGGTTATCGAACTGGGACATCGTACGACGCAATGGAGTGTGGAACATTCTAATGATGGCAAGCAGTGGACCTCTATTCCGGAAGCAACAAATAAACAAACCATTGGTCATAAGTGGATCGTATGCTTTGAGCCAGTAAAAGCGAAATATGTGCGTTTACGTATTCAAGACGGTAAGGCTTGTCCTGCTATCCATACGTTTGGAGTTTATAAGCAATCTGCAATTTTACAATAGAAAATTTAATAGGTATTATTATATATGCAACATTTTAAAGCGATTACAGGAGCTATCGTTTTGTTATTGTCTGTTTTCACTGTTACGGCACAGAATTTCGACCCTAAGCAAGGGTACGAAATTCGTACCGTCGGTGGACTGGCACTAGATAATCAGGAGAGCCTGGACACGAACTCCAGTGTATTTATATCAAAGCAAGAGGAAAATAAGGAATCACAGGTTTGGAATCTTATACCTGCCGGACGAGATGGTTACTATTGCATCGTCAGTCCGCTGACAGAACTTGGTATAGATAATGCCGGGGAAAGAGAGAAGGAGCGTGCAGTTATCCAATGGAATATGGATACGCAGAATTCCAACCAACAATGGAAAATAACTTTATTGCCTAATGGTAATTACACATTTACCTGTGCTACGAGCGGATATAATTTGGGATTTCCAGGGGCAGGGTTGATTGGTGAACCTGTATTTCAGGTAATGGCAGATGCTTCGAAAGATAATCAGCAGTGGAAAATAGTAAAATCTAAATTGAAAGTCATTCCGGAAGCACTGAAAACGACGAGTATTAATGATTGGGAGAATGAACGTGTTTTTGCTATTCATAAGGAGGAGGGGAGGGCTACTTTTATCCCTTTTGCCAATAGTGAAGAAATGAAAGCCGATCCGACTTACACTCGTCTGTGGGAACGGACACGTTCTTCCCGTTATTTGCTGCTGAACGGAAACTGGAAATTTAATTGGGTGAAACAGCCTTCGGAACGTCCTGTTGATTTTTATAAGACGGGTTATGACGTATCGGGATGGAAGGAAATCGTTGTACCGTCCAATTGGGAAATGCTGGGTTATGGTACGCCTATTTATACGAATATTACCTATCCGATTCGTAATAATCCTCCTTTTATTCAGTCGCAGAAAGGATATACTGTAGAGAAAGAGCCCAATGCTGTGGGGTCATATCGCAGAGATTTTATGCTTCCGGATCATTGGAAAGATAAGGAAGTCTTTGTCCATTTCGACGGAATCTATAGTGCTGCTTATGTCTGGATTAACGGGAAGAAGGTAGGATATACGCAAGGAGCAAACAATGATGCGGAATTCAACATAACGAACTATGTAAAGCCGGGTAAGAATACGGTAGCAGTAGAGGTTTATCGGTGGAGTGACGGTAGTTATCTGGAAGATCAGGATATGTTCCGTTTAAGTGGTATTCATCGGGATGTTTATCTGATTGCTACTCCGAAGGTACGTTTAAGAGATATTCATTTAACTTCGGCATTGAGCGAAGTTCTGGATAAGGCCGAACTGACAGTGAAAGCAGATATACATAATTATGGTAAGAAAGTAGAAAATGCCGTCTCGCTGCGTATTTCGTTGTTGGACGCAGAAGGAAAATCTGTTCGCCATTTTAATGTTCCTGTGACGGAAGGTATTGCCGGTGGAAAAGAAGTTAGCTGTACGGGTAAAGTAACTTTGCGTGACCCGAAACTTTGGAGTGCTGAGATTCCTTATTTATATACTGTGAATGTGGAGTTACTGGATGGGAAAGGAAATGTACTGGAAGCAACCACACAGCAATATGGTTTTCGCAAGATCGAGATACGGAATAATAAAGTGTATATTAATAATGCTTTAACTTATTTCAAAGGTGCCAACCGTCACGACATACATCCACAGTGGGGTAAAGCGATACCTGTAGAAAGTATGATTGAAGATATCTTGCTTTTTAAACGCTTTAATCTGAATACCATCCGTACCAGTCATTATCCGAATGATCCGAAAATGTATGCCTTGTTTGATTATTATGGACTGTATGTAATGGATGAGGCAGATCTGGAATGTCATGGTAACATGTCTTTGAGCAATCGTGAAAGTTGGGAAGGTGCTTATGTAGACCGGATCGTACGAATGGTGGAACGTGACAAGAATCATCCTTCGGTTATTTTCTGGTCGATGGGAAATGAGTCGGGAGGAGGACGTAACTTTGAGGTATGTTATAAAGCCGCCAAGAGTATTGATGATAGATACATTCATTACGAAGGAATGAATGATATTGCGGATATGGATTCGCGTATGTATCCCTCCATTGAAAGTATGATTGAATCTGATAAGCAACCGCGCAACAAGCCTTTTTTCCTTTGCGAGTATGCTCATGCAATGGGGAATGCGGTTGGAAATTTGGAAGAGTATTGGGATTATATTGAGAATCATTCCAATCGTATGATTGGAGGATGTATCTGGGATTGGGTAGATCAGGGAATCAATATGCCGGGGCAAGCTACGGATCGTTATTATTTCGGCGGAAGCTTTGGCGATCATCCCAATGATAATGATTTCTGTTGTAACGGATTGGTTACTCCCGATCGCCGGATTACTCCCAAGCTGTGGGAAGTAAAGAAAGTCTATCAGTATATAACCATCGAAAAAAATGGTAAGGATAATGTCGGATTTATCAATCATTACTGTTTCCTGAACCTCAGACATTTTAAGTTGCATTATACGCTATTGAAAAATGGAGAGAAAATTGCAGAAGATGAGTTGGATTGCCCGATGGGAAACCGGGTGAGCACAGATCGGTACAGATCCTTTATTCACGCCATCTGACCGATGATGCGGATTATCACCTCAATCTGGAAGTGAAGTTAAAAGAAGATTGCGTTTGGGCGAAGGCTGGTCATGTGGTTGCCACAGAACAGCTTTTGTTGAAGGAAGCTTCCGATAGGGAGACGAAACCGACTTTGGTCGTTCCTGTCGGAAATGGAGATCAAACAATGAAGGTAGTATATGAGCGTGAGGGATTTTTATACCTTCGCAGACCGGATTTGGAAGTTTCTTTTAATACTAAAACCGGAAAGCTGATAAGCTTGAAATATGATGGACAGAATGTGCTTCATCATCGTCAGGGATGGGACTTTAATTGGTTCCGTGCTATCAATAATGATCCCCGTACCTGGCAGCCGACTGAATACAAACTTCAGAATTTCAGTTGGCAGTGGACTGAAGATAAGCAGGCAGTTATTGTAACTTCAACTGTGGAAGCAACGGTTGGTGAGGTAAAGGTGCCTTATGAAGTTGTATATCATATCTATGGTGATGGAAAGATACGGGTGAATGCTTCCTTTCAGACAGGAGTTAATTTTAATCTTCCTCGTTTAGGTTTACAGGCCTTTTTTAATCCTGCTTTGGAACAGGTTGAATGGTATGGACGTGGCCCTATTGAGAATTATCAGGATCGTAAGAATGCTGCGTTTGTGGGACGATATAAAACTACCGTTACGGATATGGCAGAGCATTATTTACGTGCTCAGACGATGGGGGAACGCTGTGATGTCCGCTGGCTGAGTTTGACCGATACTCAGGGAAAGGGACTGAAGATAACCTCGACGGAAACCTTTGACTTCAGTGTGTTGCATTATACGGATAAAGACTTATGGGAGGTGAAATATGGCCATGACTTGAGTGATGTTCATCGTTCGGAAATTGTGTTGAATCTGGATTGTATTCAGCGAGGACTGGGGAATGCCAGTTGCGGACCCGGCCCTCGTCCACAGTATGAAATAAAAAAGGATATGGTTTATAAGTATTCGTTCTGGATGGAACCTGTAAGGCAATAGTTATATATTTTTATGGCATAGGATTCTATAGTTATGTATTAAAAGAACTGTGGAATCCATGCCTGAAATATATTGTTATGATGATTTGTTTTTACTTTTGTTATTTCTCCAATGTGCATCTTTAATAATTAGTAGTGATAGATTATGGGTAGAGTTCCTATTTATTTATAAATTTTCATGGAGTCACATCTATTATGCTATTTCTTTTTTTACTTTTGTGCCATACTCTTTACTCTTATTTGAAATGAGAAAACAAAAGAAACTACTATTCGATCTATTAATGATCTGCCTGTTGCTTAATTTAAGTTCTTGTGCGGAAGACAGGAGTGTGTTTGGTGATGACTTCGGAACCCCGAAGATGACAGACGAGAATACGATTCAATTTACGGTAGAGATAGCCAGTGATTGGAGGCAAATTGATTTGTTTGCCAATGGAGGGAGAATGGTGATCGATTGGGGAGATGGGCGTTTACAAAAGATTGAAGATCCCAGTCAAACGATTATTAGTTATAAATACGGAAATTGCCGGAGTTATCGTATTAAAATCTGGGCAGAAGAATTGGAATATTGCGGAATAGGAACTGAATTATTAAATGTGAGTGACTTGCATTTGGGAATTTTGCCTCGGATGACAAATTTGAATATAAATAGTTTTAAATCTACTACGGAACTGGATTTGAGTACTTCTTGTCCTAATGTGGAAGATCTTAGTATTGGCAATATGCCTGATTTGGAACGGTTGGATATCGTTCGGTGTGATAACTTGAAAACATTACAGATATATTCAAATCCCAACTTGACATCATTGGAAATAGGTAGTAAGTCTTATTTGGAGAAATTATACTGTTCTTATAATAATCTGACTTCTCTTTCTATGAGAGGTCTGCCTCGTTTAAAGGAAGTCGATTGCAGTTATAATCCGAATCTTTCGACATTAAAATTTGATGATGGGATGGCAATAGGTTCCTTGTTTATTAATTATTGCAATTTTGACAGGATTGATTTTCTGGATAAATTGCCGACGATGACCGAGTTTGGTTGTAGTTATAATAAACTAACTGAATTACATATGCCAGGGGCTTTTTCAATTGCTTCTTTACGTTGTGATAATAATCAATTAACACACTTGTCAATTGAGGATACGTGGATATTAACTCAGTTGGATTGTCATTCTAATTGTTTGGGAGCAGATGCTTTAAATGAGCTTTTTGAATCATTGGAACAAGTTCGTCCGTCCGATTATATGCGGTATATACTTTCTATTTACGATAATCCGGGGGAAAAGACTTGCCAGAAAGAGATACCTATACGCAAAGGATGGAAGTTAGAAGATTATCGTTGGAATTAGTTAGTAAATTTAAATCTATATAATACTATGAAGAAACATATTTTGTTGGTGGGATTATTATTTGTTAGCTGGAGTCTTTGTGCTCAGACTTCGTTAGAAAAAGGTTTGAGAAGTATTAATTGTTCTTCTGCAAAGGCGACTATTGTTTTTTTGGCTGCGGATGAGTTGGAAGGGCGTGAGGCAGGATTTCATGGGGCACGTGTATCTTCCGAATACATCGTTTCTTTGTTACAGTGGATAGGAATACAACCTCTGAATGAAAGTTATTTTCAGCCTTTCGAAGCTTACCGTAAAGAACGCCAGAAGCCAGGAAAACTTGAGGTGCATCCTGATTCTATTGCAAAGTTGAAACTTGGAGTGCATCAAAAACTCTCTATGAGAAATGTTCTGGGAATGATTCCCGGTAAAAATGCCAATGAATATGTTATTGTAGGTGCGCACTTTGATCATTTAGGGGTTGATCCGGCTCTCGATGGGGATCAGATATATAACGGTGCGGATGATAATGCTTCCGGCGTATCTGCAGTATTACAGATAGCCCGAGCTTTTGTTATGAGTGGACAGCAACCGGAACGGAACGTCATTTTTGCTTTCTGGGATGGAGAAGAGAAAGGTTTACTTGGTTCTAAATATTTTGTGCAGAATTGCCCTTTTATTTCTCAGATTAAAGGATATTTGAACTTCGATATGATCGGACGTAATAATAAGCCCGAGCAACCTCAACAGGTTGTTTATTTCTATACTGCAGCTCATCCTGTTTTTGGTGATTGGCTGAAAGAGGACATTAAAAAATATGGGTTGAAACTTCAACCTGATTATCGTGCGTGGGATAACCCTGTAGGAGGTAGCGATAACGGTTCTTTTGCTAAAGTCGGCATTCCTATTATTTGGTATCATACAGACGGACATCCTGACTATCACCAACCATCGGACCATGCCGACCGATTGAATTGGGATAAAATTGTAGAAATCACTAAAGCATCTTTCTTGAATATGTGGAAGATGGCGAATGAGAAAAACTATTAATGAAGATATGAGTTTTTATTGTTAATTACATTCTGCAATAAAGAGCCGAAGGTATTAATCTGAACAGCCACGCTACATATTTCCATCTTTTGGAGACGAAAGCTATTTTTTTCTTTTGAGAGATGGCTTTCGTTATTTGTTTTACAGCTTTATCTACCGGAGTGACCCAAAATAGTCCTTCCCCTTTTGCCATAGCTGTGTTTACAAATCCGGGACGAATATCCGTAGTATAAATAGGGTACGGAGATTTGGTCGCTTTTTGTCGAAGTCCTTCCATGTAGTTGATTTGATAGGCTTTGGAAGCATTGTAAGCGGGAGCGATGCCACTTCCTCGAGTACCTCCTACGGAAGAAATGGTGACTAAATGACCGTTCTTTTGGGTTTCGAAATAGCGGAATCCCCAATTGGCTATATGGGTAAATCCGATTACATTGGTTAATAGAGTCGGTTCTTCCAACTGATAAGATAGTTCTGGGTTTAACTCTCCCGTTCCTGCACAGATAATCAGAATATCCATTCCTCCCATTTTCTGTACAAGTGATTCTAATCTAGAGAAGGCGGTTTGGGTGTTGGTAATATCACATACCTGATAAAATACTTGATCTTGATTTTGATTGAAGAGTTCTTTAAGTAAGTTTTCTCTGCGTCCGGTAATGCCGACCAGACAATTTTCTCGCAGATATTGTTCTGCTAATCCGCGACCAATGCCCGAAGTGCACCTATAATCATTATTCTTTTCATAAGTGAATGTTAGTTTGGTTTTGCCTGCAAAAGTAGAGGAGGATAATGAGAATATTCTTGATTTCAATCAAGAATTGAAAGAGATTTGTAGTTTAACTATTTAGACAGGAAATTGATGCTTATAATGATAGTTGTATGGGTGCAAGTGTATGCTATTGTCTGCGAACGACTCTTTTTCGTATTCGGCTAAGTGTTTCGGGACGGATCAGGAGATAGGAAGCAAGTTCTTTTAAAGTGATAAGTTTTAGCAAGCTGGGACAGCGGTTTAAGATTTCCAGGTAACGTTCTTCCGGTGTCAGGCTATACATTGAAATCATTCGGTCATAGACTTCCCATAATAAGGTTTCGGCAATGTGGCGTCCTAAACGTTGATGTTCTACGTTGGCTTCATAAAATTCATTAACTTGTTGGTGAGTGAGTTCATATACAGTACAATCACATAAAGCCTGGATGTCTACGTTTGATCTATCTTGCAGTTGAATGGCCGGATAGTTGCCGACAAAAGACTCTTCGAATGTATAACCTACTATTTTGACTTCTCCCAAGCTGTTGGTGCAACAGTAGCGAAGAGAACCGGAAGTAACAAATCCTATTGTTCTACAGATTTCTCCTTGTCGAACAAAGTATTCTCCTTTTTTATAAGTAACCGGTTTCCCCTGTTTTAATGCAAAGTCTATAATGGGGGCGAAGTTAATATGTGAAGTGTATTTATTGAAGTCTTTCACAGCGTGCAGTTTATTCTTCACATATAACTTGGAATCCTGCTTGCTTCAAATCACTCCAATAATTGGGATATGACTTGGAAACCACTTGCGGTTCTACTATTTGCAGATTGGAATAGTGTATGGCTGCCGGGGCGAATGCCATCGCCATCCGATGGTCTTCATAGGTTTGGATCATTGGCGTTTGTTCCGGCTCGCAACGTTCGCCGTTCCACATCAGTACACTGTCGTTTTCTTCTTCTATGAGGTATCCTAGTTTTTTCAGTTCGTTTCTTAAAGCAGTAATGCGGTCCGTCTCTTTGATTTTTAGACTTTGTAAGCCTGTAAAACGGAAAGGAATATTCAACAAAGCACAGGTTACAACGAATGTTTGTGCCAGGTCTGGAATATCAACAAAGTCTTCGTCCAATCTTTTCGGTGCGTTACCGGTCTTTTTCAGTTTTACACCTTTCGCTGTAAATTCGGTAGTGATTCCCAATCGTGAGAAAACTTCTGCTCCACGACTGTCCCCTTGATAGCTATGGTGAAATAATCCCAATAATTCTATTTCTTCTTTGGAAGATAATGCTGCAATCTGATACCAATAAGAGGCAGCACTCCAATCACTTTCTACAGTAAAAGGAATACTCTCGTATGGTTGTGGTGCAACAGAAATTCTGTTAGGAGCGGTCCATGCAGCTTTTGCTCCAAAATCGTTCATTAATTGTAATGTAAGGTTGATATAAGGGCGTGAGATGATCTCTCCGCTTAAGTGTAATGTTAGTCCGTTTTTGAGTACAGGTCCTATCATTAATAAAGCGGAAATGTATTGGGAGCTTACATTCCCTTTCAACGTGATTTCATTCTTTTTTAGTTCTGTCCCTATAATATGTAATGGAGGAAAACCTTCATTTCCTGCATATTCGATTTCAGCTCCCAGTTCACGAAGGGCATTCACCAATATTTGTATGGGACGTTGCTGCATACGAGCAGTTCCTGTGATAGTACGTTCTCCCGGAGTAACACTTAGATAAGCGGTCAGGAAGCGCATAGCAGTTCCGGCAGCCATGATATCGATCGTTTCCTTACCTTCAGTCAAAGCCTTTATCATAACCTGGGTATCATCACAGTCGGACAGGTTCTCAGGAGAATAAATACCTTTACCCAACGCATTGATGATGAGTGCGCGGTTGCTGATACTTTTGGAGGCTGGCAACTGGATTGTTGCTTTTACCATTGGCGGAGAGGTGAGTTTATAGCGTACCATTCTAAGTATATTCTTTGTTATAGAGGGCAAAAGTAGAGATTTATTCGGAGACTTCCAACTGCTTACGACTCTTATCAAGTGAGTTGAAATAATATTTGTATCGGTGTTTCTGCTGATATCTTATTAGCTAGGGAATAATAAAAAGAAGTCCGACAAAGAGTATTAAAAGGAGTGACATACTTTTTAATTCATCTAAACTGCTAAAATACATGCAGATTAATCTGATGGCCATTCCATAAAAATATATCAGATAGATCATAAAATCAACATTGATCTTCCGTTTTAATTGTCTTTTAAGTATCATATCAGAATCTGTGATTGAATATAAATCGGCTGATTTTGTATATAGTTGATAGTGTCTGATACTCGAAAGTAACAAATATAATAGAAAGGCGCTTGGTATCCATAGGCGAATAGAGAATCTTTCCATAATGATCGTATCTAAAGTACTGGTTGCCACTGAAATTATCAGGAAGATAGTAAATAGACAGATTAGAATTTTCTGACGATGTAATGTGTGAGAAATTACATTGCAGTGTTTTTTGCGTATAATCTCCTTTATATTAACCGGTTTCTCTTCGGTGTTAGTATGTATTTCTTTCCAGAATTCTTTTAAATTATTTTCTTCCATTTTTTATCCGTTTTATGAGTTGCTTCTTGATTCTATTAATTTTCACTCCGACATTGGTTTCGGAAATACCTATTAAGGTTGATATTTCTTTGTATTCGTAGCCTTCAAGATAGAGAATGATAGTTGCTTTTTCTATATTGTCTAATTGATTAATTGCTTGGTATAATTGCTCTTTTCTGTCTGTCATGGAGTTATCTTCCGAATGTATATCATGTATGAGATATTCTCTTGTTGATAGTTCTTTATGAATAGGCCGTATACACTCTTTTCGTACCAGATCGATGTCAGCATTCAAGGCAACCCTATACAGCCAAGTTGAAAAAGCACTTTCTTGTTTGAACATGGGGTATGCTTTCCACAATCGTATTAGTATTTCTTGGAAATAATCTTCTCTGTAAGGATGCTTGTAAAAATAGATATTACAGATTTTTTGCAGTATCCCTTGATAATGGTTTATCTGTTCGATGAATTCTTCTTCCACTTCTTTTATTTTTTTACTTATTATGGAAAGTTAGTCGTATTCGTATAGTTGATTATTACAAAAGAAGAAATAAAAATCAAATAAACTTTTATTTTCAAATAGACTCAATGCTTTTTATACACTTTATAAATTGTATTTTTCTGGTGATTTATCGAATGCTTTGATTAATGATTCTATATTACCTTTAAGTTCCTCATATTTGGCAAGAGGATCATCTGTATATATATATTGGACTATTTGGTTTTTATTTGCAATATATATGCGTGGAACTCCGCTTTTGGCGAATAAACTGTAAATGGTTCGGTCTTCTTGGGCCGAATAAGGCATTGTGTAGCGCTGTTCCTTCCAGAATTTTCCTACTATTTGTTCTCCTTGTTCACGACTAATTGTGAATATGACAATATCCTTATTGTCTTTGTATTCTATATACAACCTCTCTATAATAGGAAGAATAGCAATACAGTCTGGGCAAGTTACACTTATGAACACTATGAATGAAATTTTTCCTTCTAACGATTGGCTGGTAATTGTTTCACCAGTATTCAATCGTACAGAAAATGTGGGTAACTCATCATTCACTTGAATGTTAGCTCCGTTCGGTTCTTCATCGTTGTCTTGTATACATCCGGTTAAGAAGAATACAGATACGGTAAGTAGCAGTAAATAATTAACTATTTTTATTTTCATTGTTATTGTGTATATTACATAACAAAGATATTATAATGGTGTGAATATACGGGATATAGAAGGTGATTATTTTGTGAGAAATGGTACGAATATCTGTTGGCGGAGTAAATTGAAATGGGGAATAAAACAAAAATCCTCGCCCCATATTTCTATGGGTACGAAGATTTTTTGTTAGATGTTTTTGTTATTTATGCTTTTCTGGATTTCTATGCAAACCCATTCAACATTCCGTAGAAATACATAGGTTTTAGGATGTGAACTTTCAGCCACCAAGCTGCTCGTTGTTCTTTGGAAGTGTCGATTAGGTTGAATGGGAAAGAAATTTCCGGTTCTTTTTTGTAATTGAATTCACATAATAGTACATGTCCGTAGTCTGTAACGATCGGGCAAGCGGCGTATCCGTCGTATTTCTCTTCAGGTTCTTTACCTTCCATCAATGATATGAGGTTCTTGGCGGCAATCGGTACCTGCTTGCGGACGGCAGCTGATGTTTTACTGGTCGGAATTCCGGCAACATCTCCTAAAGAGACGATATTGGGATATGTCTTATGGACTAATGTTTCTTTGTCTACCATTACCCAGGCATCGGCAGCCAGTTTGCCTTCCGTCCAACCTAATCCGGCTTCACGTACGAAGTCGGGAGCGACATGGGCGGCGTAAAATGAAGGAAGTCATAGTCTTCAATGAATGGCGTATAGACTTTCTGCTCGCCTACGGTTTCAATCTTTTCGAAGTGTACCTGTTTGGCAGCCGTATCAACACCTTTCACACGAACATTCAGATTGATGGGGATATTGCGTTCTTCGTAGATTTTCAGCAAGCGTGGAGTGAAAAAAGGAATATCGTACAATTCTTTGGAGGCTGTATAGTAGTGCAGGTCTGCTTTGTCACGTGTCTCTTGTTTTCGAGTGTAATCATCTGTCAGTAAACATATTTTTTTAGGTGCACCTCCGCATTTGTGCTTTGTATAGGTGTCGGTATAGATGGCTTTACCACCTGTCTTGCTGAATTCTTGTAAGGCTTTCCAAGTTTTTTGTGCACCTTCGAAATCATAGATGCTATGAGCATTACCTTCTCCTAATGTTGCTTGTGTAATACCTTCAACCTTTTCCCAGTTAGTCTGAAGACCAGGTGTCAGGACTAAGAAGTCATATGCAATTTTACCATTGTTTTTAGTTGCCACTTGGTTCTTATTTGGATCAATAGCAGCGACAGAATCTTTTATCCACTTGATGCCACTTGGCATACAGTCTTCTTGTTTCCTCCATACTTCGTCGGGTTGGTAGACACCTGATGCGATCAGGGTGAATCCCGGCTGGTAGAAATGGCGATCGCTAGGGTCGATTAATGTAATATCCGGTTCGTCCAACCAATCGTTTAGGCGAGCAGCCATGCTGATACCAGCAGCTCCTCCTCCGATAATGACAATTTTTCCTTTAGCGTTGCTTGAAAATTCTTTCGCCTTGTATATGCCAACAGCGGTCACTAAACCTGCTGCTGCCATCAGTTTGAAAAAATGGCGGCGATTGATACCTTTCTTTTCAAATGTTTTTAGTAGATCTTCCAATTCGTGGCTCATGTTTATGAATGAATAATTTTATCTGCAAATATACAAATAACTAGGGAGAATTAATCATTAAAATGAAAACAGAAGTAGGAAGGAGTATTATTTATTATTTCTGTCTCTTTAACTCGCAAAGTAGATTGAAATTCTTGTTAGTATGTTTGTTAATGTTCTTAAGACTATTAAAAAGAAAACCGGAAGTATATTTGATTTATATGGGGTAGAAATCTTATTTTTGTGGATAAAATCGACTGATATGAATCTATTTACAATTCGTCTTTTAAATCAACAGTTATTAAATCCACAATTTTGCCGGCCTAAAGAATTAGTGTCTTGGATGGGAGCGATACAAGCTCAAGATTATACAATGGTAAAATGGGCTGTTGGAATGCGGTTAAAATCAGCAACTATACAGACCGTGGAAAAAGCATTGCAAAAAGGAGAGATATTAAGGATTCATGTGATGCGGCCGACTTGGCATTTAGTGGCGGCAGAAGATATTCGGTGGATGTTGAAACTTTCTGCTCAACATATCAAGTCAGCAAATGACTCTTATGCTAAAGGACATAGTTTAGATATTACAGAGGAGGTTTATACAAAAAGTAATAACCTATTGGAAAAAATTTTGTGTGGAAAGAAAAGTCTCACTAAACAGGAAATAGCAGAACATTTTGAACGTGCCGGACTTTTAGCGGATACCTATCATATGACTCGTTTCATGGCACGTGCGGAAGTTGAAGGCATTATCTGTAGTGGTGAGTGCCGGGGAAGAAATCATACGTATATGCTTTTGGAGGAACGTGTTCCACCTGTACCGGAAATAACGAAGGATGAGGCTTTAGCCCGTTTGGCAAGAAATTATTTTCGTAGTCATGCTCCTGCGGTTTTACAGGATTTTATTTGGTGGTCGGGATTATCAATTTCTGAAGCAAAACAGGCTATTTATCTGATAGAGTCTGAAATGATTACTGAACAGTGGAATAGCCAGACTTGGTATATTCATAACTCTTGCCGCACTCGTGGTAAAATAGCTGATAGTTTACATTTACTTCCTCCATATGATGAATATCTTCTAGGATATAAGGACCGGACGGACGTTTTGCCTAAAGAGTTCTACCCTAAAGCATTTACAAACAATGGATTATTTTATCCGGTATTACTTCATGAAGGACAGATTATCGGAAATTGGAATAAGTCGGTAAAGAAAGGAGTGATAAACTTGAAACATTCTTTTTTTCAGGAAAATGTTTGTTTAGAAGAAAGTTTATTAAGTAATGCGAAGGATAGATATAAACAATATCTTTCATTTTTATAGGAGTTATGGATAGTAACTCCTTTTATATAACGACTATAACTGATGGGCTATCTCAAATTAGAAGGAAGAGATACCCCATTAGTTTTAACTACCAATTTGCATTAACATGGTTTTATTGCTTAGTTTAATTTGCCTGTTTTTATGCCGAAAGCACAATAAGTTAAATACAACACGCATACTAATGTAACACACACACCACCAATAATACCGACTTTCCCGATTGCTATACCAATAATAGGAGTGACTACTCCTCCACCCGCAATCGCAGTAATCATCAGACCAGAGATTTGATTAGCCTTTTCCGGTCTTGCTTGTAATGCCATTGAATAAATAATAGAGAATACTGAAGAGGCAAAGAAACCAACAGCACCAATACAAATCAGGTTTGTTATATCATTTTCTACGAATGCTAAGATCAATAAAGAGCAAAGACATGCGATTATGTTTACTCTGAAATACTTCATTTCGGCAATGCGTGCCAAGAAGAAAACGCCTAATAATGCCCCTATCGTACGAGTCAGGAAATAAACCTGTGGAGCGAATTTTACTTGTTCTGTTGTCCAGTTAAAACGTTCGGCCATTAGTTTAGAACTAATAAAGTTGGTAGCCACATCCACACCGACTATAAAGAAAATGCCAAGGAACAATAGCAGTATCTTTTTATCTTTCAACAAGAAAAAAAGTATCACTAATAGGCAGTAGTTGTGTTGTGGCAGAATCTTCTCTCTTTATAGGAGTAGCCATTAGCCAAATTGCTGACAATAAGGTGATGCAACCTAATATCGGGAAACAATAATACCATTTATCATCTCCAAAATGAGCGACGGCAAACAGAACAATTTCCGGTCCGACAAGAGACGAAACAGCTTTAATCACTTGTCCTGCAGTCAGACTGCTGGTCAATAAATGTTGGTTGGTAATAACATTACTCAACAATGGATTCAGTGAAACTTGCAGAATTGCGTTACCAATTCCTAGAAGAGCATAAGCGATCATACAGGTTACACTACTATAGCTGATTAAGGGCAATAACATACCTATTACAGTAATTGCCATACTAAGTAATACTGTATTTTTACGTCCCCACTTGTTCATATGATTTCCGATAGGGATTCCTAAGAACAAGAACCAGATAAAAACAAGAGAAGGAACAAATCCCGTCATAGCAGGAGACCAGCCGAAAGTACGTTGAACATAGTCGGAAGAAATTCCGACTATGTCACAGAATCCCATTACAAAGAAACCAAAAAGAATGGGAAGAGTCGCTAATGTTGAATTTTGTGTTTTCATGAATATCTTCTTATTTGTTTTAAGTATCTATTTATTCGGAACAACGAGGAGGTTTTTCTGCTCCCCATTGCTCGTTAGGCTGGTTTCCCATGATTAATTTGAGTATTCCTCCCTGATAGAGTTCGTCCCGATACATCCAGCATTGTTCCAATGGTTTCCCATTCAAAGTTGCCGATTGTATATAATAAGCATCCGGTGTATTATTTACTGTTTCAATAACAAAAGTTTTTCCCACAGCATTCATTGGGTTAAGTTTAATTTCAATTTTATCAAATAAGGGGCTACCCATCTGGAAAGTAGGGCGTTCGCAAGAACCACCTTGTACGTCAAACAATCCCATTGCAGCCATTACATACCATGCACCAATTGTCCTTGATCTTCATCTTGTCCATAACCGTAACCATGTTCACCACTAGTCCCATAAAACTCATCACAAATTAAGCGAGTCCATTTCTGAGTGAGAAATGGCTTTCCGGAGAAGTTGAATAGCCAAGAGATGTGGAGGCTCGGTTGATTTCCATGATTATAAGGACTTTGTAGACCGGAAAAAGCATTCACCACTTTTCCTCCTCCAAAAATAGACTTACGAGCCTCTGTGAAAATAGAATCGAGGCGATTATTGAATAATTCTTTGCCTACTTTCTCAATCAAACGACTCGGATTCTGTGGAACAAAGAAAGTATATTGCATTGCATTTCCTTCTTGAAACCCTCTCCATGATTCCAATGGATTGAAGTTATCGATAAATTCACCCTGAGGAACTCGTGGGCGAATCATCTTTAATGAATCATCAAACAATTTTTCCCAGCCATTTGATAATGACATCAAACGTTTGTAATCTTTCGTATGTCCCAATGCTTTTGCCCATTGAGCTACCGCATAAGCACTGAAGCTATACTCTAATGTATGTGATGCCGAGAAGCTGGAACCTTCTGAATGCGTACCGTAAAAAATACTATTTTCATAAGGCACATAACCTCTCTCTACAAACTGTTTCACATCCGTTTTACCAGCTCCTTCAATACGCCCTTCCCAGCCAAGTTCATTTTTCAGAGCGGCCTGATAACCTGTTTCGACATCAAAATTACGGATACCACTATTATATGCACCAGCCAATGCAATGCTTACCATGTTGGTTCCTACTCCTGAAACATATTTACTGGTAGCAATACCATCTCCCAACCAACCGGCATCTTTATATACTAGCAATTGACTATTAACGAAGTCATTATAGTATTCCGGATAAGCTAACGCCCAGAGAGGAGTCAGGTTCCAATAGGCTCCCCAGACAGCATCCGTATTATAATGATTGTGTTCAGGTTTCCCATCCTTATTTAGTGGAATTTGTCCGATAGTACCGTCATTTTTAGGATAAGCTCCATTCACATCATTAGCAAGCCCTCTGCCTAACAAAGCATGATACAATCCGGTATAGAATTTGATTTTGCTATCTTCCGTACCTCCTGATACCAGAATACGGTTCAACGTTTCATTCCATTTCTCTGTCGTTGCTTGTACCACTTCGTCAAAGGTAAGTTTTTCAGCTTCTGCTTCCAGATTCGATTTCGCATTTTCGATTGAGGTATACGACAATCCTATTTTTATAGTAACAACATCATCTTGCTTGGTTTTGTAATTTAAGCACATAATAGCTCCCGGCCCTTTTATTTCATTGCCAGATACTAAGGTGCTATCCTGATAGAAGACTTCTACCGATTCCGGAGTACGATCTAGTTTAGCATAGAAATACATGGCAACAGTAGCGCCCGACTGGTATTTCTTTACGTATTCCGGTTCTGTAATTACATATCCTTCAACTGTATTCTCATTGACCAGCTTAATATACGCATCGCGTACAGCGCCACTTTCTCCTTGACGGTTTCCTATATTAAAAAGAATGTGTGCATTCTCTGAATCCGGAAATGTATATCGTTGAAAGCCAACACGAGCCGTAGCCGTAAGTTCCGCTTTAACTTGGTAATCTTTTAGAAAGACTGCATAATACCCCGGACGTGCGATTTCATCTTTCTTATCAAAACGAGAACGAAAACCATTGTCCGGGTCTTCCAGTTTTCCCGGATTTGTCTTTACCTCTCCTGTAACCGGCATCAGAGAAATACCGCCAATTTGAAACTCGTGCAGACAAGGGAAACCGTCAATCGAAGTATGTCCGTCTTCATAGCCCACAGCTTCCCATCCCTGATTGTTCCCGTAAGTGCCGTTTGTAGAAGCACCTAATTTTGCTAATCCGAAAGGTTCGGCTGCGGGGGTATAAAAGAACCAACGACTATGTATGGTTCCGATATTAGGATTTACATACTCTACAAGATTAAGAGTTTTAGGAGAACTACATCCCCAAATACCGACTAAAACAAACAGGGAACTTATCCATTTCAACCTCATCATATTATACTTATTTTTTCTATTAACTACTTCTTGTTTTATTATACTATATCTGCAAATAAATTTCGGTTTCTTAATATAAAAACTGAAGATCTATGTTTCCAGTTGGGACAGGGCAAAAGTATAAGCTCCCAAAGCTACAGCTTTATTCGTTCCTAATGAAGAAACTGCAATACCTACTTTTTTATGATTGGCATAAATGACTTGTCTTTTAGAAAATGGAATATTCACCATCGTATTTTTCTCTTTCAGGAAGTTTTTCATACCTTCTTCTTCTGTCAAATTGAATACTTCCATTTGTAAGCAGGGAAAGGAAGCTCCGGTAAACGTGTGAATCTGTCTTTGCATTTCTTTCATCATACTTGGAAGAATGTATTTAGCTGCTCCGGCTATTCCTCCTCCAATTACGACTAAACCGTCTACAATATTCAGTGCCTGAATGATAGCGTGAGCTGCCATTTCTCCTAATTCATAGAAACTGTTGATAGCAGCTTGCTGATTTCCCTTTTTTGTTCCTTCAGCAATATCAAAAATATCTTTAGGAGTCAGTGAGGAAGCATCTTCTCCGATAACCTCTTGATATACTCGTCTGACGGCACGAATGCTAACACTTTCTTCCGTTATCATCTCCGGATATTTCTTGTTACGCATGATCCAGACATCACCACCACAACCGTTATCTCCGGTTAGTAATTGATTGTTAATGACCACTCCGGCACCGAATCCTGTACCTAATGTTATTCCTAATAGATTCTTGTATATTTTGTTACTTCCCTCAGCTTTCAAGAGTTTATTTATTTCGGGAAGAGTGCCTGACAAAGCTTCACCGTAAGCAAACAAGTTGCCATCATTATTAATAAAAACAGGAATACCGAATTGCTCTTCCAAATAGGGACCAAGTGCTACTCCTCCTCTGAATGCAGGGAAATTGGGCAAATCACCTATAATCCCATGCTCGTAATCAGCAGGCCCGGGAAAGGCAAAACTTATAGCTACCGGAAGTTTGGGTAATCGTTTTTCTACTTCCAGAAAGCCTTCTACAAGGACAGACAGGCAATGCTCCAAATTGTCGGATACTGCTGGTAAACAAATAGAATCTATTATTTCGTGACAGCCTTGCATTGCCGAAAACACGAAATTAGTTCCTCCAGCATCAAGGGTCATTACGATTCGTTCGTCATGTTCATACATCGGTCTTAATATATTAGATTAATGCGTCTGTTAGTTATTCTTAAAAACGTACGTAGGCTTTCAGTGTCATACATTCTTTTCCGGCAGATTTACCATAAGGACTGATAGTATACTCTTTGATTCCGGCAGGTATGATGAAAGTCTCGGCATAATGTACCACAAAAGGTTCAAAACTATGAATCGGACTTTCAACTACCACTTCTTCTCCTTCAAGTAGATTCAGCACGTTTACGCTGTCATTCGTGTGATGCAATACTGACGATGAGAAGCGGTGGCGGCGGGTTTCGATAAATTCATTCGGATGTAATCCGGTACGTTCTTCTACCCAGCCGTTTCCTGATGCAACTTCCTTAAATTGATTACGAAGGTGCTGATATACATATTTCGTATTTCGGTTCCAATTGATTACGTATTTTCCGCGTTCTATGTTGATAGGGCGTGGTTTGCCGTCTAATCCCAAACGTTGCCAATCCCATAATTTGAAAGTAAAAAGATTGGGTGTCGAACTTATTTCAAGTACCATGCTGTTTGCACCAGAGCAATGTATCGTGCCTCCCGGGATTAAGAAATGATCATGCTTTTTTGCAGGAATCTTGTTGATGTATTTTTCAGTATCAAAAATCTGTTCTCCCTTTTGTGCTGTACGTAGATCATTAATCATGGCTTCTTTATCTACTCCTTCTTTTACTCCTAGATAAACCACTGCATCTTCTCCGGCATCTAACAGGTAATAACTTTCGTCCTGAGTATAATACATGCCGAAGCTTTCACGAATAAACTGTGTAGTTGGATGTACCTGTAGGCTTAAATTACCTCCTTGCATCGTATCCAAAAAGTCGAAACGAATAGGGAAGTCTTTACCAAATCGTGATTCTACGGGTTCACCCAATAATTCTTTGCTTTTCAGCAGAACCAAGTCAATAGAAGGTAATTCAAATCGAATGCCATTTATTTCAAAGTAAAGGCTATTTTCCTCCGGTACACAGTCGAAACACCAACCAAAGTTTTTACGTTTACGGTCCAAGTCGCAAACCTCCTTCATCCACTGCCCGCCCCAAGGAGCCGGATCGAAGAAAGGAACTACTCGGAACGGCGTTTTTATCGTTGCCTCTATTCCTTTAAAAAAAGTCTCCTGATCAATCATTTTCGGTGATCCAGCTATATGAGTATCGATCCAATAATCTATCCTGTTAAATAAACTGTCTTTATAATTGTCACAAACTCTCCAATCATTGAAGTATCCTCTTTTATATTGTAAAGAAACTAATTCGTTCCGATTGTCCACTCCTAAGGCCATTACCTCGTGGCGTCGGAAGCGTTGCTGTATTTCCCAGCGCGCCATATCTGCATAAATAATTAGCGCATCGTGGGGAGCCACTAAAGAAGCCCCCGTTCCAATGATTAGCATAGTGCCTTCGAATTCATTGACTTCCTGGCGAGCTTTCGCTAATCTATCCGCATCAAAATAATCTTGCAGTTTCAGATTAGTAACGTAACCGAACAGCACATCTTCTGTCATGAAGCGTTCGGTCATTGCAAGAATTTCTTGTTCCGGTTTCATTAAACCTCGCACGTTGATTACTTTTTCGGAGAAAACTTTCTTAAAAGCTTCCATCACTTCTTCTTCATATACTCCCGTATACATATCAATCGCCAAGACCTTTTTCCCGTTCATTTTTTCTTTTAAAATGGTAATGATACTATCCCAGCCTTGCACAATCATTCCTGTTATCTTTGTAGAAGGATATTTATCGTAATTAGGTTTTCTCATGTTTACTTCTATTTGATTTTTATATGTTCATACATATATAATATTGTGCAAATATAAAGGTTTTGTTTTTATTCTCTACAATACTTGGCATTTTTTTTGAGAAGTCTTATATTTGCTGAGAAATAAACTGTTTTAAAGTAATGAAATTAGATCATAATAGTGATAAACCACTTCATATCCAGGCTGAAGAAATATTGAGAGGATTTATAGAGTCGGAGGAATATAAGAATGGGAAGCTACTTCCCAATGAAGTTGATTTGTCTAAACAATTACATATCTCAAGAAATACGTTGCGACAAGCTATCAATAAGCTTGTGTTTGAGGGGCTTTTAGTACGAAAGAAAGGATATGGCACTAAAGTGGTCAAAAAAGGTATTGTAGGGGGAGTGAAGAATTGGCTTAGTTTTTCTCAAGAAATGAGGATGTTAGGAATTGAAATTCGTAACTTTGAATTGCATGTTAGTTTAAAAAGACCTGCTGAGGAGATTAGTACTTTTTTTCATTTAGATGATATTTCTGACGCACGCTGTGTAGTGATGGAGCGGGTAAGAGGAAGAAAAGAATATCCATTTGTATATTTCATTTCTTATTTCAATCCGGCTATTCCTTTGACGGGTGAAGAAGATTATACTCGTCCTTTGTATGAAATACTGGAGAATCAATGTCATATAGTAGTAAAGACCAGTAAGGAGGAAATCTCTGCAAGGCTTGCCGGAGAGTTTATTGCTGAAAAATTAGAAATTGAGTCTAGTGATCCTATATTGATAAGGAAAAGGTTTGTATATGATGTGAACAACGTTCCTATTGAATACAACATTGGCTATTATCGGGCGGATAGTTTCACTTATACAATCGAAGCGGAAAGATAGATTGTGATGAATATGATTTAGATGATAATTGTGGGACTGATTAGAAGGTAATCTGATTCACTTTTTAGTCAGTCCCGACATTTATTAGATTAGAGTTTTATTTTCATAGGGTAACTCCCCATGTCTTATTAGGTGTGTCGCCCATTTCTAAAATTAATTCTCCTCCTTTCAGTAACTCAGATGCAGGGAAATAGAAACTTTCCAGAGGTTGTCCATTTAGTGTCGCACTCTGAACATATTTGTTCTTTCTTGATGCATTCTTTGCTGTAACTGTAAACTTATCTCCTCGTCCATAGAGTCCTTTTAGGTTAATAACGGTCTTTTCAAATAGCGGGCTTGCTATTTCATAAATAGGATCCGTTCTACAACCACCATCTGTTTGAAATAAGCCGATAGCGGCCATTACAAACCATGCGCTCATCTGTCCTTGATCTTCATCGCCCAAATAGGCATTAGCGATACCGTAACCATAATATCGGTCAATTATGGAACGGCTCCACTTTTGAGTTAGCCAGGGTTTTCCTGCCCAATTGAATAAAAAAGCAAAATGCATCGATTGTTGGTTACCTTGAACTACCGGATAATCCCAATATTGGTCATTAGGAGCATTGTATCTCCATGGCTCACTGACTGAAAATCCCCAATTCAATCGTTCTGTAAACTTGTCTTGTCCTACTAATTTAACCAAGGCGGGCATGTCTTGAGGTACAAAGAAACTTAGTTGCCATGCATTTCCTTCTACATAGTGATGATTTCGTCCTGATTGGAAAGGATTGAAATCAGATGTATAATTTCCAAGTGTATCCTTCATATGTGCATATCCATTTGCCGGATTAATTGCATTTTTCCACCAAGTTCCTCGTTCATTAAAAGTTTGATATTCTTTGTATTTGCCTAATGATTTAGCCAATTGCCCGATTGTCCAGTCGTCGTACGAATACTCTAAAGTATTAGAAAAACGTCCTTTTTCGATTGGGACATAATGATATTGGAGATAAGGGATTAAATCTCTGTTTCCCGCGAAACCGCCTGCGACATGGGTGGCAGGAGTTGTTTGCATCTTTTTGACTGCTTCAAAAGCTTTATTCACATCGTAATCCCTGATCCCCATTTGATAGGTGGAAACAATTAAAGGAATCTCATGTTCTGCTACCATGACAGGAATATATTTCATACCCGCTGGTCCCTTGGCTAACCAACCATTTGTGTCATACAGAGCTAGCTGAGAGTTCACCCATCTGGAAGACCATTCGGGTGTCAGTAGATTCCAAACTTGATTTAAATTCCAGAAAGTATTCCAAAAAGCATCGCATCCTAAAGCGCGGTGTTCCGGGTTGTTTAGTTTCTGCACTTTTTTGTCTGCTGACATCCATTCTCCGTTCACATCACTCCAGATATTCCTGCAAAAAGCTCGATATACATTTGTATAAAACCGTACCTTTTCCAAGCGATCATGGGTTGTAATCTGTACCCGACCTAGAATATTGTTCCATACTTGTTTCTGGTTTTGTACGATTGCATCAAAGTTCCAATCGAATTTATTGGATATTTCTTCCTTTAAATTCTCCGAGGCATTGGCTATGCTTACTAAAGAGATCCCTGTACGGGCTTGGACAATCGGATGTTTCCGGGTATCAAACTCGACGTATAATCCTGCATATTTTAGATCTTTTCCTTCAATGACGTCAGAATCAAGCACTTTGTCTTCCATCCAACCGCCGACCCTCTTAATGGGGGTGTCAAACTCTATCACAAAATTAACTCTATAATCCTGATCCGCATCATTGCTCCATACATGAGGGCGGGGAGACAGTTGATGACTGTACCCTTCGATTCGATAATCACTGACCTTTTTTATTTTAATGTCTACTAATTGATAATCATATTCCGTAGGAATTTGAAGATCAATCATTACACGTCCGTCTTGTTCTTTTGGAAAAGTGTATTTCTGAAAAGAAGCCCTGGTAGTTGCCGTATTTTCTACCCATATCTTCGTATCAGTCAGATAGACTTTATAATATCCCAGAGGAGCTTCTTCTGTTCTTTTGTCGATACGTGAACGATAGCCTTCATTCGGTTTTAATTCATCGCCTACTCTGATTTGCAGTTCACCATTAGTAGGCATCATACCCAGTCCTCCCATCGTCCACTCATGTATGTGGCTGAAACATCCAATCGTTTCAAAAGTGGGTTGATACCCGGCTTGCCATCCTGCATTTTGATTATCCGGGCTTAATTTTACCATACTGAAGGGCATCCAAGGGCCGGGGGCAATCATCCAACGTGAATGCCCTGTTCCCATTTTAGTATCTACATAATCAGCATAGGAATGTAATGCTTGGGGAGTACGTGTAATGGTGCCGGATTGTAATAGTTCATTGTCCACCCATATTTTATAAGTACTTCTTTTTGATTGATGTACTGCCGGCATAGGAACTTCAAATTGATAACGAGCGGTGTCCATGACGGAGGAAAATATCTCAACGTTATCAACTTCTACTTTAAGCCTGGGGCTTCCGGTCAAATGTTCAACATCAACTAACAACGGTTGAAATCTGTTTCCATCATTTTCTATTTCATAATTAGCAGCGTAAATGTCACGAAGAAATGCTTTTGCGTTCGTTTTACCTAATGTTGCTTGATTGGGGCCCATTAGTTGTATTTGGTCAAATACTATCCAGCCGCCCTCCAAGACAGAGATAACAATGGAATTCCCTCCTTTTTTTAATTGCTTATCTTCAAGCGGAAAGTTTAAAGTTGTTTTCTTTACATTTTCTACGTCACCCTCTAATACTTCTTTGGGACCACCTTCAACTACAAACCTTTTACTTACAGAATTGACCGTAACTTTTACAACTGCCCCTAATGGACTTGCTCCTAATAAATCTATGACTAGATTCCAATCTTTAGATTTAGAAGGATTTTCAAGATTAAAAAGTATAGTTGTATCATGTGTTCGCCAACCTGATGTACCTCCTGTTCCTCCCCATTGATCTGCAGGGCCAGGTAGTACATACGAGAATTCTTTATCTACGTTTGAAGTCCCTATTAAAAAATAGCGATCTTCGTATCCGAAGTCATTGGCCAGAAACTTTGTGTAATCTGAGGGACCTAATGCTAATTCAGCTGATGAGCCATCTTTTTCCCCTATCTGCCATATTATTTTATCTGCTATAATATATAATGTAGGAAATATCGCTAACAATAATGAAAAAAATAGTCGTTTCATATAGATGTGTTTTTTGATTTGTTCAAACATGTAGCAAAGGTATAAAAAAACTGTGTAAACTCTGATATATAATGTAGCAATTATTGCTAGTAATAATGAAAAAAGTAATCGTTTTATATAGATCTGTTCTATGTTTGTTCATACATTTTTTTGGTAAAGTATAAAAGTAGGTATGTCATAATCTAAACTTTAAACATTTACTTACTGTTTATGAACAGTAAATACATTCCTTGTTCAATGAATTTTATTAGTATCTGTTTATATAAGTATTAATAGAAAAGTTACTTTCTATTAGAGATAAACTTTCTTTCCTCTAGTAGTAAACTTCCTTTTGATCTTTACTAAACTATAATTGCAAGTTTTGTTTTTATAATTGCAAGTTGCGTTTATATAATTGCAACTTGCATTTGTATAATCAAAGCTTTCAATTATAGATTTGTTTTAAGCAAGAAAAACTTCTCTATAAGAAGAAAGTAAGTTTATGATTAGTAGAGGAGAACTTATCTATTAATGAATTGGGTGAGAGATAAGGTTATTATGAAATGTGATAAAGAATCGTCAGATTGAGGAATTACCGAATTAGGTCCAGTGAATAAGTGAATGCAGATGTGAAGGAAAGTCTTCACCCTCTAATGATTATGAATAAAGGATTGTGAAGAGGTAAAGGACTTTTTGTTTATAAAGGAATTCCTTTTATTCCAGAATTCCTTTTTAATAAGATTATCAGTTTCTATTTATTTTGCTGTCTTTTTGCCCATTCCAATCTTCGTTGGTCAGGTAATTGAGTTACTTTGAACTCTTCAAATGTAGCAGTAAATCCATTTCCGTCGGGACAAGCCCCCATTAACCCCACCATTACGGGGCAGTTGTCTTGTAACCAGCAGGTACGCATCATAATATATTCTTTGTCATCACGTGAAAAGAAGATTTCTACTGCGTCTAACTTCCGGACTGCTTTGATCCAAATAGAACGTGGAGCATCCGGTAATTGTACTACACTCCAATCACTAGTGTGATGTGTTACTACAGCGCTGACATTCTGTTTACCGTTTACGTATTCTACACCTGCCTTAATCCAGTTCTCATGATCGATGCGTAACATTAATCCCATTTGATCGAAGGTAGTCACATAGTTCCCGGTGATTTTTACTTTTGCTTCAAATTCTCCTCCATATGTGGCATAATAAAAAGGACCGTCATCAACGGTGAATCCATAATGTGAAATTCTCCAGAAGTCTGTTTTTTCCGGAACATCCATTACCAATGTTTTACCGTCTTTAATTTCCCATTGTTGAGGCTCATTCAGCCAATTCATTTTATCCAAACTTTGTGCCATAGTCGAAGTGGTAGCCGTCAATAAAGCAATTGACAGTAATTTGAGTTTTAAATGTTGCATGTACGTTTCTTATTTGTTTATCTTTGTGGGGCAAAGGTAAGTCATATGTTTATATGTGACAATACTGAATATTAACCATTTTAGAAGATGGATGTATTACAAAAAGAAATAGACGAAGTATATGCCATGCATTCGATTGTTCATGAAACGTTGGATTATAAAAAGTTGGAGCAACATCAACTGTTTATCCATTCATTGATAGCGATTAATGGCGGATGTGCTGTAATTTCTGATCTTTCCAATCGGAAAAGTTATGTGACTGTTCATCCATGGGCACACTTCTTGGGATTGACTTTCGAGGAAGCATCTTTGCAAGTGATTGATTCGATGGACGAAGATTATATTTATCGGCGAATTCATCCGGAGGATTTGGTTGAAAAGCGTTTATTGGAGTATAAATTCTTCCAGAAAACCTTTTCGATGTCTCCCAAAGAACGTTTAAAATATCGGGGAAGATGCAGACTACGGATAATGAATGAAAACGGAGAATATCAGTATGTAGATAATTTGGTACAAATAATGGAAAATACTCCTGCGGGAAATGTGTGGCTAATTTTTTGTCTTTACTCTTTGTCTGCTGATCAACGGCCCGAATCTGGCATCTATGCAACTATCACTCACATGGAACGTGGTGAAGTAGAAATGTTATTCCTTTTGGATGAACATCGGAGTATATTATCCGAACGTGAAAAAGAGATACTCCGTTGTATCAGGAAAGGTTTGTCGAGCAAGGAAATAGCAAATTTCTTTTGTATTAGTGTTAATACTGTAAACCGACACCGACAGAATATTCTGGAGAAACTTTCTGTGGGTAACTCGATAGAAGCTTGTAGAGCTGCGGAATTAATGAAATTGCTATAATTGACTTTAACATGTTGCTTTTAATCACTTTCCAATCAATATTATATGTACTATTTCAACTTCTCATATCAATGTTTGTTTGCTAGAACAAGGATAACAGTTCACCGAAACGTTTTATCTGTTTCAGATGTTTATGCGTAAAGGTTTCCACAATTTCGTGTTTCCACATCACCTCGAAGGGAATATGAACTCCGTATCCTCCTAAAGATAATACAGGCTGAATATCTGATTTAAGAGAGTTGCCAATCATAACAAATTCGGAAGGATCTATTTGTAGAATCTTTAATAATCGAAGATATTCTTTCTCTGTTTTATCAGACATTACTTCAATATGGTCAAAGTAAGAAAATAATTCAGAACGCTCCAACTTATTTTCTTGATCCAATAAATCCCCTTTTGTTGCGACAACTAGTTTATATTTACTTTTTCCTTTCAAAACTTCTAGTGTTTTCTTGACTTCTGGCAATAATTCAATTGGCATTTCTAATAATGACTTACCCAAATTAATTATTTTCTCGATATCGCAAGCTGAAATTCTTTGTTTGCTAACAAGCAGTGCCGTTTCAATCATTGAAATTGTAAATGCTTTTGCACCATATCCCAAATACTTTAGATTCTTCATTTCAGTTTGGAATAAGGCTGATGATATTTCTGGTGAAGTACCATAAGAATCCAATAAGGTTGTATATTGTTTTTCTACTTCTTGAAAAAAAAGGCTCGTTACTCCATAATGTATCGTCTGCGTCGAAGGCAATCACTTTGATAGAATTTTTCATTGTTTCTGTTATTGTTTTGTAGTTACTCAAATGGAAACGTTTGTACTAATGGGGCAAAGTTAGAGAAAAATAATAAATAAAAATGGATTTCTTGTTTTTGGAATTGATTTCGATAGATTTTCGTAGAAATGCTCTATCTTTGTTATTCATTATTAGTTTGAACTTTAATAGGAGATATATAACGATGAAAATAGGAGATAAAGTACGCTTTCTTAGTGAAGTAGGTGGGGGAGTCGTAACAGGATTCAAAGGTAAAGATTTCGTTTTAGTAGAAGATGCAGACGGATTTGATATTCCGATGCCGATACGTGAGTGTGTAGTGATTGAAACAGATGATTATAATATAAAGCGTAAGCCAAGTACGTCGGCTCCGAAACATGAAGAACCTGCGAAACCTATAAAACCAGAAATGCCTATCGTACAATGCCAACCGGAAGTACGTGGCGGAGATACATTAAATGTATTTCTTGCTTATGTACCCGAAGATGCAAAGGCAATGATGACTACCCCCTTTGAGACTTATCTGGTAAATGATAGTAATTATTATTTGTATTACACGTATATGAGTGCGGAAGGGACAGCTTGGAAAACTCGTTCGCATGGATTGATTGAACCGAATACAAAATTGTTGCTGGAAGAATTTACTAAAGATATATTAAATGAAATGGAACATGTAGCAGTTCAGTTTATTGCTTTTAAAGACAGCAAACCTGCGGCAATCAAACCTGCTGTGAATGTGGAGTTGAGAATTGATACGGTGAAGTTTTATAAGTTGCATACATTCAGTCCTTCTGACTTTTTTGAAGAACCTGCACTAAATTACGATATAGTCAAAGACGATATGCCAGCTAAACAGGTGTATGTATCGGCGGAAGAACTTCAAACGGTTTTATTGCAAAAAAAATCTATTGATAAACCTAAGTCACAACCTATCATAAAGCCAAACCGGGGACATGATGGAAAAAGTGGAATAATTGAGATTGATCTTCATATCGATTCTTTGCTGGATGATATTACAGGAATGAGTAACAGCGAAATATTGAATTATCAACTGGATAAATTTCGTGAGGTAATGGAGGAATATAAGAATAAGCGTGAGCAAAAGATAGTCTTTATACATGGTAAAGGAGATGGAGTACTTCGGAAAGCAGTGCTTGATGAACTGAAGCGGAAATATAGTAATTGTCGTTATCAGGATGCTTCTTTTCAGGAATATGGATTTGGTGCTACAATGGTGACAATTAAATAAACACAAGTTTTCGTCATATTAATAATGCTGTGAATTACATGAAAAGAAATAGATTACTGAAGCGGTTGGCATTAGTAGTTTTGGGAGTATTTTCTATATCTTTATCGGCTATAGCTGGTAACAAACCATCTGGATTGATGACCGATTTGATAGAACATACCGACCGTACTTGGAACAATGGATATGTTTCCAGTCTTCCGGTTTGGAAGCTTGATTCTGCTATTGAATCACTTCAATATGCTGCTATTCGTTCAATGTATCCTGCCTTTTCATGGATTGTTCCGGGAGAAGCACAAAATACACATCAAATTGCTTATCGACTGATTGTTGCTGATAATCTGTCGGATGTAACTTTCGGAAAGGGAAATGTGTGGGATAGTGGTGAAGTAAAGAACGGACAGTCGGTTGCTGTTTTATATGGAGGTGAAGCTCTGAAACCTGATAAGATTTATTTCTGGAGGGTGAAAACTGTGACAGATACAGAAGGGGAGAGTGAATGGTCGGAAGTGAAAGCTTTCCGCACTGCTGGGAGCTTATCTGAATATGCAACAGCCTATTATCCACAGGTAAAAACAATGGAATCACCAGTTACAGTAAGAAAGCTCTCAACTAATGCATGTCTGGTTGATTTCGGAACCGATGCTTTTGCTCAATTGGTTTTAACATTTACGTCGGTGATCGAGTCTGATTCGGTAACTATACATTTGGGAGAATGTTTGGAAAATGGGCATGTATTGCGTAATCCGGGACAATCGACCATTCGATATCGGCGTTGCCAGTTAGGATTACTAAAAGGAACTCATACTTATCGGATTAAAATAGAAAAGGATGGCAGAAATACTGGAAAAGCGGCAGTGTTGATCCCGGAATATATTGGTGAAGTATTACCATTCCGGTATTGTGAAATTGAGGGATACAATGAATCTCAACCACCTATTTCTATCGTTCGTGAAGTGGTGCATTATCCGTTTGACGAAATGGCTTCTTCTTTCTGTTCTTCTGATGATATCTTAAATCAGGTATGGAAACTATGTAAATATTCTATTCGTGCAACCTCATTTGCTGGAATCTATGTGGATGGGGATCGTGAACGAATCCCTTATGAAGCAGATGCATTGATTAATCAGCTTTGCCATTATGGTGTGGATCGAGAGTATTCGATGGCACGCCGTTCGCATGAATATTTGTTATTGCATCCTACCTGGCCTACCGAATGGATTCTTCAGGCTGTGTTGATTGCTTGGCAGGACTATCAGTATACAGGAGACTGTCGTTCGCTCAAAGCCAACTATGAACTACTGAAACCTCGACTCCTGTTGTCACTCCGTGAAAAGAATGGGCTGATAAGTACAAGTACCGGATTGCAAACTCCGGAGTTTATTTCATCCATTCGTATGAATGGGCAGATTAGAGACATTGTGGATTGGCCTCATACCAAGCCGGACAGTAAACTATGGGATGTAATGGGAGAGTCGGACGGATTTGTTTTCACTGATTATAATGCAGTAACGAATGCTTATCATTATGAAGCTCTAAGATTAATGGGGCAGATAGCAGACGTTCTGGAGAAGTCGGAAGATGCTGATTTGTATACTTCGGAAGCAAAGAATTTCAGGAAGTTGTTTATCCGTTCATTCTTTAATACGAGCAAAGGATATTTTATGGATGGGCTCTCGGCAGATACAGACCATGCTTCATTACATGGCAATATGTTTCCGCTAGCTTTTGGTCTGGTGCCGAAAGGAAAAGAACAGGGAGTAATTAATTTCATCCGCACTAGGGGAATGGCGTGTAGTGTTTATGGTTCACAATTTCTAATGGATGCCTTATACAAAGCAAATGATGCGGAATATGCATTACAAATGCTGAACAAGACAGATGAACGCAGTTGGTATAATATGATTCGTGTCGGTTCTACTATATCCTTGGAAGCCTGGGATAATAAATATAAGACGAATCAGGATTGGAATCATGCTTGGGGAGCAGCTCCAGCCAATGTCATTCCACGTCATCTGATGGGGGTAGAACCATTAACACCCGGTTTTGGAACAGTTCGTATCAAACCTCAATTGGGATCATTGGAGTGGGCGGAGGCAACTGTTCCAACCATTCGTGGAAATGTCCGGATAGCTGTCAAAAATAAGAGTGAAGAGTATTCTCTAAAAGTCTCTATTCCGGCTAATATGGATGCCGAGGTTTATTTGCCGCTTCCTTCCGGTAAATATAAAGTTATGATGAACGGAACTCCGGTAAAGGCTACTCGAGTGAAGGGAGAACCATATTTGTCTGTCGGAAAGATTGGTTCGGGCACTTATTCTTTCTTAATAAATTGATTATTCAGAATGATACAGAGCAAAAGAATGTTACGAGAAAGGGTACACTAAAGTCTACAATGAAACCATGAAAGATGGAAATGATGACAAATTCCTGTCCCGAATAACGGGTGATAATGGGAAGTGTTGTATCCATGGTGGTAGCTCCCCCCACAGATATAGGAGCTAGTTTACCGAAATATTTCACTAATAAAGGTGCACCTAACAAGGCTATTATTTCACGCATAATATTAGAGAGGAGTGCGATCGTTCCTAATTCCGCTCCTTTGTATTCGGTAATAAAGATACTGGATAGTGAATAGTATCCAAATCCGGCTCCTACAGCCATACAATCTAAAGGAGTACGCTGACTCATGAAAAATCCTGCAACGGCACAACCGGCTAATGTTCCTAGTATAGTTATAATGGGCAGAAAAACTAGGCGAGGATTCAATGACCGGAAACTTTTCAATGTTTTCGGGTCATTACCAATACTGATACCTACACAAAACATCAATCCGCAAAGAGCATAATAACTGAGATTACTATCAGAGAAATTGAACGGAATGAGATGATAGAGACCGCAAAGAGTACCTATGATGAAAAAGGATACAATGATTAGGCTGCCTTTCATGCTTTTTCCTCCTTCTCTCTGTTCCTTATGTATAATAGGTACCAAAGTCCCCATGCCAATAAAGTACTGCCGATAACTGCAGCCAAAGTTATAATCAGTGCTTCAAGCCCCAACGTATGTAACCCATACATGATGGCTTTGTTGTCTCCTACGTCTATCCCGAGTAGGAAGAGCAATAGCCATATCAGAAAGGTAATAATTTTGTGTATCCATGTCAGCCGTTTGCTACGTAGTAGGTAGCCGATAAGCATACCTGACAGCATGATTCCTATAATAATGAACATAATTTCTTGCTTTTGGCTGCAAAGATAATATTAATATCGTCTCCAATAATCTGGGAAGTGGATCGTTTTGCTTACTTCAGTACTTATTCCGATGACTCCTATGCCTCCATTGACGTTACTTGGGAGTTTGACGGGTTCGTTTATGGTTTCGTCGTAAGAGTAGGATTCCAATAAATTGAGTGCTTTGAGGTAGTAATATTCTGTTTCTGTAATACTTAGCAGATGTATGACGACGTCTACTTCGATATTTACGGGTAATTGTAAATATCTGGGTGCTTTAATGTTATTGTAGACAGTCATTGTGTAAGAACTATTTTTGAAACGTGAATCATCAAATACACCGTATTGATTTTCTATGTTATCAAATATACCATTATCATCATCGTCCCCTGTGGAAGGGTGTCCGTCTGTTAATACAATATCATCATGTGCCTCGAACCCATAGCTATGTTTGATTTTCATGACAGTTTCGTCAGTATCAAAGTTATAATCAGGTATGGATATCTGTAGGTCTACAAGGATACGATAGTAATTATCTTCGTTTGGGCAATT
>NZ_BAKK01000006.1 GCF_000614145.1 Bacteroides faecichinchillae JCM 17102 | reverse complement strand
AGTATATTAAAGTTATGAATAAACGAATTTTATCTGTTTTTGTTATATGTGCTCTTTATTATGCAGCACAAGCACAAGAAGGAAAAGGCGGTATCAGCAATGCTATGATGCAGCAGATCAAACAAACTTATCAAGAAACATCCGCTGATAAAGCTATCCGAAACGCTATCGGTAGTAACGACATCCGTAAGCTGGCTTTGAATCAGGATAATATGAAAGGTATGGATACGCATTTTTCCATCAAAGTGCCTTCTAAAGGTATTACTGATCAGAAGTCATCGGGACGTTGTTGGCTTTTCACTGGGCTAAATGTGATGCGTGCCAAAACCATTGCTAAATATAATCTTGGTTTTTTCGAATTTTCGCAGATTTATCCTTTTTTCTTTGACCAACTGGAAAAAGCAAACCTTTTCTTACAAGGTATCATTGATACCAGTGATAAACCGATGAACGATAAAATGGTGGAATGGCTCTTTAAACATCCTTTGAGTGATGGAGGTACATTTACAGGAGTTGCCGACATTGTAAGCAAATACGGTTTGGTTCCCAAAGAAGTGATGCCTGAAACAAATAGCAGTGAAAATACTTCCCGTATGGCAGGATTGATTACTTTAAAGCTACGTGAACAAGGATTGCGACTTCGGGACATGGTGTCAAAAGGTGCTAAACCTGCAGCTTTGGAAAAGGCTAAAACGGAAATGCTAGGTACCATATACCGTATGTTAGTTCTGAATCTTGGTGTCCCTCCCACTGAATTCACTTGGACACAATATAACTCAAAAGGTGAGGCTGTTGAGACGGCTACATATACTCCGCTTTCTTTCCTAAAGAAGTTTGGCGATGAAAACTTGATCGGTAACTATGTAATGTTAATGAACGACCCAAGTCGCGAGTATTACAAGTGCTACGAAATAGATTATGACCGGCACCGTTACGACGGAACTAACTGGAAATATGTGAATCTTCCGATCGAGGATATTAAGGAAATGGCAATTGCTTCCTTAAAGGACAGCACTATGATGTACTTTTCCTGTGATGTAGGCAAATGTCTGAATTCTGATCGTGGCCTTCTTGACGTTAATAACTATGATTATGAATCTCTGTTGGGGACTTCTTTGGGGATGGATAAGAAACAACGTATCCAAACCTTTGATAGTGGTTCAAGTCATGCTATGACTCTCATGGCTGTAGATCTCGATAAAAATGGAAAGCCGACCAAGTGGATGGTTGAAAATAGTTGGGGAACTGGCGCTGGCTATCAGGGACATCTTATTATGACTGACGAATGGTTCAATGAATATATGTTCCGTCTTGTTGTAGAAACGAAATTTGCAACTCCAAAAGCTCTTGAAATACTGAAGCAGAAGCCGATACGTCTTCCTGCCTGGGATCCTATGTTTGCCGAAGAGGAATAATTTCTTCTCTGTCGCATACTGGACGTAGATAATCTCTATTGGTAACACATAACTGTGATATTAAGTCCTGTGGTTGAAGATTTGGTGAGATATATTTAATATAGGGATACTCTCTAAAAGACACTACTTCGCCTCTTTCTTGTCCATAGGATATCTATTAGAGTATCATGTCAAAGTATTAAAAAGGAAGTCAGTTTATGTGGAAGTGACTTCCTGTCCTTTAGTGAATTGGAGGAATAAGTAAAGAAAAAAAAGTTTGCATAAAATAGTTCTCTTAAGTGAGAACTATTAAAATCTTATTTGAATATACTATGTATAAAGGCTTTCTGCGATTTCTCTTTAGTTCTTTTATTTACTTCAAAACAGAGGAATGATACCAACGTGCGCGAACACGAAAGGAATTACGGAAATTTCTCCGTAATTCCTTTCTTTTTTCCTCTTGAATCACATTATTATTTATTACTTTTGCGGCAAATTTATGAAACCATTATTTTATATAGCATGGCAAATGTAATAAAGTTACGTAAAGGCCTTGACATAAACCTGAAAGGAAAAGCTGCTGAGACGTATACAACAGTGAAGGAGCCGGGATTCTACGCACTTGTACCCGATGATTTCCCTGGAGTGACACCGAAAGTAGTTGTGAAAGAGCAGGAGTATGTGATGGCTGGTGGACCCTTGTTTATTGACAAGAATCATCCTGAAGTGAAATTTGTTTCGCCTATAAGTGGCGTAGTGACGAGCGTAGAACGTGGCGCCCGCCGTAAAGTATTGAACATAGTAGTGGAAGCTGCTGCTGAACAAGACTACGAAGATTTCGGTAAAAAGAATGTGGCTTCTATGGATGCTGATGCTGTGAAAACTGCTTTGTTGGAAGCAGGAATTTTCGCATTTATCAAACAACGTCCGTATGCCATCATTGCTGATCCGACGGTTACTCCGAAAGGAATCTTCGTTTCTGCATTCGACACCAATCCATTGGCTCCCAATTTCGAGTTTGCCTTGAAAGGAGAAGAAACAAACTTCCAAACAGGTCTTGATGCTCTCTCCAAAATGGCAAAAACTTACCTGAACATCAGCGTGAAACAAACTGCTGCTGCTCTGACTCAGGCAAAGAACGTTATCATTACCGCATTTGATGGTCCGAACCCTGCTGGAAACGTAGGTGTTCAAATCAACCATTTGGATCCGATATCTAAAGGTGAAACGGTATGGACTATCGATCCTCAAGCCGTTATTTTCATTGGCCGTCTCTTTAATACGGGCCGTGTAGACTTCACACGTACTGTAGCCGTTACAGGTTCCGAAGTGTTGAAACCTGCATACTGTAAACTACAGGTAGGTGCACTGTTGACAAATGTTTTTGCCAGTAACGTAACAACTGATAAAGATTTGCGATACATCAGTGGCAATGTATTGACAGGTAAACAGGTGTCTCCAAACGGATTCCTTGGTGCTTTTGATAGTCAACTGACTGTGATCCCTGAAGGTGATGAAATTCACGAAATGTTGGGATGGATTATGCCTCGTTTTGATCAATATAGCGCTAACCACTCTTATTTCAGCTGGCTGATGGCCAAAAAGGAATACACATTGGATGCACGTGTGAAAGGTGGCGAACGTCATATGATCATGTCTGGTGAATATGATAAGGTATTTCCGATGGATATTCTGCCTGAATACTTAATTAAAGCGATCATTGCTGCTGATATCGACCGCATGGAAGCACTGGGTATCTATGAAGTAGCTCCTGAAGATTTTGCTCTCTGCGAATTCGTCTGCTCTTCGAAGATGGAATTGCAACGCATTGTCCGTGCCGGGCTTGATATGCTTCGTGCAGAAATGGCATAATAATGTTCGTATGGCAAATCGTAAATTGTAAATCGTAAAATTGTAAATATATTAATGAAAGCGTTAAGAAATTATCTCGATAAGATAAAGCCGAACTTTGAAGAGGGCGGCAAATTCCACGCATTCCAGTCGGTGTTCGACGGCTTCGAAACATTCCTATTCGTGCCCAACAAGACTGCGAAAACGGGAACGCATATACACGACGCCATCGACAGTAAACGTATCATGTCGATTGTGGTTATCTCATTAATACCGGCTTTGTTGTTCGGTATGTACAACGTAGGTTACCAACATTTCACTCATACAGGTGCTACTGGCAGCTTCATCGAAATGTTTATCTACGGATTCTTGGCTGTATTGCCTAAAATTATTGTATCGTATGTAGTAGGTCTGGGTATTGAGTTTGTTGTAGCTCAATGGAAGAAGGAAGAAATTCAGGAAGGATTCTTGGTTTCTGGTATCCTGATCCCGATGATTGTACCGGTAGACTGTCCGTTGTGGATTCTTGCCGTAGCTACTGCATTCTCTGTAATTTTCGCAAAAGAAGTATTCGGTGGTACAGGTATGAATATTTTCAACGTAGCTTTGATTACTCGTGCATTCTTGTTCTTTGCTTATCCGACTAAGATGTCCGGTGATGCCGTTTGGGTATCTGGTGACAGTATCTTTGGTATGGGACAGGCTGTAGATGGATTGACTGTAGCTACTCCATTGGGACAAGCTGCAACAACCGGTGCGGTTCCTCCATTCAGTCTTGATATGATTACAGGTCTAATCCCAGGCTCTATCGGTGAAACAAGTGTGATCGCCATCCTGATTGGTGCTGCTATCCTTTTGTGGACTGGTGTTGCAAGCTGGAAAACAATGATCTCTGTATTTGTGGGTGGTGCTTTCATGGCTTGGGTATTTAATACCGTTGGTCCTGATACTGCAATGGCTCACATGCCTTGGTACGAACATCTTGTATTAGGTGGTTTCTGCTTTGGTGCTGTGTTTATGGCTACTGACCCTGTAACTTCTGCGCGTACAGAAACAGGTAAATATATCTTCGGATTCCTGATTGGTGTAATGGCTATCGTTATCCGTGTACTGAATCCAGGTTATCCGGAAGGTATGATGCTCGCCATCTTACTGATGAATATCTTCGCTCCGTTGATTGACTACTGTGTAGTACAGAGCAACATCACTCGTCGCGAAAAACGTGCTGTAAAGTCTAATTAATAAATACCGAATGAAAATGAATACGAATAGTAATAGTTATACTATCATTTATGCTTCGGTAATGGTTGTTATCGTTGCATTCCTGCTGGCATTCGTTAGTTCTTCTTTAAAAGAAACGCAAAGTAAGAATGTACAGTTGGATACTAAGAAACAAATTCTCGCTGCTCTGAACATCAAGAATGTGGAAGATGCGGATGCAGAATATAAGAAATATGTAAAAGGTGATATGCTGATGAATGTAGATGGTACGCTGGCTGAAAATACAGGTGAATTCGTTACCAATTACGAAAAAGAAGCAAAAGAAAATCAACGTTTGCACGTATTTGTATGCGAAGTAGACGGTCAGACTAAATATGTAGTTCCTGTATATGGTGCCGGTCTTTGGGGGGCTATCTGGGGATATGTTGCACTGAACGAAGATAAAGATACTGTTTACGGTACTTACTTTTCACACGCAAGTGAAACTCCAGGTCTGGGTGCCGAAATTGCAACTGACTGGTTCCAAAAAGAGTTTGAGGGCAAGAAAACAATAGAAAATGGTGCTGTCGCTCTTGGAGTTACTAAGAATGGTAAGGTAGAGAAACCTGATTATCAGGTAGACGGTATTTCCGGTGGTACAATCACATCGGTGGGCGTAGATGCCATGTTGAAGGCTTGTCTAAATAGTTACTTGAGTTTTTTAACTAAATAATAAAGGAGGAGAAATAAGAATATGGGACAGTTGTTTTCAAAGAGAAATAAAGAAGTATTCTCTGCTCCGCTGGGAATGGATAATCCGGTAACCGTACAGGTGTTGGGTATTTGTTCGGCACTTGCTGTAACTGCTAAACTGGAACCTGCTATCGTAATGGGGCTTTCAGTAACAGTGATTACTGCATTTTCTAACGTTGTTATTTCACTGTTGCGTAAAACCATTCCTAACCGTATCCGTATCATCGTTCAGTTGGTGGTTGTAGCAGCTTTGGTGACTATCGTAAGTGAAATTCTGAAAGCGTTTGCTTATGACGTAAGTGTACAGCTTTCTGTTTACGTAGGTTTGATCATCACAAACTGTATTTTGATGGGACGTTTGGAAGCATTTGCCATGCAAAATGGCCCTTGGGAATCGTTCCTTGATGGTGTGGGTAACGGTTTGGGATATGCAAAGATTTTGGTAATCGTAGCTTTCTTCCGCGAATTGTTTGGTTCGGGAACAATACTTGGTTTCAACATCTTGAACTATGAACCGATTCAGAAAACTGGATACGTAAACAATGGTCTGATGCTGATGCCACCGATGGCATTGATTATTGTAGCTTGCATTATCTGGTATCAACGTGCACGTCACAAAGAACTGCAAGAAAAGTAATAATATAAATGAAGAATGAAAAATGAGGAACGAAGAATTGGGACTGCGTAGTGTGTGCACTTTTATGTTGCCGTTCGTGGTGCTTTTTCAATCTGACTTTTTCTTTCTTAATTCTTAATTAAAGATATGGAACATTTATTAAGTTTATTCGTCCGCTCCATCTTTGTGGACAACATGATATTCGCATTCTTTTTGGGTATGTGTTCATACCTAGCTGTATCGAAGAATGTGAAGACTGCCGTAGGACTAGGTATTGCTGTAACTTTCGTGTTGATCGTTACTCTTCCGGTCAATTATTTGTTGCAAACTAAGGTGTTGGCAGCTAACGCTATTGTCGAAGGTGTTGATCTTAGTTTCTTGAGTTTTATTCTTTTTATTGCCGTTATTGCTGGTATCGTGCAATTGGTAGAAATGGTGGTAGAGCGCTTCAGTCCGTCGCTGTATGCTTCACTTGGTATCTTCTTGCCATTGATTGCTGTAAACTGTGCCATCATGGGTGCTTCGCTTTTCATGCAACAGCGTATCAACCTGGCGCCGAGCGATCCGAAATATATTGGTGACATTTGGGATGCACTCTCTTATGCATTGGGTTCAGGTATCGGTTGGTTACTGGCTATTGTTGGTTTGGCTGCTATTCGTGAAAAAATGGCTTACTCGGATGTACCTGCTCCTTTGAAAGGCTTGGGTATCACATTTATCACAGTAGGTTTGATGGCCATCGCATTTATGTGTTTCTCTGGTTTGAACATCTAATAAAGAAAGGAATAAACAATGGATATGAATTTAATATTAGCGAGCATTGGGGTATTCCTTGTGGTTATTCTGCTGCTTGTTATCATCTTGTTGGTTTCCAAGAAATTCTTGGTACCTTCAGGAGACGTGAAACTTACAATTAATGGCGAAAAAGAACTGGAAGTAGCTTCCGGCTCTACTTTGTTGAACACGCTGTCTGTAAACGGAATATTCTTGTCATCTGCTTGTGGTGGTAAGGGCTCATGTGGTCAGTGTAAATGTCAGGTACTTGAAGGTGGCGGAGAAATCTTGCCTTCTGAAGTTCCTCATTTCAGCCGCAAACAGCAACAAGATCACTGGCGTCTGGGTTGTCAGGTGAAAGTGAAAGGTGACATGGCTATTAAGATTGATGAATCTGTACTTGGCGTAAAAGAGTGGGAGTGCGAAGTTATCTCCAACAAGAATGTTGCTACATTTATAAAGGAATTCATCGTTGCACTGCCTAAGGGAGAACACATGGACTTTATTCCAGGATCTTATGCACAGATCAAGATCCCTAAATATACAATGGATTACAATAAAGACATTGATAAGGGCTGATCGGTGAGGAATATTTGCCGGCTTGGGAGAAATTCGGTCTGTTTGGCCTGAAGTGTACAAACAACGAAGAAACAATTCGTGCTTATTCTATGGCTAACTACCCGGCAGAAGGTGACCGTATTATGCTGACAGTACGTATTGCTACTCCACCGTTTAAACCGAAAGATCAAGGTCCTGGATTTATGGATGTACCTGCTGGTATCGCTTCTTCATACATTTTTACCCTGAAACCGGGTGACAAGGTGATTATGAGTGGTCCTTACGGAGACTTCCATCCAATTTTAGATTCTAAAAAAGAAATGATGTGGATTGGTGGTGGTGCTGGTATGGCTCCGTTGCGTGCACAAATCATGCATTTGACGAAGACATTGCATATTACAGATCGTAAAATGTCTTATTTCTATGGTGCACGTGCTTTGAATGAGGTATTCTATTTGGAAGACTTCTTGCAGATTGAAAGAGACTTCCCGAACTTCACATTCCATTTGGCACTAGACCGTCCGGATCCTGCAGCTGATGCAGCAGGTGTGAAATATACTCCAGGATTTGTTCATAATGTAATTTATGAGACATATTTGAAAAATCACGAAGCACCGGAAGATATTGAATATTATATGTGTGGTCCTGGTCCGATGTCCAAAGCTGTTGAGAAGATGCTTGACGATCTGGGTGTTCCGGCACAAAACTTGATGTTCGATAACTTCGGAGGATAATATTCGAACAAGCCTGAACTTGTAAAACTTCAGAAATGGTTCTTTGCTGCTTATAGTATGTAAGCTGAGAGTTCAAGTTAAATAGCTTGAGGTATTATTTCAGAAACGAAGTATGTACTGTAATATGGAAAGAACAGTTTTAAAGTTAAAGAGTCTATTTTCCTGAGTGAATATTCATTAGAAATATAGCATATAGGACTAACGGGAGATCTGAAAAAGACAATTATGTCTTTCAGGTTTCCCGTTTATTTTTTAGCTTTTCACTTTCATTTCTAATTGATAAATTTCATATAGATTCCAAATATAGTTTCCTGTTTTTTATTAATACTATCTATTATTTTTGTACATTTGACACCAATATTGATCTTTTAAATACATTATGTTATGGAATATCACCGTATATCTTTTATCTACAATGACACAGAATATTCGTTTACCAAAGCTATCAATGAAAATCTTACAGGATATGCCTTGATTTCAGCCTGTCGGGCGGAGGTTGTAATTTATATGAAGGAACATGATTTGAAAGGTCGTTACATATTAACAGGCATGGCTAAAATATCATAATTTACTTTCATTCTTCATTTCTTTTCATATCTTTGTTTACATGTTACAGAATAATGAAATAATAGAGTCAGCCCTTCGTAATTTGAATATTGAGGCGCTGAATCCGATGCAGGAAGCATCACTAGAACAAGCTATGGGCAAGAAAGACGTGATTCTCTTGTCACCTACAGGTTCAGGTAAGACTCTGGCATATCTGTTACCTTTGTTGCTCACCCTGAGAACAGATGATAACAGTGTACAGGTATTGATTCTTGTTCCTTCACGTGAGTTAGCTTTGCAGATAGATACTGTATTCAAATCAATGGGTACTTCTTGGAAGACTTGTTGTTGCTATGGTGGACATCCTATTACGGAAGAGAAGAAAAGTATTGTGGGTAATCATCCTGCTATTATTATAGGTACACCAGGACGTATCACTGATCATTTATCAAAAGGAAATTTCAATCCAGAAACTATCCATACATTGATTATTGATGAATTTGATAAATCGTTGGAGTTCGGTTTTCATGATGAAATGGCGGAGATTGTCAATCAACTACTGGATTAAAGAAACGGATTCTTTTGTCTGCTACTGATACTAAAGAAATCCCTCAATTCACAGGACTAAACCGAACGGTTAAATTGAATTTCCTTCCGGAAGCTTCTGAGGAGCGAGATTCTCGTTTGACTTTGATGAAGGTGATATCTCTTTCGAAAGATAAAATAGATACACTTTATAATCTGCTTTGTACTTTGGATAGTAGTTCTAGTATTGTTTTCTGCAATCATCGGGATGCTGTAGATCGTGTACATAAATTATTAGCAGAAAAAAAATTGTCTGCTGAACGTTTTCATGGAGGGATGGAACAGCCCGACCGAGAGCGTGCATTATATAAATTTCGTAACGGTAGTTGTCATGTTCTGATTTCTACCGATCTTGCAGCACGTGGACTTGATATACCTGAAATTGAGCATATCATTCATTATCATTTGCCAGTGAATGAAGAAGCGTTTACACATCGCAATGGTCGTACTGCCCGATGGGATGCAACAGGTACTTCATATTTGATTCTTAATGAAGAAGAAAAATTGCCATCCTATATTTTGGAAGACATAGAAACGGTAGTATTACCGGAGAATCCTCCTCGTCCTCCGAAATCGGTTTGGGCTACTATCTATATAGGTAAAGGAAAGAAAGAAAAGTTGAGTCGAATAGATATTGCCGGATTCTTATATAAAAAAGGTAATCTAAATCGCGAAGATGTTGGAGCCATTGATGTGAAAGAACATTATTCGTTTGTGGCAATTCGTCGTACTAAGGTAAAGCAATTATTAAATCTTATTCAAGGTGAGAAGATCAAAGGAATGAGAACCATTTTTGAAGAAGCCAAGTAAAAAAAAGAGGTAATAAATGCTTTTTAAATTTGCCTCTTAATTGATGAGGTGTTTAAACGTTAATATGGGTCGGTTATTGAACTGCATTACTATGACGTTTTTATATGTTGCTATATAATTAGAAGGTTGTCAGAAATAGTATAATATTTTTTGAAACAATAGTTCCGTAGAAATATATGTATCTTTTAATTAAGAGATATATTAAGTCTAAATGTATGCTTTTAGGCAGAGATTTTGTAGTTTTAGGCATTAGTGAGAATGGAGTTAATTCGAGAGGATAGGTCTTTTCTAAGTCATTATTCGAGTCTCAATATCCCTCAATTTTCCTTTTATAATTATATCAAAAGCCTTTTCATATCCATATTTCTTGCAAGACTTTATTTTCGTCTAAAATCCCTAACTTGATATGTATAGATAACAATATGGTGTATATTTCCTGTATAAACCAATAAAAAGAAAGAGAAATCTGCTTTAAAACAGTATTTTTATAAGGAAAGATTTGTGTGGCGGAAATTAATTCGTAAATTCGCAGGGTCTAACGACATAAACTAACGAAATTGTTAAACCAAAAACAAACTTCAAATGAAAAAGCATAATTTCAATGCAGGACCTTCCATTCTTCCGCGTGAGGTGATAGAGGATACAGCGAAGGCTATTTTAGATTTCAACGGCTCTGGTCTCTCTCTGATGGAAATCAGCCATCGCGCTAAAGACTTCCAACCTGTGGTTGATGAAGCAGTGGCCTTATTCAAGGAATTACTTAATATCCCCGAAGGTTATTCGGTATTGTTCTTGGGTGGAGGAGCTAGTATGGAGTTCTGCATGGTGCCTTTCAACTTTCTTGAAAAGAAAGCTGCTTACTTGAACACTGGCGTTTGGGCTAAGAAAGCAATGAAAGAAGCGAAGGGATTCGGAGAGGTTGTCGAAGTTGCCTCTTCTGCTGAAGCCACTTATACATACATTCCGAAAGATTACACAGTTCCGGGAGACGCAGATTATTTCCATATTACCACTAATAACACCATTTACGGTACTGAGTTGAAGAGTGATCTTGACTCTCCGGTTCCCATGGTAGCTGATATGTCTTCTGATATTTTCTCACGTCCGATTGACGTTTCTAAATATATCTGTATCTATGGTGGTGCACAGAAAAACTTGGCTCCTGCAGGTCTTACTTTTGTAATTGTAAAGAATGATGCTGTAGGTAAAGTTTCCCGTTACATTCCGTCTATGTTGAATTATCAGACACATATTGACAATGGTTCTATGTTCAACACTCCTCCAGTAGTACCTATTTACGCAGCATTGTTGAACTTACGTTGGATCAAGGCACAAGGTGGTGTAGAAGAAATGCAACGTCGTGCTATCGAAAAGGCTGATATGCTATATGCAGAAATCGATCGTAACAAATTGTTTGTAGGTACCGCTGTTAAGGAAGACCGTTCACGCATGAATATCTGTTTTGTAATGGCACCTGAGTACAAAGACCTTGAAACTGATTTCATGAAGTTTGCTACAGAAAGAGGTATGGTAGGTATCAAAGGACACCGTTCGGTAGGTGGTTTCCGTGCCTCTTGTTACAATGCAATGCCGAAAGAAAGTGTACAGGCTTTGATCGACTGTATGCAGGAATTTGAGAAACTTCATTAATATTATTTTCGCCACAGGTTACATAGAATTCCGGATTTTGAATAAAATAATCTGAAGAAGTTTGCGTAATCTGTGGTGAGTCTTTATAAATAGAACTAGATTATGAAAATACTTATAGCTACTGATAAACCGTTTGCGAAAGTTGCTGTAGACGGTATTCGTAAAGAAATAGAAGCAGCAGGTTATGAACTTGCTTTGTTGGAAAAATATACAGAAAAAGCTCAACTGTTGGATGCAGTGAAAGATGCTAATGCTATTATTATCCGTAGTGATATTATTGATGCCGAAGTATTGGATGCTGCCAAAGAATTGAAAATCGTAGTTCGTGCAGGTGCAGGATATGATAATGTAGATCTGGAAGCTGCCACTGCCCATGGTGTATGCGTAATGAATACTCCGGGACAAAATTCTAATGCTGTAGCCGAATTAGCTTTGGGTATGATGGTTTATGCCGTTCGTAACTTCTATAACGGAACTTCTGGTACTGAATTGATGGGTAAGAAATTGGGTATTCATGCTTACGGAAATGTAGGTCGCAATGTAGCACGCATAGCAAAAGGCTTTGGAATGGAAGTGTATGCTTATGATGCATTCTGCCCAAAGGATGTGATCGAAAAAGATGGTGTAAAAGCACTTGATTCAGCAGAAGAATTGTATAAGACTTGTCAGGTAGTATCTCTTCATATTCCTGCAACTGCTGAAACTAAAAACTCTATTAATTATGCTTTGCTGAAAGATATGCCGAAGGGTGCTATGTTAGTAAACACAGCTCGTAAGGAAGTTATTAACGAAGTTGAGTTGATTAAGTTGATGGAACAACGTGTTGATTTTAAGTATATTACAGATATTATGCCTGCAGCTAATGCTGAATTTGCAGAGAAATTTGCGGGACGTTATTTCTCAACTCCTAAGAAGATGGGTGCACAGACAGCCGAAGCAAATATCAATGCAGGTATTGCTGCTGCTAAACAAATCGTAGGTTTCCTAAAAGACGGTTGCGAGAAATTCAGAGTGAATAAGTAATATTCAAAGTCATTAGTAAGTATTTGGAATAAAAACAGTTCACTATAAAACGTCTATTATAGAAATAAGTAGTATATTTGAGCCACAGATTTTCAATAAGTCTGTGGCTTTTAATTTTTCATATAAAATACCTATTATCATGGCTATAATTAAACCTTTCAAAGGCATTCGTCCTCCACAAGACCTGGTTGAGCAGGTAGCTTCACGCCCTTATGATGTACTGAACTCCGAAGAAGCCCGCGTAGAAGCGGAAGGTAACGAAAAGTCCCTTTATCATATCATTAAACCTGAAATAGATTTCCCAGTTGGTACGGATGAACACGATGAGCGTGTATATGAAAAAGCTGCCGAGAATTTCCAACTTTTCCAGGACAAAGGCTGGCTGGTACAGGATGCAAAAGAGAACTATTACATCTATGCTCAGACGATGAACGGCAAAACCCAATATGGGCTGGTAGTCGGTGCTTATGTACCTGATTACATGAATGGTGTTATCAAGAAACACGAACTGACACGTCGTGACAAAGAAGAAGACCGTATGAAACATGTTCGTGTGAATAATGCCAATATCGAACCTGTTTTCTTTGCTTATCCTGATAATGTGAAACTGGATGGTATCATTAAGAAATATGTAGCTAATAAACCTGTTTATGACTTTATCGCTCCGGGTGATGGTTTTGGCCATTCATTCTGGATTATAGATCAGGATGAAGATATTGCTACTATCACTTCTGAATTTGCTAAAATGCCGGCTCTTTATATTGCCGATGGGCATCATCGTTCTGCAGCTGCTGCATTGGTAGGTGCCGAAAAAGCGAAGCAGAATGCAAATCATTGTGGGGATGAAGAGTATAACTATTTTATGGCCGTTTGCTTTCCTGCAAATCAACTAACTATCATTGACTATAACCGTGTCGTGAAAGATCTCAACGGATTGACTCCGGAACAGTTTTTGGCAGCTTTACAGAAAAACTTTATTGTGAAAGAGGAGGGAATTGATATTTATAAACCGTCAGGTTTACACAATTTCTCTCTTTATCTGGAGGGTAAGTGGTATAGTTTAACTGCAAAGATCGGTACTTATGATGATAATGACCCTATCGGAGTGCTTGATGTGACCATTTCTTCTAACCTGATATTGGAAGAAATTCTAGGAATTAAAGATCTCCGTTCTGATAAACGCATTGATTTTGTTGGTGGTATTCGTGGTTTAGGAGAATTGAAGAAAAGAGTAGATAGTGGTGAAATGAAAGTAGCGTTGGCTCTTTATCCGGTATCAATGAAACAATTGATGGATATTGCGGATACTGGTAATATAATGCCTCCAAAGACTACTTGGTTTGAACCAAAACTGCGTTCAGGGTTAGTGATTCATAAGCTAGACTAAGAGAACTTTTATAAATTCGAGCGGTCAATTCATCATAATCATCCTATTAGTTGTATTGAATTGACTGCTCATTTATATATGATTGACCGTATAACGTTACTAAATTCATCGTGTAATGTTATTAAATTAACCGTATGAAGTTATCGGATTAACCGTTCATTTTTATATATAGTTTCTTTTTAGGAATACATATACTAAAATCATTCATTTGATAATTGCTATTTCATTTTCATTCATCGTCATATTTTGTTCTATCTGTATGTGTTATAATTACTTATGATGAAGAAGCAGATTTAGTTTCTTTTCTGTATGTCATATCTTTCGGGTTGAATCTTTTACGACAATAGAAAGTGGTATAAATATGTTCCTTCATTATATCTCTCAGATTGATAACGATATACAGTAAAATATGACATGACAGAAAAGAGATTTCATTTACTTTCCGTAGACGGGATTTCTAAAAGAATGATTGAAATATCTCAGGATAATCTTCTCAATGTTTGATTCAAACTTCGTTTGTGATTAAAAAAAAGATCGAATAGTTTATCACAGAACATTGAAAGGTTTGAAGTTAAACATTTCATTGGTAATTAAAGTATTTGATTCAATAAAGTTGAGTGTTCAATCCAGTTCTACTGACTTCTCGATCTGCAAAAGAAGATCAGTCGTATCTTGTGAAAAAAACGATTAATCTAAGTACATCTTTCAGCCAAGTCATGTACATCTTTCGATCTGTTATTGTATATCTTTCAAACAACTCTAGTATATCTTTTGAGTAACTTTAATATGTCTTCCAAAGAAGTCTAGTACCTCCTTTCAATTGTTCTAATACAGATAATGATAATGTGAGTTCAAGAGACAATATGAGTTTTTTCTAAAATTGCAAGGCATTTTTTAACTTGTTTAAGTTCCTGTTAAGTAAACAATAATTTCTAGGTGAGAGATGGAATTCTATCAATAAAGCCGTATCTTTGCACCATGACTGCTGAAGATACTTATAAAACCATAGTCGAACCTTCCGAAGGTATTTATACAGAAAAGCGAAGCAAGTTTATTGCTATTGCCCTTCCTGTGCGTACGATCGATGAAATTAAGACACATCTTGAAACGTATCAGAAGAAATATTATGATGCCCGTCATGTATGTTATGCATACATGTTGGGAGCAATGCGAAAAGATTTTCGTGCAAACGATAATGGAGAACCTTCCGGAACCGCAGGTAAACCAATACTAGGACAGATAAATTCGAATGAACTGACTGATATTCTGATTATTGTAGTCCGATATTTCGGAGGAATTAAGTTGGGTACAAGTGGCTTGATTGTAGCTTATAAAGCTGCTGCTGCCGAAGCAATTGCGGCTGCAACTATTATAGAAAAAACAGTTGATGAAGAAGTAACGGTAATGTTTGAATATCCTTTTATGAATGACATCATGCGTATCGTGAAAGAAGAAGAACCGGAGATTATCAGTCAAATCTATGATATGGATTGCAGTATGACGTTGAGAATCCGTAGTTCGATGATGTCAAAATTGCGTGCAAGGTTGGAAAAGGTGGAAACAGCACGTATTATGGATAAAAAATGAAAACAGAAATATATGGCATTTGAAGCAACAAAAAGAGAATGGTGTGAACTAGTAACCTTCTTCCGTTTACTTGCTGACGGAAAAGTGGCATTAGGTACAGTTGATGCGAAAAAAGGAAGTATATGTTGGCCTATTGCTATGATTCAGCGTGCAGAACATGATGGTACACGTCGTTATTATATAGAAAAAGAAGATATTCGTATCGAAAGTGAGAACAGTACTAGATCTATACCTCGTGAAGATTTTAGTATAGTAGCAGATTTGATAATACAAGCTGTAAAGAGTTCATCGGGGAATGAAGTAACTTCTCCGGCCGGAGTGGAAGAGTTTCTGGATGAAGTGGCTATCTTTGATTTGGAGGCGAAAACGGAAGACCGCACAGATTTTTCTATTGCTTTCTGGCATCCTGAAGCACCTCTGAGCGGATTTATTGTACGCTCGCGGTTGAGTGTTATGAATCCGTTGTTAGATGGGGGACGTGCCGCAAACTTGAAGCTGGAACAGAGTGGAATCAAATTTGCTACTCCCACAGTAAATAAGATTAATGCATTACCGGAATCGCCGACTGAGGTGGCTGAGCGAATCATGATGATTGAGCGTTTGGGTGGTGTGCTTAAATATTCAGATGTAGCTGATCGGGTATTTCGTAGTAATTTGTCGATGATTGATTTACATTTTCCACGAGTGCTGGCTGAAATGGTACGTATTATGCACTTAGATAATGTGACTCGTATCAGTGAATTAACTGGCCTTATTAAGCAAATCAATCCTTTAAAGATAAAAGATGAATTGATTAATAAACATTGTTTTTATGAGTTTAAGATAAAGCAGTTCCTTATGGCATTAGCATTGGGGATGCGTCCTGCAAAAATATATAACGGGCAGGATTCTGCTGTAGAAGGGATATTACTAATGGATGGAAGTGGTAATGTGCTATGTTATCATAAATCAGAAAAACAGATGATGGAAGATTTTCTTTTCTGGAATTCACGTTTGGAGAAAGGATCGTTGGATAAAGATAAATACGGCTTTCTGGAAAAAGAGAATGGTACGTATTATTTTAAATTGAATGCTAAGATTGGATTGACGAAACGATAAGTGTAACTGAATTAATTATTTAGGAAAAATCTGGTTTTGTATAATTGTATTGTCTAGATTATTCGTATGAAAATGGACTTGAACTAGATTGTAATGGAGCTGGAAGTATCTGGAAAAGTAAAAATAAATTATTCAGAAATGAGATAGAAGTATGAAGACAAATGAAGTTTTAGAAAATATTAAAGCGCGGCGTAGTGTGCGAGCTTATACAGATCAGCAAATATCTTACGAGAATTTGCAAACTATTTTGGAAGCAGCTACTTATGCTCCAAACGGAATGCATTATGAATCATGGCATTTCACTGCTATTCAGAACACCGATAAACTTACTGAATTGAATAACCGCATCAAAGGGGCATTTGTCAAAAGTGATGATCAACGTATGCAGGAACGTGGACATAATCAAAGCTATTGTTGTTATTATCATGCACCAACTTTAGTGATTGTATCTAACGAATCTATCAATGGTGGGCTGGTATGGATTGTGCTTGTGCTATTGAGAATATGTTTTTAGCCGCAACTTCCTTGGGTATTGGTTCTTGCTGGATTAATCAACTTGGAACAACTTGCGATGATCCGGAAGTACGGGAGTTTATTACCTCTTTAGGTGTTCCTGAAAATCATAAAGTATATGGTTGTGTTGCATTAGGATTTGCCGATCCGCAGATACCGAAGAAAGAAAAGACAGTAAAAGTCGGAACGGTGACGATTGTAAAATAAGAGATTCCTGCATTACTTCAATAACCCTAGGATGAATATTCATGAGCTTGGGGATCGGTCAATGTTATTCTGGAACTTATGTAAAGTGCACCTTATAAGTTTCTTTATCTACTTTTAAGGTGCACTTTATTAATTATAACAGAAAGTATCTATTTTAGAATCTTTTTAGGGGGACAGTTTTTTTGCTTCGTTGATAGATAGAGTAAATCTATTCGAATGTCTCGTAGCGTGTTGGTAATAACTTGCGGTCTCCCAGTGTATTATCTACCCGGCTACATTTACCCAAAATTTATTTTCACGTACGCTTTCAATCGGGTATGCTGCCTTTTCTCGTGAATAGCAGTGTTCCCAATGATCACTGACTACTTCATATTCCGGATGAGGAGCATTCACCAAAACATTGTCGTTTTTGTCTGTTTCGCCATTTTTCACTTCTTGGATTTCCTCCCAGATAGTAAGCATTACATTCACGAAATTATCCAGTTCAAAAAGACTCTCACTTTCTGTCGGTTCAATCATCAGTGTACCATGAACAGGGAAAGATAGGGTAGGTGCGTGATAACCGTAATCCATGAGGCGTTTGGCAATATCATTTTCTGATATTCCGGTTTCTTCGTGCAGTTTGCGACATTCCAGAATCATTTCATGACCTACGAAACCTTTAGCTCCTCGATATACTATTCCGTAAGTGTCTTTTAAACAAGCAGCCAGATAATTAGCATTCAAGATAGCTATCTTGGTAGCCTGAGTAAGACCTTGCGTTCCCATCATTCGAATATATCCATAAGTAATAGACAAAATACCTGCACTACCGAATGGAGCAGAAGATACCTGATTTTGAGAATTACCGAAAATGCTATGTCCAGGGAGGAAAGGAACTAAATGCTTAGCTACACAAATAGGACCTACCCCCGGACCTCCTCCACCGTGAGGTGAAGCAAATGTTTTGTGCAGATTTAAGTGACAAACGTCTGCACCGATAAATCCTGGATTTGTAAGTCCGACTTGTGCATTCATGTTTGCACCATCCATATAGACTTGTGCACCGCAGCTATGGATAATGTCACAGATTTCTTTTATTTCTGTTTCAAAGATACCATGTGTGGAGGGATAAGTAATCATCAGTGCAGCCAACTCGCCTTTGTTCTCTTCTGCTTTTGCACGAAGGTCATTCATGTCCACATTTCCATGTTCATCGCATGCACAGATAACAGTATCGAAACCTGCCTGAACAGCAGAAGCCGGATTTGTTCCATGAGCAGAAGCCGGAATTAATATTTTGTTACGATATCCCTGACCGATACTTTCGAGGTAGGTACGGATAACACGAAGGCCTGCATATTCTCCCGCAGCACCTGAATTAGGTTGTAAACTTACTCCTGCAAATCCAGTGATAATTTTTAAGTCATTACCAAGATTATTGATTAATTCACGATACCCTTCTGCCTGTTCTTCAGGAACCAACGGATGCATACTCATAAATTCCGGACAACTCAGAGGTAGCATTTCTGCTGCTGCATTCAGTTTCATTGTACACGATCCTAGTGAAATCATGGAGTGTGCGAGTGATATATCTTTCCGATCCAGACGTTTGATATATCGCATCATTTCTGTTTCTGTGTGATATTTACAGAATACCTCATGCGTCAGAAAAGATGATGAACGTTTTAGTGACTTGTCAATATTCCATTTCTCCGGTACTTCTTCTATTTTCTGATAGTCTTTTCCAGCAGCGATGGCAAAAATGGAAAGTAGTACATTGGTAGCAGCAATATCTGTAGTTTCATCAATGCTGAAGCCGACATTTCCGTTGTCATAGTAACGTAGATTGACTTCTTTGCTTAGTGCAATAGTACGTATCTGTTGAGCGGAAGTTTGTTCAGGGAGTTCGAAACGAAGAGTATCAAAATAGTTTGCATTGACTTGTGTATAACCAAATTTTTTCAGTTGTTTTTCGAGCAAAACAGCGATACTATGAATACGCGATGCAATCGTTCGGATACCCTCTTGTCCATGATAAACTGCATAGAAACCTGCCATCATAGCTAGTAATGCTTGTGCTGTGCAGATATTTGAGGTTGCCTTTTCTCGTTTAATATGCTGTTCGCGGGTTTGTAAAGCCATGCGGTAACAGAGTTTTCCGTATTTATCTTTGGACCATCCGATGATTCGTCCCGGCATATTTCGTTTATACTCGTTGCGTGTAGCAAAATAAGCAGCTGAAGGACCTCCATAGAACATCGGTGTTCCAAAACGTTGTGTGGTTCCAAATGCGATATCAGCTCCCCATTCTCCCGGAGGAGTCAATAAAGCAAGGCTGAGAATATCTGCTGCAACGGCAACTTTACATTCCGCAGCATGTGCTTTTTCAGTAAATGCAGCATAGTCTTCTACGTTTCCATTAGAATTGGGATATTGCAATATACAAGCGAAAACTTCTGGTGTCGGTTCGAATTCTTTATATTTTCCAATTCGTAACTCAATCCCTTGGGGAATGGCACGTGTGGTCATTACTGCCAATGTTTGTGGAAAGATGTTTTCATCGACAAAAACGACATTTGCACCTGCTTTTTGCTGTGCACGTGATCGTAAGGAATACATCATGGTAACAGCTTCGGCAGCAGCGGTTGCCTCGTCCAGTAACGAGCAGTTGGCTAGTGGCATGGCTGTGAGGTCACAGATTGCTGTCTGAAAATTCATCAGTGCTTCCAATCGTCCTTGTGATACTTCCGTTTGATAAGGAGTATAGGACGTGTACCATACAGGATTTTCAAATACATTTCGTTGGATAACGGCAGGAGTGATGGTATTATACCATCCCATACCGATATAGGTAGCATATAATTTATTTTTGTTTGCAAGCGCTGAAATGTGACGGCTGAACTCATATTCCGTAAGTGGAGGTGTCAATGCCAATGGTGTTTTTAGTCGGATATTGGCGGGAATTGTTTGATCAATTAATTCATCTAATGAATTTACGCCAATTTTACGGAGCATCACACTGATATCTTCTTCATTGATACCGATATGACGGCTTGCAAAAGTTGTTCCCCAGTTTTCTCCAACAAAGGAGAAGGGATTTCTGGATGTTTCAGTATTGTCCATACATGTATTAATTTAAAGTCTTATTTTGCGGGTGTTGACTAAAAAGTCTGAATACTCATTGTTTACATTCTCTGTAGATATTTATAGTAGGGAAGATAAGAGGTTCTATCTTTTTAGTCAGCTCCATGCTTTTTCATTTTCTGATTATTGCTATTATCAGGTAGCTTCAGAAGCAATTTACCTAAAAAAAGGATTCTCTGCTTTCTCCATACCGATAGTAGTAGGTGCGCCATGTCCCGGATAAACAACTGTTTCATTGGGAAGTACGAACAAACGGCTGCAAATATGCTCTATTAGTTCGTCAAAGTTTCCTCCTGTGAGGTCAGCACGACCGATACTTCCTTGGAATAATACGTCTCCTGAAAACATACAATTATCTTCTTTGCAATAATAAACCAAACTTCCTGGGGAATGACCTGGTACATGAATAGCTTCCAGTTTTGTATTTCCGAAAGTTATGATATCTCCGTCATGAAGGTATTTACCTAGTGGAACAGGCTCTTCCTGTAATTGGAAACCAAACATACGGCTTTGTTTGGGAGCTTCGTCAATCCAATACTCATCCGCTTTATTAGCTTCTGCCGACAGACCGAATTCTTTCAGCATAAACGGATTGCCGAAAATATGGTCCAAGTGTAGGTGAGTGTTTAGTAAATGCTTTACATTCAGATTATTAGTAAGGATAAAGTTCTTTAAAGTCTGTTTCTCTTCATCATAAAAGCAACCGGGGTCAATAACCACGGCTTCTTTAGTTTCGTCCCATATAACATAACAGTTTACAGGAAACATATTAAATTCAAATCTCTTTATTTTCATGGTTTTAATAATGATTTCTCTTTAAAGTGGGACATACACTACCTTTTTGGTTTTAAAGAATTCTTCTCCAAAATTGTCACTAAGGTTGCTCATCACAACTTTATGCTTGAATGGCATTGTTTCATGTTCTAGCTCGCCCCCTTTAAGACAGATTAATCCGTTGGGTAGAGCATTCTGCTGTTTGGGAGATATATTTTTTCTTATGATTTTTATTAAATCAGGCAAAGGCATAACGGCGCGGCTTACAACAAAATCAAACTCTTGTTTTTCCTCTTCGGCACGCGCATGACGGAAAGTGACATTCTTCAATCCAATAGCATTGGCTATTTCTGTTGCTACACGTACTTTTTTACCAATACTGTCTACCATATGAAATTTTACCTCAGGAAATAGAATTGCCAAAGGAATGCCAGGAAAACCTCCCCCCGTACCAAGATCCATGACACTAGTACCGGGATGGAATTGGATCACTTTGGCGATACCTAATGAATGGAGTACATGATGCTCGTATAAGTTCTCGATATCTTTGCGAGAGATCACATTGATTTTAGAATTCCAATCAATATAGAGGTCGTATAGAGCAGCAAACTGTTTGCACTGCTCTTTCGTGAGGTTCGGAAAATATTTAAGAATGATTTCCACTTTCTTGTTTTAAATTATAATTTATCAATTATGACTTTTTAGCTTTTCAAATCTCCCAGAATCGGATTGCTACCTAACAAGTGCTCCATCATGGAGAAAGGGATAGTTATTTTGACCGGTCCCATAGAGTACGGTGTGATATCATATATATTATAGTAGAAGGTAATGCCATCCTTACTCAAATAAAAGTTCTCTATAGGGGTAATGTCCCCTGTAGAAGCATATCCTAAGTCTTCTAGAGCTTCATGGGTCGTTACATTGTTTTCGGCCATTAATTGATTCCAAATCAGGTCAGTCAGCGCATCTTTGTAGTCCCCAACGAAAAGATCGTCCAAACGAAGTGGACGCATTAAGGTAAGGTCCATATTTAGATAAGTAGTCATGTACATGCCATGAGCCCCTCCAGTGTATTCGTTATAGTCAATGCGGTAAACGAGAAGGTCTTTCTCATAAAGTTGTACACGGCTTTCGAGACTTTTATAGAAAGAATACCATGATCCTATTGCCGATTCGTCATCTTTGTTTTTTTCACTTTCCAGATACATCGGTTCTTGATCATGAAGATATGTGTTGATATATTCGTCAGTATACTCTTTCACGATTTTCTTAGGTTGTTCTCCAATGTATTTATCACTGAAGAAAGTGGAAATGAAGTAGGAGTTGATACTATCTTTTAAAATCGGATCTGATGACTTAACAGCATAAGTGAAATTAACAACTATGTTACATGCAGGTTTAGCTGTATCATTAAAGAGATGTACAGTTTCGTTTACCTGAATACTATCGAATTTTAATGCTCCTGTATTTTTGTTCATCTTGTCATGACAAGAAAACAAAAAGCCGCTAGCCGAAAGGATAATCGCAAGCAGGCTGACATATTGTTTTTTCATACTCGTTTTTACTATAAATTCTATATTTGTTGTCTCTTTCCTTATCGACAAATATAAATGAATTTACCGAATCCGACGAATAAAAAAGGAAAAATATTAGGTATTTCGAACAGTATATCAATCTATCTCATTATTATTGTTAAAAATATAGGGCTCTCTGTTTTTATCTTTATCTTTGTCCCCATAATGAAAAAACTATCTTACATAATAGTAATGTTTCTTTCTCTTCTGATAATTTATTCAGGAGTAGGAGTGTCTATTATACATTATTGCTGTGTTCGTTGTGAGAGTGCGCAGAGTTGTATGGATGGTTGTTCTAAATGCCGGAAAATTCATTCTTGTGATTCAAAAAAAGATTGTAAGAAAGAAGGCTGTACAGCTACTATTTACAAGATTGATTTGATGAAGCACACTTCCGAGATGACAGTTTCTGCTCCGGTGATTGCATTATTTTATGGACAGATAAATGAATGGATGGCTTCGATATATATGGACTATTCGGAAGTCTATTCTTGTTTTTGTGATCCGCCACATGTCTGCTCTCGACAGAGGTTGGCACTACATTCTGTACTTATTATTTAGCTTACATCTTATATTTTTCCGACGTGGATTCTTGAATAGGGTCAGCGTTAATCTGCGTTTTTACTTTTGGTTAATTAGGCCAAGAGTAAAGTAATGCAACTTGGTTGCATTAGAAGTAATCTATTTTTGTATCTCGAAAATAAAATAAATGAAATATATAATATTAAGTTTATTCTCGCTGTTAGCATTTGATATCTGTGGGCAAGTGCGAGGAATAGTAAAAGATAATACTGGAGAACCGATTCTTGGAGCAAATATTTTTTGGTTGAATACAGGACAAGGTGTAACCACAAAAGAAGATGGTAGCTTTTCTATTCATAAACCAGCAAAAGAACATATGTTGGTAGTGAGTTTTATAGGCTTCCAGAATGATACAATTCATGTTAGTGATAAAAATGATGAGTTGGATATTGTACTTCAAGATGGAGTAGATTTAAATGAGATCAGTGTCGTTAGACGCAAGATGGGAACAATGAAGATACGTAATAGTGTTCTTAATGAAGATATCATAACTAGTGCGGAATTGAGCAGAGCAGCTTGTTGTAATCTGGGAGAAAGTTTTATAACGAATCCTTCGGTGGATGTTAGCTATTCGGACGCAGCGACAGGAGCAAAGCAAATAAAACTTTTAGGCTTGTCCGGTACCTACGTACAAATGCTTACAGAGAATATTCCGAACTATCGTGGAGCTGCTTCTCCTTATGGATTAGGATATGTTCCAGGGCCTTGGATGCAAAGTATACAGGTCTCAAAAGGAACCTCTTCCGTAAAAAATGGTTATGAAGCCATTACCGGGCAAATTAATGTAGAGTTTAAGAAACCGCAATTGCCGGAAGCTGATTGGGTATTTGCCAATCTTTTTGCGAGTTCTACCAACCGTTATGAAGCGAATGCAGATGCTACTTTGAAGATTTCCAAACGTTGGAGCACCTCTTTATTGGTACATTACGAGAATGAGACTAAAGCGCATGATGACAATAATGATGGTTTTGTAGATATTCCGCAAGTGGAACAATATAATATATGGAACCGTTGGGCATATATGGGTGATCATTACGTTTTTCAGGCAGGATTCAAGGCTTTGTCCGAAAGTCGAAACAGTGGACAAACTCATCATGAAAATATGTTAACTTCAGAATTATATAAAGTTGGTATTGATATGGATCGTTATGAACTTTTTACCAAAAATGCTTATATTTTTAATAAAGAGAAAAACACTAATTTAGCGTTGATCTTATCTGCTGCCTGGCATAATCAAGATGCATTATATGGAAAGAAACTTTATAATGTAGACCAGACTAATGTGTATACTTCATTAATGTTTGAGACGGAATTAAATAAGCAGAATAGTATTTCTGCAGGATTGAGTTTTAATTATGATGCATTTGACCAACATTACCGTTTGGAAAATGATGCAGAAGGGCTCTTGCGTAAAGCTTTTGATAAAGAAGCTGTGCCCGGAGCTTATGTGCAATATACACTAAATCTGAATGACCAGTGGATGTTTATGGCAGGTTTGCGTGGAGATTACAGTAGCGAGTATGGATTTTTTATGACTCCGCGTGCACACCTTAAATATAATCCGAATGAATATGTTCATTTTCGCTTTTCAGCCGGAAAAGGTTATCGGACAAATCATGTTTTAGCTGAAAACAATTACTTACTCTCTAGTAGTCGAAAAGTAACGATATTCCAAAATTTGGATATGGAGGAAGCATGGAACTATGGTGCCAGCGTAGCTACTTATATTCCAATCTTTGCAAAGACATTGAATGTCAATGCAGAATATTATTACACAAACTTTTTGAAACAAGTAATTGTGGACATGGATAGTAATCCGCATGAAGTCTCTTTTTATAATTTGGATGGGCGTTCCTATTCTCATGTATTCCAGATAGAAGCGAGCTATCCTTTTTTCAAAGGATTTACGCTGACTGGGGCTTATCGATTGACAGATGTACAAACTACCTATAAAGGTCAGCGGATGGAAAAGCCTCTGACGAGTAAGTATAAGGGGCTATTGACTGCTTCCTACCAGACTCCAATGGGAATTTGGCAATTTGATGCTACGCTTCAGCTTAATGGTAGTGGCAGAATGCCGTCCCCTTATGAATTGACGGATGGAAGACTGTCTTGGGAGCGCCGCTATGGTAGTTTCGAACAAGTGAGTGTACAGATAACCCGTTATTTTCGTCGCTGGTCTATCTATGTAGGAGGGGAGAACCTTACTAATTTTAAGCAGAAGAATCCTATAATAGATGGTTCGAATCCTTGGGGAGATAATTTCGATTCAACAATGATATGGGGACCTGTACATGGAGCAAAAGCTTATATCGGAGTACGATTTAACTTGGCAAGAAACTGATAATTATATAATATTTAGACGAATAAGAGAAAGACAATGAAAACAAAAAGATGGATGGCTACATGTATCGTAGCTTTTTTAGGTGTAACAGTCGTAATGGCAAAAGATATCCGTATAGCAGTATTCAAAGTTTCTCAGATGCACTGTGAAAATTGTGAACGGAAAGTGAGAAACAACATACGCTTCGAAAAAGGGGTAAAAGAGTTGACTACTGAACTGAAAACAAAAATGGTAACCATCACTTATGATGCTGAAAAGACGAATGTAAAGAACTTGCAGGCTGGGTTTAAGAAGTTCGAATATGAAGCGCAATTTGTAAAAGAAACAAAGAAGGAAGATAAGAAAGCAGATAAGAAGTAATCGAACAAAGACCCGTTTTTGCTTGTTTATAAATAAAAGAACAGCCTCTTCTCAACTCCTTTTTGGTGAAGGAAGGGAAGAGGTTAAATATAGATTGTATGGGTAATATAGTAAAGAAATCGTTCCCTGTGTTGAATATGCACTGTGCAGGGTGCGCTAATAATGTCGAAAAAACAGTCAAGAAACTGACCGGAGTTGTAGAAGCTTCGGTCAATTTTGCAACGAATACATTAACCGTATCCTATGAGAGTGATCAATTAACTCCCGGAGAAATTCGTGCTGCAGTGCTTGCTGCCGGATACGATTTAATTATTGAAGAAACACATAAAGAAGAACGTCAGGAAGAAGAACAGCATAAGCGTTATCTTCGTTTGAAACGAAAAGTTATTGGAGCTTGGATACTGGTTGTTCCATTGCTTTTGTTTTCTATGGTGCTGATGCATATGCCTTATTCAAGTGAGATTCAGTTAGTACTTACTATTCCGGTAATGATCCTTTTCGGAGGTTCTTTTTTCACCGGTGCATGGAAACAGGCAAAGTTAGGACGTAGTAACATGGATACACTAGTAGCACTGAGTACATCCATTGCTTTTTTATTCAGTGTATTCAATACATTTTTCCCCGAGTTCTGGTATGCTCGTGGATTGGAGCCGCATGTCTATTACGAAGCTTCTGCTGTAATTATCGCTTTTGTACTGACAGGAAAGCTGATGGAGGAACGCGCTAAAGGGAATACATCGACTGCTATTCGTAAACTAATGGGAATGCAGCCGAAGATTGCCCGCGTTTTAAGGAATGGAGTAGAAGAAGAAATTCTGATAGAACAATTGCAAGTCGGAGATCTGGTGGTTGTTCGTCCGGGAGAGCAGATTCCTGTAGACGGCCAGCTTTCTGAAGGTGATTCTTATGTAGACGAAAGCATGATTAGTGGTGAACCGGTTCCTGTGGAAAAGAAAAAAGGAGACAAGGTACTAGCCGGAACAATAAATCAACGTGGTTCATTTATTATTCGTGCTGCACAGGTCGGAACTGAAACTGTACTTGCACGCATCATCCGTATGGTGCAGGAAGCTCAGGGCAGTAAAGCCCCTGTACAACGTATTGTAGATCGTATTACGGGTATTTTTGTCCCTGTCGTACTAGCTATTGCTATTCTGACATTTATATTATGGATCGTGATTGGCGGTAGTGAATATATCTCCTATGGAATTCTTTCTGCCGTATCTGTACTTGTGATTGCTTGCCCTTGTGCTCTGGGACTTGCTACTCCTACTGCATTAATGGTTGGAATTGGTAAAGCTGCCAGCCAGCATATTCTTATAAAAGATGCGGTCGCTTTGGAGCAAATGAGAAAAGTGGATGTAGTCGTACTTGATAAAACAGGAACATTGACCGAAGGTCATCCTACTGCTACTGGATGGTTGTGGGCGCAACCACAGGAAATGCATTTCAAAGATGTATTGTTGGCAGCGGAAATGAAATCTGAACATCCACTTGCAGGTGCTATTGTAGCAGCTTTACAAGAAGAAAATATCAAGCCTGTCACTCTAGATAGTTTCGAAAGTATTACCGGAAAAGGAATAAAAGTTTCTTATGAAGGTTATACTTATTGGGTTGGAAGCCATAAATTACTGAAAGACTTCAATGCAATAGTAATAGATATCATGGCTGATATGTTGGTGCAATATGAGTCCGATGGTCAAGGTATTATTTATTTTGGTCGGGGAAGTGAATTATTGGCCATTATTGCTGTCTCAGATCCAGTGAAGGCGACTTCTGCGGAAGCTGTAAGGGAACTGAAGCGTCTGGGCATTGATATCTGTATGCTAACAGGTGACGGACAACGTACTGCGTTGGCTGTTTCTTCTCGTTTAGGTATTGAACGCTTTGTTGCTGATGCTTTGCCGGACGATAAAGCAGAGTTTGTTCGTGAACTACAATTACAAGGGAAAAAGGTAGCTATGGTTGGCGACGGAATTAATGACTCACAAGCATTGGCTTTGGCCGATGTCAGCATTGCGATGGGAAAAGGGACAGATATCGCAATGGATGTGGCAATGGTAACCTTGATGACATCCGATCTGTTGTTACTTCCTAAAGCTTTTGAATTATCAAAACAGACTGTAAGACTGATTCATCAGAATCTTTTCTGGGCATTTATTTATAATCTGATTGGTATTCCTATTGCTGCCGGAGTCTTATTTCCACTCAATGGTTTATTATTGAATCCAATGTTGGCAAGTGCTGCTATGGCATTTTCCAGTGTAAGTGTGGTACTCAATTCTCTAAGTCTGGGAAGAAAATAATAAAGGATATTTTTATCTTGTCCTGCTATTCTGAACGCAGCGAAGAATCTACTTTTGTATGGGTGAAAGAAGAGATCCTTCACTTCGTTCTGGATGACAGAATGATAAGGTAATCAGTTTTATCCATTTCTGAATTCTACAGGTGTCATTCCCACATATCGTCTGAAATATTTGCCAAAAAAGGTTGCACTGGGAAAGTTCAGAGAATACGCTATTTCCTGAATAGTCATATTGGTACCCTTTAATTTTGCTTTAGCATCCATGATAATGATATAAGCAATGGTGTCAAGCACACTTTTTCCTGTCACTTGTTTAACGGTGGTGCTAAGATGTTGGAGAGAAATGCCAAGTTGATCTGCATAAAATTGTGCACGACGTTCCTCCTTATAGTGCTCTGTTATTGATTGTATCAATTCTCGACAAATCTCTTTTTTGCGATTTGAACTGTCATTCTTTACAATTAGTTTTCGGTATATGAGTCTGACGCTTGTCAGAATTGCCTGAAGAGAAATTTCTGACAATTCTGGATCCATATCAAAAGAATCATCGCAACTGACATGAGATAATAGGGCGAAATATTCTTTTAAATATTTGGAAATATCTTCGGAGAGAGGAACTACAGGTAGTTCCAATAATTTTGGATAAGCATCTCCGATAGCTTTTATCAGATTAATGCGTCCGGCACAAGTCGAAGAGAATCCGGCAAAGCACAAACGTACCTTTTCAGTTTTTTCTTTAAATTGAATAATCGTTCCCGGAAGTAATGTGATCAGATCATTTGGACGAATCTCATAATCCAGCAAATTGATAGAGGCTTTCATGTATCCCTCGGTACAAATAGCCACAATACAGGCTTGCAATCGGCATGATTGCTTATAAATGTTAAGAATATCTTCAGTGACATCTGTCCAGGCTAGAACCTCAAGAGGTAAATCAACCTGAGGAAAATCCATTTTCATAAGGTCGGTTGTTTTATTTAGTTCGACAAATGTACACATTTTCTTTTTATTTTTTATCTTTGTTTTTATGAAAACATCTTTTGTATATTGGAACTTGATACCTTATGCCGATGCATGGCAGCGGCAAACGGAATGGTTTAATGCTCTCGTTCATGCGAAAGCACAGAGAGAACCATATGTAAACAGGATCATTATGTGTGAACATCCTCATGTCTATACGTTGGGGCGTAGCGGGAAAGAAAATAATATGTTGTTGAGTGACGAACAGCTCAAAGCCATTGGTGCATCCCTTTATCATATTGACAGGGGAGGAGATATTACTTATCATGGTCCGGGACAGTTAGTATGTTACCCGATTCTGAATCTGGAAGATTTTCAACTTGGATTAAAGGAGTATGTACATTTACTTGAAGAAGCTGTGATACGTGTCTGTGCTTCCTATGGTATCGAAGCGGGACGGCTGGAAAAAGCGACAGGAGTCTGGCTGGAAGGTGAAACATCTCGTGCCCGTAAGATTTGTGCGATAGGAGTACGCAGTAGTCATTTTGTCACTATGCATGGATTGGCTTTGAATGTGAATACGGATTTGCGTTATTTCAGTTATATCCACCCTTGTGGATTTATAGATAAAGGCGTTACTTCTCTTCGCCAGGAATTGAAACAGGATGTGTCAATGGACGAAGTGAAGCAACGTCTTGAGGATGAGCTTAGAAAACTACTCCTAAGCTAATTTGCCAAGTCTTATGCATGAAGTTGTCTTTATCAGCCAGTACATAAGAGAAGTCTGCGCGAATGGGCCAGAAGTTTATTCCACAACCTAAAGTACCATAGTTGCCTACTCCTTTGTCTTTATCTCCAAAATGATATCCGGCGCGGACTACTCCGTACTTCAGGAAATTGTACTCAGCTCCAACGCTAGCTTGAAGATGACGGTAATCGGAAGGGAGAAGATAATTGAGATCCAACGCTACTTGTAGGCGATTTTCCATACTGAATGGAAGATCAATGGCTCCTCCTAATCCTAATCGAGCGGGTAATTTTTGTCCATCGAGCTTTCTTCCCAAATTGGCCGCTTGAAATCCGATAGACCAGGATGCCATTTCATCCAGAATAGACATATTTCGATGATAGGTAGCTCCTAAGTCCAGACAAACAGTTCCTTTATTATCAGTATTTGGATAAGATTTTGTCTGCAAATATCTGAAAGTCAATGAAAGAGCAAGATTTTGTGTCATGCTTCTGAAATATCCTGCTTCCAGACTCCAGGCATGAGGATTAAAGTTTAAAATATCATTTTCTTTTTTGTCATTTACATAGGAACTCGGTTGTTTGTAATGACGAAAACCAAGTGTAAAACCATGTTTCCCTTCCCGACCGATCCGGTAGAATAGGGATGCGCTGTGTAGTGCATTATCCTTATTGATATCAGCGTATGAATAACTGGCACCCATGACGTCTTGTGAGAAAGCGATGGTGGAAGCATTATGAAAGATAGCCGTGCTTCCATTATCAGTGATAGCTAGTCCTGTGCCTGCCATACCTGCTGATTGAGCATCTGGAGTTAATTCCAAAAAAGTAGCGTTTGCTACTTCTTGTGCTCCTGATAGAGTCGGTAATAATAGGGAAAAAGCAAGAAGGAAATGTTTTACTCTTTTCATGATTGATTATTTTTTAGGGTGAGACATCCGGACAACACGTATTCCTGTCCATGATTCATAATTGTCAAGCATATGTTTGAGAGGCTCTTTGCTGATCACAACTTTTCCTAATGAAGAAGATGCGTGCAGTAGATGAAGATTGTCATCAATATAATATGCTATTCCAACATGAGCTATATCTAATCCAGGTAAACTGGTAGTGATTGCGATGATATCTCCATTCTCAATCCAGGGGAGCCCTGTGTTGGGAAGTTTATTCTTTGGCAATATATGTACTGTTTTTCCGGTCAATGCTTTTTCGCATTCAGCTATTCGTTTTACATTCTCCGGTGAATTTGCCAACTGTTTGTACAGTTCTGGATGAGTGGACATAAACGAAAGTGATAGTTTATTGATACATGAACTGTTTTCAGCGGTAATATCTTCCAAGTATCCATGGCGAACACCATTTTCAATCCAATCAGAAGTATAATGTAACCGGGAAGGATATCCGTTGATAATACCATCACGATACCGTATGTTCTGTAAGTTTTTGGTAATATCAGAACTCAGTGCCTGTGCTAATACATATTCAACGAATGTCAGGCAGTCTACTTTTTGAGGTTGGATGACAAGCTTTTCCTCCGGACTTTCATCCAGTGTATTAGCAACATATTTAGTACCCAGATAGGATTTTCCGATTCTTATCATTGGTTGCAAATAAGATAACTCCTTTTCCTTCTCAGTCAGCCTGTTAGTATTGGAGGCACCGTCGGGCCACAAAGGTAGCTCGACGGGCTGTTGTGCAAATGTTATTACACTCATAAATGACATTATGAAGAATAAAAATCTCTTCATGTTATTTTACTTTCATTGAAGCTTTAATGAAATAAAGGATTAACAGAGCATAGGCTCCTAATGCCAACACTTCTGACCAAGTATTGTTCAACCAAGTCTCATTTACCAGATTGACTCCACCAAAACGCATAGCAGCACTGACTACTCCCATCAGTGCACCACCCGCTATGAACCCGGAAGCCAACAGAGTTCCTTTTTCGCCTCTTTCTGTGTTTAATGCTGTGTCTCTACTACGAGAAGTAACATACCAGTTAATAGCTCCACCAACAACCAGAGGCACATTTAATTCTAAAGGAATAAACATACCCAATGCGAATGCTAATGCAGGAATTTTACAAAGAGTCAGAATAATTGCTAAAACGGCACCAATCCCGTAAAGCAACCAGGGTGCGCCTACACCACTCATTAGCGGTTCGATAACGGCTGCCATTGCATTTGCCTGGGGAGCTGCCAATGCGCCGCTAGTAAATCCATAAGTTTTGTTCAGGATAATCATTACACCACCTACCGTTGCAGCAGATACAATTGTTCCAAGGAATTTCCAGGTTTCCTGCTTGGCAGGTGTACTTCCTAACCAATAACCTATTTTTAAATCGGTAATAAAACCTCCTGCCATAGATAATGCAGTACAAACTACACCACCCATTACAAGGGAAGCCACCATTCCAGAAGGACCTTTTAATCCTACCGATACCATCACAACAGAAGCTAAAATTAGTGTCATTAATGTCATTCCTGATACTGGATTTGTTCCAACAATAGCAATTGCATTTGCTGCAACTGTTGTGAATAGGAAAGAAATACCAGCTACCAGAACAATAGCTACTAATGTATGTACCAAATTGCCTTGCATCACATCGAAATAGAAGAATAATACAACTAAGATCAATGTTATGATAGAGCCGATAGCAATAATCTTCATTGAAAGGTCACGTTGTGTACGGACAATGCTTTTTTCTACATTACCTTTGCCACCCATCTCTTTAGCAGCGAGTCCAACGGCACTTTTAATAATTCCCCATGAACGAATAATACCTATGACACCTGCCATGGCGATACCACCGATACCAATACTTTTTGCATAATATTTGAAGATCTCTTCCGGGCTCATCATCCTACTGTAGAAGTAATGTCCGGATTCCATGCATTCAGCACACTATCGCCCCAGATAGCAGACATTCCGGGAATAATGATCCACCATACAGCCAGTGAACCAGCACAGATGATAGAAGCGTACTTCAATCCGACAATGTATCCCAGACCAAGTACAGCTGCTCCTGTATTCACTTTGAAGACAAACTTTGCTTTCTCTGCCAGCATTTCTCCAAAACCACAAACACGAGTTGTGAAATTCTCGTTCCACCAACCGAATGTTGCTACTATAAAGTCATACAAACCACCGATCAATCCCGCTATCAATAAAGGTTTTGCTTGGCTACCCTCTTTCTCACCGGACACCAATACTTGTGTAGTGGCTGTGGCTTCCGGAAAGGGATACTTACCATGCATATCGCTAACGAAGTATTTCCGAAACGGAATTAAGAAAAGAATACCTAATACACCGCCTAACAATGAACTGATAAACACTTGCATGAAGGTAACAGTCATTTCAGGATATTTAGCCTGAAGAATATAGAGAGCGGGAAGGGTAAAGATAGCTCCGGCAACAATAACTCCGGAGCAAGCTCCAATTGACTGGATGATTACATTTTCTCCTAACGCATTTTTTCTTTTTGCAGCACCGGAGACACCCACAGCAATAATAGCGATAGGGATAGCAGCCTCAAATACTTGCCCTACTTTCAGCCCCAGATAGGCTGCTGCTGCGGAGAAAAGAATAGCCATGGCAATACCCCAAGAGACTGACCAGAAAGTAACTTCCGGATAATTTTTAGAGGGACTCATTAGCGGGTTATATACTTCTCCCGGTTTTAATTCTCTGAACGCATTCTCGGGTAACCCAGTGAATTTGTCTTCTTCTTGATGTTCTTTCATATTATTTTTTAGTAGTTTATGTTTCCAGACTTCAAAGTAAACAAAAAAAAAGGAGAATCAAAAGATTCTCCTTTTCCTTCTTGTCTATTTTTTCTTATTTGGCGTCTTTATCATCTTTATCTTTGGCTTCCATTTCACCAGTGATGTAAATCCGTACCATTTCGGTTTTTGCATTGGTACGTAAAGTGATGGATTTCTTGAAGTGTCCCGGATATTTACCTGCTCCGTTATAAGTCACTTTGATAATACCTGACTTACCTGGCAAAATTGGCTCTTGAGTGTATTCCGGTACTGTACATCCGCAAGAAGCTACTGCCTGATGAATCACTAAAGGAGCATCACCTATATTAGTAAATTTGAATTCACAACTTACTACAGGTTGTTTCTCAGAAAATTTTCCGAAGTCGTGTGTTGTCTTATCAAACTTAATGGCAGCACCTCCATCCGCTTCTTCAGCAAATGCTAAACTAACTCCCATCACTAATAAAGTCACTAAAAAAAGTATTTTTTTCATTTTTCCTTCTTTTTGATTACAAGCGACAAAGATAATATTTTTTCTCTAAAATATATTTTCTGTTATGAGAAATTGTATTAAATGGACTTTTTTACTATTTTTTTAACTCAAATCCTACCATCATACCATCATAACTGTCAGCTAATGAACTGACTGTTTTCAGTGCAGTACTATTGCTTTTACTACCAATGAAAGCTAAAAGTTTCAAAAAGTTTATCTGAATTAAAAAGCAATTCCATAGATTCTGTAGTGCAGTTTACTTTGGCATTCAGATTTATCAGTTTCAAATATTTTAATGATACCTGTTTAGTTGCCGCATTATAAGAATAAGTTCCATTCATGGTACGTTTACCTACCTTGCTCGTAAAAGTACTGTCCGCATTGAAAGTAAAACTCATTTGTCCAGCCTTGATACCAACTTTAGTCAGTTGCTCGTTCAATTTATTTTCAGCTACAGAAGCTGCGGCGACTCCTCCTGCTTGCATTAACAGGTTTTCAGATTCAAATTCTACTGCGGAACCCTCATAACTCCAGGTTCCGGTCATGTCAATAGCTTGGGTTTGACCTGTTACAGCGTTTACTACCTTAGAAATGTTGTCCTTGTTAAATAGATCTTTTAAAGACTGTGCTTGGCTGTTGCTTGCCACCATTGAAAATGCTACGACGAATGTAGCAAAGAAAAACTTTCTTTTCATTTTGTATTTATCTCTTTGTTAATGGTTTCAATATAGTCGAGGATTTCTGTGCGCCCTGTATGGTTCTCTGATGATGAAATAAAATAAGGAGGAAGTTCTTCCCACTGTTTCCGTAAATCTTGCAGATAGGCATTAATATTCATTTTCAGGCGGCCACCTTTCAACTTGTCTGATTTAGTGAAAACAATAGAGAAAGGAATACCATTTTCTCCTAACCATTCCATAAATTCCAAATCTATTTTTTGAGGTTCCAGACGACTGTCTATGAGCACAAACAGATTGGTCATTTGTTCTCGATCCAGAATATAATCTTCGATCACCTTCTGTATCTGTTCCTTACCTTTTTGCCCACGTTTTGCATAGCCGTATCCCGGCAGGTCTACCAGATACCAACTATTATTTATCAGGAAGTGATTGATGAGCATCGTTTTTCCAGGAGTGGAAGAAGTCATAGCTAGTCCTTTGCGGGAAGTCAGCATATTGATAAGACTTGATTTGCCAACGTTGGAACGGCCGATGAAAGCATATTCGGGGAATGTTCCTGCCGGACATTTCTTCACATCTGTGTTACTAATTACAAATTCTGCATTTGTTATTTCCATATTTCTTGTCAATTAATTAACTGTTCTTTTGTTTATAATAAACTCTCTCAACATTTATAATAAACAGTTGTGTAGTTTATAATAAATTCCACTCATTTTTATTATAAACGATAGACACCTTTATTCAGAGCGTTTTCAGCTGATTCTTTTTTGTGGACAAAGTCATCAACCCTGCAAAGGTAAGTGCTCCGTTCAACATAAGCAACTCATAACCGAATTTATATCCAAATTCTTTGTTTATCCACCAATCTGCTGCATAACAAAGTAATGGTGAAGTTATAGCTATAAATGGAACTAATCGATCATTTGTTTGCTTACGGGTGAATAATCCGAAAGCAAACATGCCGAGTAATGGACCGTATGTATAGGATGCAATGATATATATCGCATCGATTACACTTTTATTATTTAGCATTTCTACTAGGCAAATGAAAAATGCCAATAGGGCTGAAAGTAGCAAGTGGACTCTTCTTCTTTTGCGACGTGCGATTTCTTCAGTGTCTTTTTGCGTATTGAGTAGATCTACGCAAACACTTGTAGTCATTGCTGTCAGAGCAGAGTCTGAATTACTGAACGCTGCTGCTATGATACCAATTGTGAAAAGTACCAATACCGCTTGTCCCAGATATCCTTGTGTTGCAAACATGGGGAGAATATCATCATTCATTACAGGTAGTTCCAATTGCATTTTATCAGCTAGTGTCAATAACAGAATTCCAAGACATAGGAATAGAAGATTCAGTGGAATAAAAGAAAAACCGTAGCAGTACATATTCTTTTTTGCTTCGTGCAAATTTCGGCAGGAAAGATTCTTTTGCATCATGTCCTGATCCAAACCGGTCATAACAATGACGATGAAGATACCACTGAAGAATTGTTTGAAGAAGTTCTGGCGGGAGATCCAGTCTTTAAAAACAAAAATGCGGCTGTGTTCACTCTCCTGAATGGCCTGTACAATGCCATTGAAACCAATATCCAGTTTTTGAATTGTGAAATAAATGATAAAAAGTAATGCTGCAATCAAGCAGAAGGTCTGTAGAGTATCTGTCCATACGATTGTCTTAATTCCGCTTTTATGAGTATATATCCACACTAAAGCTACCGAACCGATTGCTATAACCCAGAAAGGTACGTGTAATCCCTGGAATACATAAGTATGAAGAATAAGGCAAACCAGATATAATTTAGCAGCAGTTCCTAACATACGCGATAACAGGAAGAAAAAAGATCCAGTACGATAGGAATGTATTCCGATTCGTGTTCCCAGATAACCGTAAATACTGGTTAGGTTTAGTCTGTAATACAAAGGAAGGAGTACGTGAGCAACGATCATATATCCGAAAAAGAATCCGAATACAGTTTGCAGATACGTCATGTCCATTTCACGTACCATGCCTGGTACAGATACAAATGTTACTCCGGAAATAGAAGCGCCAATCATGCCGAAAGAGACCACATACCAAGGTGATTTGTTCTCTCCTTTAAAGAACGCTGCATTTGAATCGCTTTTATATCCGGTGATACGGGCTATTAGCAATAATGCCGTAAAATAGCATGTAATAGTGACAAGTATCATCATATCGGCTGCAAAGGTAATATTTTTTATAGGTATTTAAAAACAATATCTGTATCTTTGCGGCCGTAATCGATAGAACGATCATTTATTTATATGAATCAACAATATCCTTCTATACTACTGGAAAAGGCAGTTGGTGAATTTTCCAAACTGCCTGGTATCGGGCGCAAGACAGCAATGAGACTTGTGCTGCATCTGCTCCGTCAGGATACAGCTACTGTGGAAGCTTTCGGTAATTCCATTATGACATTGAAACGTGAGGTGAAGTATTGCAAAGTATGTCATAATATCTCTGATACGGAAATATGTCAGATTTGTAGTAACTCTCAGCGGGATGCTTCAACTGTCTGTGTGGTCGAAAATATTCGTGACGTGATGGCGGTGGAAGCGACGCAGCAATATCGGGGACTTTATCATGTATTGGGTGGCATTATTTCTCCAATGGATGGGGTAGGACCGAGCGATTTACGGATAGAAAGCTTGGTGCAGCGAGTTGCGGAAGGAGGAATCAAAGAGGTTATTCTGGCATTGAGCACTACAATGGAAGGTGATACCACTAATTTTTATATTTATCGTAAATTGGAAAAGATGAACGTAAAGCTTAGTGTGATTGCCCGGGGAATCTCTGTCGGTGACGAACTTGAATATGCTGACGAAGTAACTCTGGGACGTAGTATTGTGAATCGAACTCTATTTACCGGAACTGTATAAATCATTAATTATTTTTCTTGAACGAACATGGAAGAACAAATAAAACGTGCTGTCAGAAACTTAAATATCAGTTATGTCTTCTTTTGGGTTCTCCCTGCATTTTTGTTAGGGGCAGGAGAGTTGGAGCTTTTTCCTGTTGGCACTTTTGCAGACGATGTACGCGCCACCTATTATTTTGAAACTTTTGGTATATTGTTGACTGCTGTTTGCGTACCTCTTTCTCTTAAATTATTTAATCTGGTACTGAAGAAGAAGATTGACCACATGACTATAACACTTGCATTGAAACGCTATGTACAATTGAGTAATGTTCGGTTGGGGTTGCTTGAAGTTGCTATCCTTTTGAACCTGCTGTGTTATTATCTGACTTTCAGTAATACGGGAAATCTGTGTATGCTGATCTGTCTGACTGCTTCTCTTTTTTGTCTACCAAGCGAAAAGAGACTTAGAAATGAACTCCATATCAATAAAGAATAAAAAAAGAAATGCGAAAATCTTTTTTTAATGAACGACCGTATTTATCTTCGTGCAGTAGAGCCTGAAGATATGGACATAATGTATGAAATGGAGAATGATCCTTCTCTGTGGGATATTAGTAATTTCACTGTACCTTATTCACGTTATGTGCTGCGGCAATATATTGAAGGTTCTCAATGTGATATATTTGCGGATAAACAGTTGCGTCTGATGATTTTGCGTAAATCAGATCATTGTGTTTTAGGGACAATCGATATCACAGACTTTGCTCCACTGCATTCTCGTGGTGAAGTGGGAATTGCCATCCATAAAGATTATCGCCAGCAAGGTTACGCAACTGACGCTTTAAGGTTACTATGCGAATATGCTTTTGATTTTCTGTCTCTAAGTCAGTTATATTCTCATGTCGCTACCGATAATGAAGTTTGTATCAAATTATTTACTTCCTGTGGATTTGTCCAATGTGGATTATTGAAAAATTGGTTGCAAGTGGAAAATACATATAAAGATGCTATCATTTTTCAATGTCTTAATCCTACCAAACAATAAAAACAAGAAATCACTAATTAAGAGAAGGTACTTGTGGAAAACGGGACCAAGTTTCATATTTGCTACCTAGTTTTTCCAAGGCCTGTTTCCACATTCCTTTGATATTTGTGTTTAACAGATAGTCATTTTCCTCTTCAGAGACCAACCAAGTGTTTTCTTTGATTTCATTACCTAATTGTTTACCTTCCCAACCGGAATATCCCAAAAAGAAACGGATGGTACATTGACACTATTTCCTTGTAATATATATTTTTTTATTTCATCAAAATCACCATTCAAGTAAAGTCCTTTACCTATAGTAAGCGCACCAGGGATATTACTTAACGTATGGAGATAAAACAATGTATCGGTAGCTACAGGCCCCCCTTATAAAGAGGTATATCATCTAGATATTGGAATTCTTTAATAATGTCATTGGTGAATAGTGGAAGCCGTTTATTGATTATTAATCCCATACTTCCTTCTTCGGTATGGTCAATCAGTAAAATTACAGACCTCCCAAATGTTGTGTCACGGAGGAAAGGTTCTGAAATTAAAATCTTTCCTCGTGACGGCAAAACATTATTAGACTCAATCTTAAATATGTCGGAATTGATATTCATGCCCCTAAATTAAGAAAAAAAATAGAATATCCTTCTTTTTTTCCTATTTTTTTATCATTAAGGACCAGTTTTATGAATTTTAGTATTCAGAATATCTATAAATTAGGTAGTAGGGTGATTCTTAGCAAAAAGTTTCATTCGCTCTTCAAGCTGTTCATATTGGTGATCTTGAATGAAAGAGGTACATGCACGTAATCCTTCCTGGTGACTTCCTGTAGTGACCAATGAAATTGCACTGACACCATAATACATTAATTCCTTAGCCAATTCGCCACTAGTCATTCCTGGATATCCAATGGTAAAATAGAATCCATCAGCTATTGGATCGTCAAGATCCTTGTCATATACTAAGTGGAATCCGTAACGAAGGAAAATATCTTTCAGCTTTTTGGCTCTTTCGCCATATACTTTTACTTCATCCAAGAAGTTGTAGCAACCTTCATTCGCTGCTTTCAGCATAGCAGCCATTGCGAATTGGGCCGAATGACTGGTTCCAGAAGAAAGCGCATAAAGTACCCGATGAATAAAAACAGTACCAAATGTACCTCCACCGTAACGTTTTGTTAATCCGGGATAGCTTCGGTGATATAATTTGTTCGAGATGCAACTGACACCAATACGTTGTCCTGCATAACTAAATGCTTTTGAACCTGAGATCAACAATACATAATTATCTGTGTAATGAGCAACTGTTGGTTGGAAAGGAGCCTGATTCGGTTTACTTAAGTCTTGGCGGAAATCCATTGCAAAATAGGCTAGGTCTTCCAAAACAATAACGTCGTATTGAGTCGCTAATTGACCAATGATCTGTAATTCTTCTTCTTTTAAGCAAATCCAACTTGGATTATTAGGATTTGAATAAATAATAGCAGATATATTTCCTTTTTTCAGGTAACTTTCTAATTTCTCTCTCAGCTTCTCTCCGCGGTGGTCATAGACATCAAAGGTTTCATATTTCTGACCCATGACTACTAATTGTTGTTTTTGTACTGGGAATCCTGGATCAATAAACAGAATTGTATCCTTCTTTTCGTTACATTGGCTACAAGTCAGAAAAGAAGCAAATGTCCCCTGCATAGATCCGGTTACGGGTACACAGCCTTCCGGATTCAAATCTACATTGATAAATGATTTGATAAACTTTGACGCTTCCTTTTTCAATTCCGGTAAACCATTGATATCAGGATATAGGCTTGCTATTCCGTTTTGCAATGCTTCTATTTCTGCTTTTACTCCAACAGCAGAAGGAGGAAGTCCCGGAACTCCCATTTCCATCTTTATAAATTCAACGCCAGATACAGCTTCAGCTTTCGAAGCAATAGCTTTCACTTCACGAATTGTTGCCTTGGAAAAATCGACAATTTGAACTCATTTATTGTTTCATCAATCACATGTCGTTCAATTGGTGTATTTTTCATTCTATTTTCTATTTGATGTAATATCTGCAAATGTACAGGATAATTCTCAATAAACACACTTTTTGAGAAAAAAGATACAAAAGCTCTTGCGCGTTTCAAAAAAATATCTACCTTTGCGTCCGCATTCGTGAGAATGTATATGGTTAATTAAAATAAAAATAAAGTGTTGGTGCGCTAGTTCAGTTGGTTAGAATACATGCCTGTCACGCATGGGGTCACGAGTTCGAGCCTCGTGCGCACCGCTTAAAGTAAAAAACGAAGTAAAGCTCTGAAATTTAAAGATTTCAGAGCTTTTATTATTTACCCTCAGGAAGTAATAACGGGTTAGTCCGCCCCCCTGTGGGTATGTTAAATCTACACAGTTAGTTTGCATAATCTAAAAATAAAGAATGGTATATCTCCGACTCCCCTAAACTGTGCTCTGAACGCTTTAATTTTTGCATTGAATGATTCTGCAAATGCATTCATTCTTTTCATCAAGCCAAACTTCGATTTTGACAGAGTTGTCATGCAAACCGGAGATCTCGAAATACGTCATTAAAACTTCGGGGAAGATGATTCGTAGTAACTTATGTAGGTTGCGGTTGGAAGACATGGGACAGATAATTTTAGTTTGAACGCAAAGATAGTTCACTTTCGCTTATTAACATAACATACCCACAGGGTTCCGGACTGATTGTAGATGTATTAGGTGAACCATAAACCCACTGCTTTGTAGGAGGTAAAGCATAGCTTTACAATATCTATAGCTATGCTTTAACCTACCTAAAGCAGTGGGTTGTTTTACGGGTAAATGGGTGCAGTAGGTACACTTTTACCCGGCTCCTTCTTGCGCCCACACACATACGCGTGCGTAAGTTCTCTTACCGTCCAAATTGGTAATTAACTTGCGCTTTACCAAGCGTTTTAGCCAGCTGAGAGCAGTATTAGTTTTAATTTCCATTTTTTCAGCCTATTTCAATATCTGTGCACATGTAAATTCGTTGCCCAGAGAATTGAAAAGGCGTCGCGGTTGGCATTTGCTCGATGGCTGACCTCCGTAGAAGGCAGAAAGGATAGTATATGCATGGCATGGCGGTACAGAGGGGTTACAAGTCTCATTACGGCTTTAAAATCTTTGGGAGTGATAGTAATATCCCAACGGGATATAATGTTATCTTGGATATTGTCGTCAGGAATGTCCGGATACGGAGTGTATGAATGCCATGCTCTTTGAGAAACTCTAGATCCTTTTGTCATTCCAGACCCATGTTCGTATGCCATACATGTAGTAAGGAAGCTTTTCTTTACTTCCCAGTATTTTTGGTCGGTACGGAGATTTTATGATAACCGGTCATGGTCGAATGCTGGGCGAAGTGTGTGACTTTCTTTTTCATTCGCCTTATTAGGATACGTGTGCGCGTGTGTGCGGTGGAGAGGCTGAACTTACTGTACCTACTGTACCCGTCTGGTTGTTCATCAGTTTTTCTTTGGGGAATTCTATTCCTGCCATTTCGAATAGTTCCATTGCAAGTAGAGTCATCAACGAAAGAGGAAGAAGTAGTAAAACCTTTAGAGGCTAAGGCAGTGATGGCCGAGAAGTTTTGAAGAGTATTCTAGAAAATAGATAAGTTAAAGATTTACAGTTAGATGGCTATAATGTATGTATCTTGACGATAAGTTGGTAGAAATAGAACATCTATGTTGCATGGCTCATGCTGGGTCTAAATTTAAATATGCGTTTGAGCTGGGTAATGATAAAGATGCCGAATACATATTACGATGTATAGGGGAACTTTATAATCTTGAGCGAGAATACGAAACCGTCTTTTAACACCAGAACAAATCGAAGATTGTCGTATGCAAGGAAAGTCTGTTTTGTTTTTTTTGAGAAAGTTTTTTCAAAAAATCGTGTTCAGACGACGAGATTATGACAATTTACTGTCGTTGATGTTCGACGAAAACAATTAATAAACAATAAAAATCTAGTTCGTTTTGATAAACTTTATAGAAAACCCGCTGTTTGGCGGGTTTCAAAACGAGGTACGTCAAAATTGGACGCTACCACATGGATTAATTGCTTAAAATAAATGTTTTATTTCTCAATTATGCTAACATAAAGATTTTTTTCTTTACTTTTGTCTATCTATTTAAAATGCTATGATACAGGTAATACAGTTAAAAGGAAAAGACAAACAATTATATCGGTTTTTAGCGCCTTTGGTGATGGATCCGGAAGTGATACGTGCAAATAATAATTATCCGTTTAAGACAAACGATAATTTTATATGGTTCGTTGCCTTTGAGAGCCGAGAAGTTATTGGCTTTATTCCGGTGGAACAAAAGAGTGGAAAAAGAGCAATAATCAATAATTATTATATAGCAGCGGAAGCTAAAAAGCGGGATGAGATATTGTCTATGCTGTTGCCTGCCATAATGAAAGAATTTATATCTGAAGGTTGGATACTCAACTCGGTGACATTGATACAAGATAAGGAGACTTTCGAAAAATTCGAATTTGCACCTATTGACATGAAATGGACACGTTATGTGAAAATGTTTAGATAGTTTTGATTATGGGGAAGAAGAAAATTGCAGGAACGAAAAATGTATATGAATTGGCGCAAGAACGGCTGAGGATGATATTTAACGAATTTGATAATGTTTATGTATCTTTCTCAGGAGGTAAAGATAGCGGGGTATTGTTGAATATGTGTATTGATTATATTCGGCAAAATAATCTGAAAGTACGTTTAAGCGTTTTTCATATGGATTATGAGATCCAGTATAAAATGACCATTGATTATGTGGACCGGATATTAGAAGCTAATAAAGATATTCTGGACGTATATCGTGTCTGTGTGCCTTTTCGTGTAGCTACTTGTACGTCAATGTATCAATCTTTTTGGCGTCCATGGGAAGAAAGTAAAAAGGATCTATGGGTACGTCCTATGCCCAAAGGGGCTTTGACTAAGGATGATTTTCCTTTTTACAATACTACGATGTGGGATTATGAATTCCAAATGCGTTTTGCTCAATGGATACATGATAAAAATGATGCGGTACGTACCTGCTGTCTGATTGGAATTCGTACACAAGAAAGTTTCAATCGTTGGAGATGCATTTATATGAGTCGGAAGTTCCAAATGTATCATAAATATAAGTGGACCTCGAAAGTGGGATGTGATATTTATAATGCATATCCTATTTTTGATTGGAAAACAACGGATGTCTGGACGGCTAATGGGAAATTCAAATGGGATTATAATACATTGTATGACCTTTATTATCGTGCTGGAGTAAATTTGGAACGTCAGCGTGTAGCGAGCCCGTTTATCAATGAAGCACAAGAGAGTCTGGCGCTTTATCGGGTGCTCGATCCTAATACCTGGGGAAAAATGATCGGACGTGTAAATGGAGTGAATTTTACCGGTATGTATGGTGGTACGCACGCTATGGGATGGCAGTCTGTGAAGTTACCGGAGGGATATACCTGGCGTGAATTTATGTATTTCTTATTATCTACTTTGCCGGAGCGTGCGCGCAAGAATTATCTTCGGAAGCTGTCGGTAAGTGTAAGCTTTTGGCGGACCAAGGGAGCTGTCTGAGTGATGCTACGATTAAGAAGTTGATTGATGCCAAAGTGCCTATCATTGTGATGGATAACAGTAACTATAAAACCCTGAAGAAACCGGTACGTATGGAATATCAGGAAGATATTGATATTCCGGAATTCCGGGAGATACCTACTTATAAACGAATGTGTATTTGTATTCTGAAGAATGATCATGCTTGTAAGTACATGGGATTTTCTCCGACAAAGGAAGAGATGAGTAAAAGAAGTCAAATTATGGAACAATATAGAATTATAGTATCATGAGTGTTGATAAAAGTCCGGTTTACGGAGTGAAAGCCGTACCTGTAGAAAAGGTATTTGCAAATGATTATAACCCTAATGTGGTTGCTCCACCTGAAATGAAGTTGCTGGAGCTGTCGATCTGGGAAGATGGATTTACAATGCCTTGTGTATGCTATTATGACAAAGATAAAGATCGTTACATTTTGGTGGACGGTTATCATCGTTATACGGTATTGAAAACTTCGAAACGTATTTATCAACGCGAGAATGGATTGCTTCCAATTGTAGTAATTGATAAGGATTTATCGAACCGAATGAGTTCAACGATCCGACACAATCGTGCACGAGGAATGCATAATATTGAATTGATGTGTCATATTGTTGCTGAATTGGACAAAGCAGGTATGTCCGATCAATGGATAATGAAAAATATTGGTATGGACCGTGACGAGTTGTTACGTCTGAAGCAGATTTCCGGATTAGCAGACTTGTTTGCGAATCATGAATTTAGTATTCCTGATGAAGTGGCTCCTACTGAAACAGAAAGAAAATCATATTAATTTTGTATTGGAAAGTGAAATTGAAGATTTACTCCTTTTCATTAGTAGCATTTTATATTTTAAGTATTTATAAATTCAGAAATGGACCTTCAATAGTATTTCATTAGAATTTCACGATATTTGCAACGTGATTGAAAAAAGGATCAAGATATAAACTGAGCTGAAAAAGTAATTCGGGTACAGATTGGGAGTTAAATGCTCCCGCCTTAAAGAGTGAGGGTGGAAAGTAAAATCTGTTCTTGAGAGAGCAGGTCAGGATAATTACATCCTGACCTGTTTCTATATTTACAACGTATCGATTATTGCCTGTTGCTTTTCAAAAAAGGTGATGCGTTGTACTTCTGCGCTGCCAGAGATTAAAAGAGAATGTCGTTTCAACGACTGGATCCATTTTTGTTGCATCTGGCAGATATGTTGACTTTGAGAATCCATAGAATTGATGGAATAAACACGTAGCAGGCTGATTTGGAAGTCTTTTTTCTGTATAAAGCTATAGGTTGCCTCGAAATCAATATTAGAAAGATAAAAATAGACTTTCTTACCATTTCCGAATTCTCCTTTGTTAGATAGATTCTCCATAACTAAAAGCAATTGATAAAGTTCATCTTTTAAATGGCTTACATCTTCTTCCGATATCAGGTTCAAGCTAGCAAAGTATTTAATCTCTTAATGAAAGAGTAAAAGATATTGGTATCCCAAATGAAATATGTCTTCTGGCATTGTCTCACACTCTCACTCAATTTCTTATGTGCATTGACAATCCGGTCTTCTATCTTCATATCAGTTAGTGAATTAGGCGTTTTTATATGCTCATTCTGGTAAATCCAACGACAAATGCGAAATTTAGACATATATTCATAGGAGGAATAAAGAGTGAATGGAAGCAGATTAGAGGCGGTATATATCTCCGTACTACTATCACTTTTCACATAGTCGAATATCTTTTGATAACGGTCAATAATTTCGTAATAACTTTCCATCGGATTTTGTGCACGAAGTAGGTTCAGATCGAACGTTACCCGATTGGCAAGATGATTACCGATGATTTGGTCGATGGAAATGCCTAACCGGCAAGAAAGCAAAGCTATTTCATCGAACGTAAAAACGACTTCACCCCGAAGCCTCCGATAGACTGCTTCTTTTCCCATACATAAAGTGTCTGTCAGATAGGTGGCAAGATTCTGTCCCTTGGGAATTCTCACTTTCATCTCTGCAATCAACTCATTGGCAATATTATTTTTCATCATATTCTTCTTTTTTTGATTAATAATATGTTTAGATATATCTTCACTGCAAATTTAAAGTTTATGGATGAGAGTTTAGTATGTTAAAACAAGTATGAAAAATATGTAGTCTTTCTGATTAAGGAGGAAAAGACGAGGTTATGATCGCAGAATGAAAAACGCGAGAAAAGAGATAGGTGTTCTTTCGAATATTGTAACTATATAAATCTTTCTGTTTCGAAAATCGAAACAGAAAGATTCTACAGTATATTGATAATTTCTCGTTGTTGCTTGAAGAACTGGATACGTTGCATCTCTCCGCTTTCGGAAATTAGGGTAGAGAATTTCTTTAATGACTGTATCCATTCTTTCAGGCTTAGGAACATTTCGCAATCCTGAGTCGTAATAGAATTGATAGAATATACCCGTATCATGCTAAGTTGGAGTGAGTTGGATTCCAGATAGCTGTAGGTCGCTTCAAAATTGATATGGGAAACATAGATATGTATATCATTACCAGCTTCCGTTTTTCCTGTAATAGCCAATTCTTCCAATTCGTTCACCAATTGATGCAATTCGTCCTTGATATGCAATTTTTCCTTATCTGAGATGAGATGAATGTCAGAAAAATACTGGAGGTCATTGATCAGATGATGGAAGATCATATTATCCCAAATGTAATCTGTGGAATGGATATGTTGTGTGGTTGCAACAAAGTCTTTCTGGATATCGTATATTTTTTTAGGGATTTCCATTTCTTCGAAATGTTTGCATTGTATATGCATATTCTGATACATCCATTTGAATAGGCGAAACTTCGACAAGATATCATATTTCAGATAAAGCGTTTGAGGGATGACATTGGAGGAAGTTCCTAAGGTGGAAGTCGGATCATCCCGCATTGTATACAGTAATTTGGTATATTTATTTAGGATTGTATAGTAGGTTTCAAAAGGATCGTTATGGTTTACTACATTCATGTCGAATACAGCATTGGCACTGAAACTTACTCCAACAATTTTATCCAGTGATACGCCCAGTTTTCTTGAAATAAGGGCGGCTTCTTCCAGTGTGAAAGGGACCTCGCCGCGCAACCGTCTGTAGATGGCTTCTTTACCTATGAAAAGAGTATCCATTAGTAGATTGGCTATGTTTTCTTTCGGTGATAATTTTTCTCTTACGGCGTCTATGAGTCCCGTATTTAATTCAGATGTTATCATAATTTCTACGGTAAATATTACATTTTTATAATTAACATTTGCGAAAGGAGAGTTGTTTCGGAAATCGCAACTATTTTTGATTGTTTGATTTGCATATTAGGGGTAAAGTGGTTATATTTGTATTCAATAAACAAAACAGAGAGATTAAAAAATAGTAAAAGTAAAAATGAAGAGAATATTGGTAAGCGGTGGGGCCGGTTTTATAGGTTCTCATCTTTGTACACGACTCATAAAAGAAGGTTATTATGTTATATGCTTGGATAACTTTTTTACAGGTTCTCAAGATAATATAAAGCACTTGATGAATGAGCCTAATTTTAGGTTAGTAGAACATGACGTAACCTTTCCTTTTTTTGTCGAAGTAGATGAAATCTATAATTTAGCTTGTCCGGCATCGCCCATTCATTATCAATATGATTCGATTCAGACGACTAAAACGTCAGTATTGGGAACCTTTAATATGCTTGGACTGGCAAAGAAAGTGAATGCTAAGATATTGCAGGCTTCTACCAGCGAAGTATATGGCGATCCGGCTATTCATCCCCAACCTGAGAATTATTGGGGAAATGTGAATCCGATAGGTTACCGTTCATGCTATGACGAAGGGAAACGTTGTGCGGAAACTTTATGTATGGATTATTTTCGTCAGAATAAGGTTCGCGTAAAAATAATTCGTATATTTAATACATATGGACCGCGGATGTTGCCAAATGATGGACGTGTGGTATCCAACTTTATCACGCAGGCATTAAAAAATGAAGATATTACTATTTATGGAGATGGTAAACAGACACGTAGTTTCCAGTATATAGATGACATGGTTGAGGGGATGGTGAGAATGATGAATACTGAGGATGATTTTACAGGTCCTGTGAATATTGGAAATACACATGAATTCTCAATGCTTGAATTAGCAGAGAAAGTGATTCAATTAGTTGGATCTGCTTCGAAGATTGTTTTCAAGCCTTTACCACACGACGATCCGAGACAACGACAACCGGATATAACATTGGCAAAGGAAAAACTAGGATGGCAACCGACAATCGAATTAGAAGAAGGACTGCTACGAATGATTGAGTATTTTAAACAAATTTGATGTAATCTAAAAAATCGAAGATATGAATGTGGAAATAAATCCGTCCGAATATAAGATCCTTATTGTGGATGACGTGATTTCGAATGTCCTTCTGTTGAAAGTGCTTTTGACAAATGAGAAATTCAATATTGTAACGGCAAATAATGGACAGCAAGCTTTGGAACAGGTTGAAAAAGAAAAACCTGATTTAGTATTGCTGGATGTCATGATGCCAGATATGAGTGGATTCGAGGTCGCCACAAAAATGAAAGCTGATTCGATAATGAGTGAAATTCCTATTATTTTTCTTACAGCGCTGAATAGTACAGCAGATATTGTAAAGGGATTTCAGGTAGGGGGGAATGATTTTATCTCAAAGCCTTTTAACAAAGAAGAATTAATTATTCGTGTGACTCACCAGATTTCTTTGGTGGCTGCTAAACGGATTATTGTGGCACAAACAGAGGAATTACGCAGAACAATCATGGGACGTGATAAACTTTATTCTGTGATAGCACATGACTTGCGTTCACCAATGGGATCAATCAAAATGGTACTGAATATGCTGATTTTGAACCTGCCAACTCAGACGATAGGTGACGAGATGTACGAACTACTTACGATGGCTAATCAAACGACGGAAGACGTATTTTCTCTGCTTGATAATTTATTGAAATGGACTAAAAGCCAGATCGGTAAGTTGAAAGTAGTTTATCAGGATATCAATCTGGTAGAAGTAATAGAAGGTGTAAGTGAGATCTTCAATATGGTAGCCGGATTGAAGAAGATAAAGATTGTACTTGACATTTCTTCAGACCGGGTAGAAGTAAGAGCCGACATTGATATGATAAAAACGGTAATTCGTAATTTGATCAGTAATGCTATTAAATTTAGTAATGAAGGAACTGAGATAGTGATATCTTTGACAGAAGAGGATAGCATGGCAGTGGTTAGTGTGAAGGACTCCGGTTGTGGTATTGACGAGACAAATCAGAAGAAATTGCTGCATACGGATACACATTTCAGTACTTTCGGTACGAATAATGAAGAAGGATCCGGACTTGGATTGTTACTTTGCAAGGATTTTGTGGTTAAGAATGGAGGTGATCTTTGGTTCACTTCGAAAGAAGGAGAAGGATCTACGTTTAGTTTCTCAGTGCCATTGTTGCAGCGATAATTTCAGGTTTTAAGATAGAAAGGACTATTTCTAAAGTCCTTATAAAGAAAAAGAGGTTGTATCAAAATTGATAATGGTTATCATTTTGCTCTCTTATTATAAACATAGTGAAGAATTTACTTTCTGTATGAGTCAGAAAAGAAAATCTTCACTACGTTTGGGATGATAGAAGCAGATGTTAATCAGTATTTTGATACAACTTCTTTTTCTTATCCTCTCTTGCAGATTGATTTAAAATCGCAGAAATTACATTTTTTTGCGTCTTCTGTTTGCGTAAAAGATTCCTTTTCATCATAGATTTCTTCCAATAATGCTTTTAGATGTTCTTGAAACTCATCTTCGAAAAAAGCGAAATTATTGACAGGTATTTTTGTTTTTCGAGGTTCTCCCATTTCTATAACAGGAGAGTAGCTTTCAGAAGCAGCCCGATGGATATAAAGTAGTGCAGGGGCTACTTTCAGTGATTGCTGACGGCTCATTATGGATGCGTATAAAAAAGTTTGGAAGATATAGTTAGGACGTGTTTCTGCCGGTGTAAACAGTTGTTCGATATTAGCGGGAGTTTTAGGGCTTCCACCAGTTTTGTAGTCTACAATACGTAAAGTATCTTCTTTAGAGTCTATACGGTCTATTGTTCCTCCGAGGCGGATAGTTAATGGACCTTGTGTTGTTTGGATTTTTATTTTTTCTTCAACATCGCTTTCCATTGCTATCATTTCGAACGGAGCATATTGAAGGTCATTTCTTAGTAATTGTTTTAGATAAGAAATTATCACTTTAGAGTTGATAAGCTGCACTCCATTGTATTCGGGTTTCTCATCTATAGGAACTTTGAAGAGTTTTTCCTTGAAAGCACGATCTACGTAGTCCTGTAATTTCACATCGTTGCGCAATAATTTTTCCAAATCGTCTTTTTGTACAGTTTGGCCGTTAGCTATCAGATCTGTATAGGCAAGTTGAGCAGAACGATGAAAAATAGTTCCGAATAGAGCAGAGTCAATATCGGCACTAACTTCTTCGGGAGCTTTCAATCGTGCTACATAGCGATAATAGAATTTCAGGCGGCAATCGAGGTAAGCATTGAGAGCCGATGGAGATAAGATCAGTGAACGAGGGTTGGAACTGTCATAAGTGTGATGTAGGCGTGCCAATACCTCAGGAGTCTTTTTTATTTGAATATCTGTTATATTTTGTGGAGATTGCCCCGCTTCTAAATATTCCATAGTAATCTCGTGAGGTCCTTCTACCAGAAATTGTAGCATGAAACGTGACCATTCTCCACGGTTCAGACCGTTGGAGGAAGTATTGTATAGTAAAGTGATATTTTCTGCCCGTTGAATGAGACGGTAGAAATAGTATGCATATACTGCATTTTTATGTTCAATGGTGGTCATTCCAAAAGCTTTTCGCAGATTATAGGGAATGAAAGAGGATTCGCCTCCGGATTTGGGTAATTGTCCTTCGTTAAGTGATAACATGACAAGGTTGCGAAAATCCAGATTACGTGTTTCCAATACTCCCATGACTTGCATTCCGATAGCAGGTTCTCCATGAAAAGGAATATTAGATGCGGTCAGAACTTTCGTTATCAAATGTTTTAGAGTATCTGTGCGCACTTCCAGTTCACCACTTTCTATCAAACTATATATGCGGTTTATTTTAGTGAAACTCTGAAAAAGTGCCTCCCGGTAGAGTTGATTGAAAATATCTTTGAATTCGTTTTCCTGACGATAGAGAACTGAGATGTCGTTGATTAATTCAGTAAGGTAGTTGCAAAGATCTTTAATTCCACTACGAGGAGTGAAAAGGTTTGCCAGAAAATTATCTTTCTTCAATTCTGAAGGAAATGGATAGAAACGGTTCGTTTTTGTTAGTTCCCATTCCAATGATTCGGCTTGTACCGAGAGCTGGCGGGTATAGGGATGTTTAAGTATAGCAGAAACAGCTTCGTAGGTAAATCGTCCGGTGTCCGAGCGATAACCGTTTGTTTGTAATTCCATAGCTGCATTGATAAAACTATATACCGGAGTCTGTGCCAAGGGAAATCCCATAGTGATATTTACATTTTTCACTTCTTGCGGGATGGAGTGAAGGACGGGAAGGAGTAAGGCTTCGTTGCAGAGTACTACAGCATTTTCTTTTTCTTCATAATTGCCGGAAAAAGTGTTGCGTATCCATTCAGGCAAGAAACGTGCTTGTGCATTTTCGGTAGAAGCGGAGATATAACGAATTTTTTTAGGCTGTTGTATAGAATTGAAATAACTTTCCGGAAGTTCATTTGGGAAGTCTTTGAGGTTCTTTTTAATGAATTCTCCGGCCTCATGTTTTTTTATTTGCTGGGTATAGAAGAGGTCATAATCCCAATAGAACATTGCTTTGTTTACATTCTTCAGTTTGACAAAAAGTTCCTTTTCAACTTTGTTTAGTACGTTGAAACCGACAAATATATATTTATCGTATTTTAATCGGTCTGTGTCCAGTTCTTCGATGACATTGCGATAGAGCATACCTTCGTAGGCAATGCCTAATTCAGCCAGATTCTTACGATAATGATGGTAGATTGTACCTAGTTTATCCCATAGAGAGATAAACTTTTCCTTCAATTCAGTACGTCGTTCAATGGAGAAGTTTTGAAAAAACTGTTTGATAGCTTCTTCCTGTTCTTTATCGAGAAAGTCGTAATCATCCATTAGATTTTTCAGATCTTGCAGATTACTGAATAGTTTGTCTGCATTCACCATATTTTTGTCTACATCGTCGAAATCACTTATAAGTAATTCTCCCCAGAAATAGAAATCATCCAATGTCTCTTGACTTTGTGTCTCTTCCCGGAATACTTTATAAAGTTCACAGACCAGACGAATCGGGTCTCCTACTTTCTGTATGGACATTTTCTGAAACAGGTCGCTGATACTCATAGCGGTGGGTGACCAAATGGGATGATCGGATTCATCCGCGAGATATTCGTTAAAGAACAGATTTGCACGTTTATTTGGGAAGACGAGTACTGTACGTGACAGGTTGTTTCCTATTTTAGAGTACAGGTCATGAGCGACTAGTTGGAGAAATGATTGCATATTATTATTAAAAAATTTATTCTTTATTGTAATTTGAACATAACTGGAATTGTATATTTAACAGCTACTTTGGTACCATCTGCTAATTTCCCAGAGGATCTATTTCATATCATTTGTTTCAGTTATTTACCAGCAAGTCTCTTTTGAGATCTTACAAGTTTGCTTTCCTCGATTCATGGCTATCTTGTTTGAATGATGGCTTCACCCATAATTACAGGTTCACTTTCATGAAGTACTATTGTTATATAGGGTGATTTATACTTGTTTAATCTAATATCCTGTCGCTTGAAGGCTATGTATGTAACAAATAAGGCATGTCTTCTATCTATCGTTAATTGAAAATAACCATCCACATAAGATATAGTATTATTCTGCTCATTTTTATATTCATAAATATTTGCTCCTACTATGGGAGTGCCGTCAGTATAGACCACTTTTCCTTTTACTGTGATGAACTGACTTTCTGGGGTATCTTTTGTTGCAGTTTCTAATATGTGGGTTTTTGGTAATTTGGTTGAATCATTATTTTCATATTTAAATGTAACCGGCACAGTAAATAAGGTATTTACCGGACGATCCTTTATTTTTCCGGGATTCCATTTGGGCATAGTACTGATCACTCTTAATGCTTCCTGATCAAATAATGGATGCAATCCTTTTACAACTTTGATTTCATTTATACTACCATTTTTCATCACCTTAAATTGCACGATCACATGTCCTGATATGCAACAGTCAGGATCGGGATAACGAAGATTTGTTTTTATATATTCCAGTAATTTAGCTTGTCCGCCGGGAAATTCGGGCATTGTTTCGATGACTCCGGGTAATACGTTTTCTCCTTCAACCACACTAATGGAATCTGTTTTTTTTTCTATTGTTGTCGTTTTTACCTGTTGTGCTTCGGCCTGTATGGGAACCATCGTAAGCATTCCGGCGGAAATTCCTAAAATGGTAATTGCTTTACCTGCCAGTCTTTTTCTTTCCAACTGCTGTTCCAGATAACGTACCTCAGCTTCACATTTCGGACAACTACCCAGACAATCCCCATGGTACTGACATTCAGAAGTGATAAATTCAATATCATTCGCTTCAGCTATTTGTCGGCGAATCTCTTTCAAGATCTTACAAGTTTGCTTTCCTCTTTTCATGGCTCTATTAGTTGTTAGGTGTTTTATATTTGAATCGATCAAAATGGATAATTCCCATTTCTTTTAGTCGTTGGATACTGGCATCTATATCCTCATCTGTATTATAAGAGGGTATGAATGGAGTACGGACGATGATTTGTTCTGCTTTTCCGTGTTTGATTAAGTAACGAAGATTTGAAAGAACAGTCATATTTTCTTTTTGAGTGTACTGGAGATAGATATCATTATTAATATCTTTAATATCAATAATGTAGTTATCAATAACAGGTAATAGAAGTTCCAGATGTTGTAACGGAACATTGAGCGATGTTTCTACTGTAATTCTCCATTGAGGACCGCATAGCTGGCGGAATTGAAAAATAAATTCGCTTTGCAATAGTGGTTCTCCACCGCCAAAAGTAACTCCGCCACCACTGGCAAGAAAGTAAAGTTCGTCTTGACGTAGCTCTTCATAAAGCTTTAGATAATCATATTTTTTCCAAATACCATCCGGATGCAGGGATGTAGGATTCAGGCAGTATTTGCAATGTAACGGACAACCATGAAATGCGACGAGAGTTGTAACTCCCTCACCATCAATGGTAAGCCTGTGACGGGCAATTCCTATTAAAGGAACTTTTTTCATTGTATATACTTTATCCATATTCTTCTGTTATACTTTTACAATTCTTTCTTCCTCTACATACCATAGATAACCGGTAATATTTTTATACCCCATTTGGGCAAGTAATTGCATATAGCTTTTTACCTGCATATTATATTTGGAATTTTCTTTTCCAAACTTGAAATCGACAACAACCACTTGCCCGTCTTTCATCATGACACGGTCCGGACGACGGGTTTGAAGGATCCCCTTTTCTTTGTATACGATAGCACATTCGTTAAATAGTGTCCATTCCCCAGAATACCATTCTTGTATTTCGGGAAGTGAGAAGGCCTTATGTGCCACTTCACGAGTCATTTCTTCTTTATCCTGATCTCTGATTACCCCCTCAAATACAAGCCGTTCGATAGCTGGTTCAATGTCATCCGCTGTCTCAATAGCAGAAAATAACGTGTGAAGCATACGTCCGCGATTGATGAAACGGTTACTGGATTCGTCTTCCTCAATTCCTTGTATGAAATCAGCAGAACGGTTGGATTGTCTGAATTCGATATCGTGGTGCATGGATTCCATATGAATGGGTAACTTATCCGGTTTTCGGGTAAGTTTATTGGTGGAAACTTTAGCTTTCTTCGCTTCAGAAGGACAAAGCTTTCCTTGTTCGTAGCAATCTTCTTCCCATTCGATTCCTTCTTTTAGGGCTACGACGGGTAATGTATTCGTAAGCAATTCGGACATGGTACCTTTTTGTCCTTTCTTGCTCCAGATAATCAGATTCTTTCCTGCACGAGTAAAAGCTACGTATAGTAAGTTAAGATTGTCTACCCACAATTGCAATCGTTCATGCAAGTAATCGTTTCCATAAATTGATTCTGCCATTTGGGTGGAATAGTTGATGGGAAGTATATCCAGTGTGTTAAATGGAGCTACCTGAGGGGCACACCATACCAACTGGTTATTTGTTTCATTTTCAAGTTTCCAGTCGCAGAATGGAAGGAGTACTGTATGGAATTCCAATCCTTTGGATTTGTGAATAGAGAAAATACGGATACCATCTACTTCACCGCTAGGAATTGTTTGGCTACACAATGTTTCGTTCCAATGACGAAGAAAGCTGTCAAGTTCCGAGGAATTGCTTTGTAAATAGTTGGTCACAGCATCGAAGAAAGCAAATAAATAAGCGTCTTGTTGCTGGATACGGTTCATTTCAAAGATACTGAAAAGTTCTTCTAATAATTCATATAGAGGCATTAACCTTAGTTCGGCAAGCTTTTCAAGGTAAATTGGAGGGAGATAGTCTTCTACAGGATGCATTAAGAGAGTATTGATATCTAACTCTTTTTGCAAAACTTCATTCTGGTATGCGATGGCTAGTTGAGCACGTGCAATGCGATTATTCTCATTGGATAAATAACGCAGTGCGTCTATCATCATACAAATTGCAAGGGAAGCATCCAAGCGAAAGGCTTCATCTGATACTATTTTGTAATGTAGCTCTTTGTCAAAGTAATTGGCGATTCGGGGAATATTTTTATTCTTTCGTACCAGAATAGTAATATCATTCAGGTTTATGCCAGAGGCAAGCAACCTTTTTACTTCTTCCCCCAGACTGATAAGTGTCTGTTCTGTATAATCATGCTCCTCATCAGGCTCAAGGAATGAGACTTTCACATATCCTTTTTCTACTTCTTTCGGGGATTCCTGAACGACATCTGCGTATGCTTTCTGTAAATCTTCACAATCTTTATTCAATTGCTTTTTGTAGATATCATTCAAGTAGTCCACTGCAGCTGTAAAAATACGATTATTAAATCGAATGACGGCTGTTTCGCTTCTCCGGTTGGTTACCAATGTCTTGACACGAACTTTAGAATGTTCGATATGATCATTCAGTCCATTCAGAATTCCCCAATCTCCGTTTCTCCAACGGTAGATAGATTGCTTGACATCTCCTACAATCAAGCTATTGGCACCATGAGACAGACCTTCGAGCAAAAGGAGTTTGAAATTTCCCCATTGCATCCGGCTGGTATCTTGAAACTCATCGATCATAACGTTACGGATGTTGGTTCCTATCTTTTCAAAGACAAATGAAGAATCTCCGTCTTTTACTAATTGATGGAGTAATGCGTTAGTATCTGATAAAAGGAAGCGGTTGTTGTCATGATTTAATTGACGTACTTCTTCGTCGATATTGGCGAGAAGTTGTACTTTATTGAGATGTTGCAGGGAAAGGCGGCAACTATTTAACAAAAGATTATTCTTTGAACGGAGTTTTTCCGCGTCTTCCAGAATCTGCATCAGACTCGAGCCGGCCAAAGCAATAATATCTCCATAACGGGGAGAAGTCTTAGTTGCCCAGTTCTTTGCATCTTCCAGGCATTTTTCTACAGTCGCATTCCGAATATCGTTACTTAGAATTCCGTTATTCAGTTTACGAAAATAACTTCCGATTCCCCTTGAACCGTTTTTCAGATCATCGGCAGTTAGTGCATGGTTATCCAATTCTCCTTCAAACTGTTCATAGAATCCTTTCATCTGTTCCAGAATCTCGGTTTCCAGAGTTTTTAGTTGTTTTCGATATTCTTTTATCGTGTCAGGGGTACGAAGCCGTTGGCGAAGTCCTCCTCCTTTTTCAATATAACCTTCGTCAAATATATTGCGTCCAAAGTTTTTCACTTCGTCAGATACATTCCAGCGTTTATCGTCTGCAATTCGTTCGTTGATGTAGTCCAATAGCCAAGCCAGCACAGGAGAAGTAGGTCCGAGTTTTTCGATCATGCTGTCTACAGCATCACTCAATACTTCGGCATTATTCAGTTCGATATTCAGGTTCGGGCTAAGTTCAAGTTCACGTGCCAGATTACGCATGACGGACTGAAAGAACGAGTCGATTGTTTCTACGCGGAAACGGCTATAATCGTGTAACATATAGCTTAAAGCTGTTCCAGCAGCTATTCGTATTTCTTCTTCTGTTTTTCCTGTCTCTTCTTCAATACGTTCAAGATAAGCTTCGGAGTCTTTGTCGCCTGTCTGAATGCCATATAGCTGGCTGAGAATGCGCTCTTTCATTTCGGCTGTCGCTTTGTTGGTGAAGGTAACAGCCAAAATGTGTTGGTATGCACGTGGATTGAGAATCAATAATTTAATGTATTCCACAGCCAGTGTAAAGGTTTTGCCGGATCCGGCAGAGGCTTTATATACTAGGAGCTCACTCTCATGTTTCATTTTAAAGAAATTATTTTGTTATTGACATTAGCTTATCAGACAAAGATAGGTTTCTTTTTAATTTTAACGGAAAGAACAAGGAGAAAAAATAAAAAATGTGAGAAGAAGTCCGGAAAATATTCAGGTAAAAGAGAAAATTTAAAAAAAAGTAGGAATGGGTATTAGTAATTTTACTATCTTAGTTGTATTATATATGAGTATGATAAAAATATATTTTCATCTATATACTATGATTTATGCAACATAATAAAACTGTTTCTCAACACAAAGCTACTAATCCTGTTTATTGGGTACCTACTGCTTATTATGCAATGGGGCTTCCTTTCATTGCGGTAAATCTGGTTTCTTTGTATATGTATAAGGAATTAGGAGTTTCGGATACACAAATTACGTTTTGGACTTCCCTGTTAATACTTCCTTGGACTTTGAAATTTCTATGGAGTCCTTTTATGGAAATGTACCGGACGAAGAAATTCTTTGTTCTGCTGACTGAAATGTTAAGTGGTTTTCTGTTTGGACTGGTCGCATTTTCTTTGTTTTCTAATTACTTTTTTGCGATTAGTATTTCTACCATGGCTGTGATTGCATTTAGCGGAGCAACGCATGATGTGGCTTGTGACGGGGTATACATGCAGAGTTAAACCAAGTTGATCAGACTAAGTATATTGGAGTTCAGGGAGCTTTTTACAATATTGCCAAATTGGTGGCTAATGGAGGGCTGGTTGCTTTGGCAGGTATGCTATCTGAATACTTCGGGGCTACAGAAGGAGCTCCGTTGGAGATGAACAAGGAAGCTTATTCGTACTCTTGGATGATTATTTATGGGATCATTGCATTAATGCTTGTCTTATTGGGGATTTATCATATAAAAATGTTGCCATCGACACAAGTCCCGGTTTCTTCTGCCGAGAGAAAAACGGTTGCGGAAGTTGGCAGAGAACTGGTTGCGGTAATACGTAACTTCTTCACTAAAAAACATATCATTTACTATATTTTCTTCATTATCTTATATCGGTTAGGAGAAGGTTTTATCATGAAAGTTGCTCCTTTGTTTCTTCGTTCGTCAAGAGAAGTCGGTGGGTTGGGACTGACAACCACAGAAATCGGTACATTGGTTGGAATATTCGGTTCTGCGGCTTTTGTGCTTGGTTCTTTGCTGGCAGGTTTTTATGTTTCTAAGTTTGGATTGAAAAAAACACTTTTCTCGCTTTGTTGCATATTCAATCTTCCGTTTATTGCTTATACTTTTCTGGCTATTGTTCGACCGGATAATCTTTATTTAGTAGGAACTTGTATTACCATGGAATATTTTGGTTACGGCTTCGGCTTTGTCGGACTGACCTTGTTCATGATGCAGCAGATTGCTCCCGGAAAGTATCAGATGTCTCATTATGCTTTTGCGTCGGCGATTATGAATCTGGGAGTGATGTTACCGGGAATGGCTAGCGGTTACTTGAGTGATTTGCTTGGCTACCGGGATTTCTTTATTTATGTGTTGCTGGCTACTATTCCGGCTTTTCTGATTACATATTTTATTCCATTCACTCATGATGACTCTAAAAAATAACTAATATAAAAATATAACTATGAGTAAAATTCAAATGCCTTGGGAAGAACGTCCAGCAGGATGTACAGACGTTATGTGGCGTTATTCACAGAATCCGGTTATCGGACGTTATCATATTCCTTCATCCAATAGTATCTTTAATAGCGCAGTGGTCCCTTTTGAAGATGGATTCGCTGGGGTATTCCGTTGCGATAATAAGGCTGTCCAGATGAATATTTTCACAGGATTTAGTAAAGACGGCATTCATTGGGATATTAGCCATGAACCTATTCGCTTCAAAGCAGGTAATACGGAGATGATTGAATCTGAATATAAATACGATCCTCGTGTGACATGGATTGAAGACCGTTACTGGGTGACTTGGTGCAACGGTTATCATGGTCCGACTATAGGTATTGCTTATACCTATGATTTCAAGGAGTTCTTCCAATGTGAGAATGCGTTCCTTCCTTTCAATCGTAATGGTGTACTTTTCCCACAAAAAATAGATGGTAAGTATGCTATGTTGAGTCGTCCCAGTGACAATGGACATACACCATTCGGTGATATTTACATCAGCTTCAGTCCGGATATGAAATATTGGGGTGAACATCGTTGCGTGATGAAAGTTACTCCCTTTCCTGAAAGTGCATGGCAATGTACTAAAATCGGTGCAGGTTCGGTACCTTTCCTGACAGATGAAGGTTGGTTGCTTTTCTATCATGGAGTGATTACGACTTGCAATGGTTTCCGTTACTCGATGGGTGCTGCTATTCTTGACAAGGATCATCCGGAGAAAGTATTGTACCGAACTCGTGAATATTTGCTCGGTCCGGCTGCTCCTTATGAACTTCAGGGAGATGTGCCTAATGTGGTATTCCCTTGTGCGGCTTTGCAAGATGGTGAACGGGTAGCTGTTTATTATGGTGCAGCGGATACTGTAGTAGGTGTGGCTTTCGGTTATATCAAGGAAATCATCGAATTTATTAAACGAACGAGTATTATCTAAATATGAAACGCATACTATTAGCTTACACACTTGCTTTCTCTCTTCATTCCGTTTATGCGGAAGAGGGGGGAGGCCCCCCTTTCAATGAGAAAAAGAATTTGTTGATAGATTATGTGGATCCTTTTATCGGAACAACAAATTTCGGAACTACTAATCCGGGGGCTGTCTGCCCGAACGGAATGATGTCCGTTGTGCCTTTTAATGTGATGGGCTCCTCTGATAATAAATATGATAAAGATGCCCGCTGGTGGTCTACTCCTTATGAACATACGAATTGTTTTTTTACAGGATATGCTCATGTGAATTTGAGTGGTGTCGGTTGTCCAGAGTTAGGATCTTTATTATTAATGCCTACTACAGGAGAACTGAACGTTGATTACAAAAAATATGGAAGTAAATATAAAGACGAACAAGCCTCTCCCGGATATTATTCTAACTATCTAACAAAATATAATGTGAAGACGGAAACTACGGCTACACCTCGTACGGGGATTACACGTTTCACTTTCCCGAAAGGTAAAAGTCATGTATTGTTGAATTTGGGGGAAGGATTAACGAATGAGACAGGAGCAATGCTTCGTCGTGTGAATGATTGTGAGGTGGAAGGAATGAAGTTGTTGGGTACTTTCTGCTATAATCCACAAGCGGTATTTCCTATCTATTTTGTGATGCGGGTGAATAAAATTCCTGCTGCAACGGGGTATTGGAAGAAACAACGTCCGATGACAGGGGTAGAAGCTCAATGGGACTCGGATAATGGGAAATATAAATTGTATACTAAGTACGGGAAAGAGATTGCCGGAGATGATGTGGGAGCTTATTTCTCTTTCGATACGGAAGAAGGTGAACAGATAGAGGTACGGATAGGTGTTTCTTTTGTCAGTATTGAGAATGCCCGTTTGAATCTGGATAAGGAACAGGCAGAAAAGAGTTTTGAAACGGTTCATGCAGATGCACGTGCCAAATGGAACGGTGACCTGTCACGAATTACTGTGGAAGGAGGAACGGATGATCAGAAAACGGTTTTCTATACGGCGCTTTATCATTTATTGATTCATCCTAATATTTTGCAGGATGTTAATGGAGAATATCCGGCAATGGAAAGTGATAAGATTCTGACAACGAAAGGAGACCGCTATACGGTATTCTCTCTTTGGGATACGTATAGGAATGTACATCAGCTGCTGACCTTGGTTTATCCGGAACGTCAGATAGAAATGGTACGTACCATGCTTGATATGTATCGGGAATATGGGTGGTTGCCGAAATGGGAATTGTATGGAAGAGAGACGCTGACTATGGAGGGTGATCCGAGTATTCCGGTTATTGTGGATACATGGATGAAAGGTTTGCGTGATTTCGATGTCGATCTGGCTTATGAAGCGATGTATAAATCGGCTACATTGCCCGGAACTGAAAACCTGATGCGTCCGGATAATGATGATTATATAGAGAAAGAATATATTCCTCTCCGCGAACAATATGATAACTCTGTATCCCATGCGTTGGAATATTATATTGCAGACTTTGCACTTTCACGTTTTGCCAATGCATTAGGTAAGAAGAAAGATGCAGAACTGTTCTACAAACGTTCTTTGGGTTATAGACATTATTATAGTAAAGAATATGGTACATTTTGTCCGATTCTTTCAGATGGAACTTTCTATAGTCCGTTTGATCCGAAGCAAGGAGAGAACTTTGAACCGAGTCCGGGCTTTCATGAAGGTAATTCATGGAACTATACATTCTATGTGCCGCACGATGTTTACGGACTTGCGAAGTTGATGGGAGGGAAGAAACCTTTTATCAATAAGTTACAAATGGTATTTGATGAAGGACTTTATGATCCCGCTAATGAACCGGATATTGCTTATGCTTATTTATTCTCATATTTTAAGGGAGAGGAATGGCGTACACAAAAAGAAACTCAACGTGTGTTGGATAAGTATTTTACGACAAAACCGAATGGAATTCCCGGAAATGATGATACGGGAACGATGTCGGCTTGGGCTATTTTCAATATGATTGGTTTCTATCCGGATTGTCCCGGATTGCCGGAATATACTTTGACGACTCCGATTTTCAATAAAGTAACGATCTGTCTGGATCCGAAATGGTATAAAGAGAAGGAGTTGGTAATTGAAAGTAATCGTACTGGGACGGAAACTCTTTATATTGATAAAGTATTATTAAACGGTAAAAAAATAAATAAGTACCGTATTACTCATGATGAACTTGTGCATGGTAAAAAGATGCTATTTGAATTAAAATAGCTATTATAGGTGCTGTTTTGGGTTACATAATAATGTTTGTAAAAGAATGACGGTATATGTCTCGGATGGTTACACCATGTTGAGCATATACCGTCACTATGTTGGTAGGATAGTGTTACTCTTTTAATAAGCAAAAAAACGATTAGATTGGTTTATTCTACATAGATCATTTTCTTTGTCATACCTCCGTCAATCGTGATATTTTCTCCATTGATAAAATCATTCTCTTTCTGACAGATAAATAAACACATGCGGGCGATATCTTCCGGCTTTCCTACTCGTTTGGAAGGATGTTGCAAATGTGCTTCGGGACGGAGTTGCTCATAATTTTGTGTTTGTATCCATCCCGGAGATATTGAATTTACGGTGATGTTCCATTTTGAAAGAGAGGTCGCTAATGCATGAGTGAGCGAATAGATCCCTCCCTTGGAAGCGGCATATCCTTCGCTGCTGGGTTCACTCATTAAGTATCGTGTAGAACAAATATTAATTATTCTTCCATAAGGGTTAGGAGTAACTTGAGCTTGGCGGTGAATTGCCAGTAGTCTCGAAAGGATAAATGTCGGGCGAAGGTTGATAGAAAGTATTCTGTCAAAGTCTTCCACACTTGTTTCTGTAATAGATGAGAAAGTACTGATACCTACATTATTGATGACAATGTCGATGTCTTTCCATGCCGCCAGAAGATGCAGGAAACATTTCTCAAGTGCTTCTTTATCACTGACGTTTACTTGGTAGAAAGTAGCTCCTGTCTCTTTTGCGCTGGCTTGTCCTGCCAACTCATTATTATCACAAAATGCAACTAAATCACCTTCCTGACAGAACATTGATACAATACTTTTGCCTATTCCTTCTGCTCCTCCTGTTACAAAAACTCTTCTCTTTTGTGTTAGTGTATCAGAGACTGTTTCAGTAGTTTGTTTCGCTTTAGCTTGATGAGTTGTTGTTTTTTTACCATTCTTTATAGCTAGTTTCCATGCGGCTTTTCGGGCCTCATATGCCTCTTGTTGTTTTTCTATATAATTATCTGCCATGATTGCTCATTTTTTTATTTTAACGAACAAAAGTAATGAATTTATAGATGTTATACAATAAAGAATAGTATGTTATTTCCTTGTTATTTAAAGTATATAAAGTATATTTGTGATAAATCAATTTAAACGAAGAAATTATGAAGAATTTAAAGAATGTATCTGTATGGATGATATGGATGTTATTGTCCGTAACAGGAGTAAAAGCACAGACGGTTATTCCCAGTAAGAAATATATTACGCAAGAAGTAAAAAATGCAGGTAACTTCAGTGCTATTAAAGTATTGGGTAGTCCAGATGTAGAATATCGCCAAAGTAATAATTCTAAGGTGGCAGTTTTTATTTACGGTTCTGATAATCTGGTTGAATTATTGGAAGTAAATACAGTGAATGGAGTATTACAGGTAAATATAAAGAAAGGAGTCAATATTCATGGCGGAGAACGTCGTTTGAAAGTGATCGCTTCATCGCCCTCATTGACGCAAGTTGATATACAAGGTTCTTCGGATGTAAGTCTGAAAGGTACTATAAAAGGTACAAATATTGGATTGAATGTAATGGGGTCTGGAGATATTGATGCAGAAAATCTGAACTATACAGATATTTCTGTGGCAGTTAAAGGAAGTGGGGACATCGTATTGAAAAATATGAAGGTTGATAATGTGAATGCAGAAATTGCGGGTTCTGGTGATATTGAAATGAAAGGTACTGCACAACATGCGATTCTGACTGTCAATGGTTCCGGTGATATTAGTGCGGGAAATTTGGTTACTACTAATGTTATTGCTACTGTTTCAGGTTCAGGAGATATTGAATGTTATGCGTCGAAACAACTTAGTGCCAGGGTTGGTGGTAGCGGTGATATTGAATATAGAGGTAATCCGGCTGTTGTAAATAAAGAGGGGAGGAAGGATCAGATTTCTAAAAAATAAATAATATTCATTCTTGTTTTATTTATAATGTCCATTCTATAAAAAATGGTTCATCAATATCAGAATAGACATGGCGGAAAGGTTACTGAAAGAGAAGCTAAAGAAATCGGAAAACTCTCGGAATCATAAATTGTTCAGAGTAAGATTCTATGTAATTAATTAAACAATTTAATGTGTATATTATAGGTTTATCGGTTGAATAAGGAAGTAAAATAGCTGTATACAAAGACAATCTAAATGATAGGAAGAGGTATAACTACATATAATTTATCTGTTGATTATGCTGTAGGAGAAGGAATTGAGAAATCCTTAAAGGCTTATAAAAATTATCCCTGTAAAATAGAATCCTGTTTTTTCATTCTGTGTACAAGAGGTAGTATGCAGATAACTATTAATGCCAGAACTTATCATATTAAAGAGAACGACTTACTTACTTTACCCTCTAATTATTTTATGGAAATTCATGATTTTTCATCAGATATACATATTTACTTTGCTGCATTTTCGTCTGGTTTTATCGAGAGTATTAATTTGATGAGATCAACCCAGCATCTTCTTCCGGTTATCATAGAGAATCCAATATATAATTTGCCTCCTTTTGATGCACAAAGTTATAAGATGTTTTATGAATCATCTATCATTGCATATAAATCTTTGAAAAACAGGAAAAACAGAGAAATTATCAATGCAATTCTCATGATGTTTGTTCAGGGATCAACAGAACTTTATAAAATGAAAAATAATTGGTATTTACCTTCGTATACAAGAAAGTATGCTATTTATCAGGATTTTATGCAATTGGCTCTGAAATTTTATACAGTTCACCATGACGTTACATTTTATGCTGATCAGTTGGGACTAAGTTTGCCTTATTTCAGTTCATCTATTAAGAATGCGACAGGTAAAACTCCTCTGCAGATAATTACTTCTTTGATCATTACAGATATTAAGGTATGGTTAAAATCTACTGATAAACCTGTAAAACATATTGCTTTGTCGCTGGGATTTGATAATCTTTCCTTTTTTAATAAATACTTCAAACAGCATACGGGAGTTACACCTCAAGAATATCGGGAACGTTAGGGATTATTCTCTTTGTTCAGAGGTAATGTAATTGTGAAGCAACTACCTTTTCCCAACTCGGATGTAACGGTTATTTTTCCATTTAAATGATCTATAATCGTTTTACAAATTGAAAGTCCTAATCCGGTACCTTGTTTGAAGGAGTTTATTTTGTAGAATCTTTCGAATATCTGTTCTTGATATTCGAAAGGGATACCTATTCCTGTATCTTCTACAAATAGTGAAACTGCTTCTTTGCTGGCTGTATAACCAAAATGAATAAATCCTTTTTTAGTAAATTTGCATGCGTTATTTATCAGATTACAAATGACTTGTTTCAAACGTCTAGCATCAGTTACAATTCTAATATCATTGTCTGGCAATATTGCTTTTATTTCAATCTCTGAAATATTTCTCATTATTTGTTCTTTCTCAATATCTTTAAACAAAGATATTAATGAGTTATCAGAAAAAGAAAAATCAATTGTATTTGATTCTATTTTAGATAGGTCGAGTATATCATCAATAAGCCTTGTTAGATGTTCGCTATTGATGCTGATTAGTCTTATAAAATCTTCAATTTCTTCCTTGCTTAATTCATTGTAAGAATTTCCTATTACATCCGAAAAACCAACGATTGCATTCAATGGAGTACGAATTTCGTGGCTCATATTAGCAAGAAAAGCCATTTTCAGTTTATCACTTTCTTCTGCTTTTTTACGGGCTGCAATTAAAGTCTCTTCTATATCCTTATATTCTTGTATACTCATACAGATCCCTACTAAACGATAGGGTTGGCCGGATACATTTGCGATATAAGTGGACTGTCTTTCAAACCATTCCCAAGTTCCATCACCACGATGTAGTCGGAAAGGGACAGGTTTCTCATAGGTTTCAACTCCGCTTAGTTGTACAACAAAAGCATCAGCAAGAGCTTCACGATCATCCGGATGAATCATATTTATATATTCTTCCATTGATAATGAGTTATTCACTCCTGCTGGAATACCTAAATGTTTAAAATAGCGGTAATCAAGGGTAAATTCACCTTTACTTATATCATAATACCATGGATATATCTTTGTTCTTTGCAAAGCAGTATTTAAAATGTATTCTTGTGTGAGTTCTGCAGTGATATTACGGAAGAAGAATACAATAACTTTTATTTCACCTTTTTCTTTAAGAGTTTCAAATTGTCCTTTTATAGGAAATTGTGTATAATTTACTTTTTCCTGGAGATAAGTACGATCAGGTAATGGGTAACGACATTCTCCTTGGCGGAGTTTATCCATAATTGATGGAAGAATATCTTCCTTATTATATAAAAGTTTCAATAAACTATCTATGTGGCAAGATTTAAATGGATTTATGTCTAGAACCTTAGTTTGAAGTTCCATTCTTGCCTGCTGATTCAGTAGCAGAACTTCTCCTTCGGTATTCAAAATGAGGACTCCTTCTGGTAAAATATTTAATAAATCATCACTGTAAAGTGTGTGTTTGTTAAGTTTCATGTCAATAGGCTTTTATTGGTAAAATCAATGAAAATCATAGAATCTATCTCAAAGAAAGCCTTTTCTAGAAGAATAATGCTGTTAAAGCAGTATTTTTTTACTCTATTAAAAAAAATATTTTATATGCAACTTTTTGTTTGTTAATACGATGTTCTATATTTAATTATCGATATTCTAATTTTAATTCAATTGAAGATTGGAATAGGTGGAGACAATAAATAGAATGACAAATAGAACGTCTTTCTTAGATAGTACTTATCCTTTGATTTCAAATGTTTTATTAAAATGAACTATTATTACAATGAATCCCCCAAATAATCCTACCAACATGTAAGCAACCCGTATGTCAAAAGCCTGCGAAATAGCACCGATTAATAAGGGGGCTACCAGAGAACCGGTAAAACTGGTACTTGATAAAATAGTAAGTGCAATGCTTACCGGAGTTTTTGACTTGGCTCCTACAAAACTATATAAAGTAGGGACTACACAGGATATCCCTAATCCGACTAACATAAAACCGAAAGAATTGATGATCACTTTTAGAGCCATCGATTCAAAAAAGTTTCCTAATAGTGCGGAAATAAAGAAGCCTAAACAAATAAAGCTTCCTGCAATTTGCAAAACTCTTTTTTTTCCGAATTGCCTATAAGCATAGTTCGTTAGGAAGCGCCCCACTGTCATCATAATCATGAATACGAGAAAACCTATTTGAAGGGATTTAGGAACATGGACAATTGATTCGAAATACACAGCACTCCAATCGAACATAGCGCTTTCTACAATCAAAGCAAACAAACCAACCAAACCTAATTGAAGTAATAACATTTCCGGATTGTGAAACAATAATTTCAATCCGTTTTTTTCTATTGTTTTTTCTTCTTGTTTTATTTCAGTTAGGGAACCACATTCCTGCAAATATTTTTTTCCTGTTAGTACAATGAGACATATTAAAAGTGCTATGAATAAAAAATGCCAGATAGGTGGTATATTCGATAATATCATCAAGAAGCCAATCAGAGCTCCTGTACAAGCTCCCATGCTCCATCCGCCATGAAAGGTTGCCATAATTGTCTTGCCATATAATCTTTCTACTTCTATTCCTTGTGTATTGAAAGAAATATCACATAGATTCCAAAATACGCCGAAACAGAATAGAAGAATACCTAATATATAAACGTGGTGAACTAAGCCGATACAAAACAGAGAAAATCCATATCCCAAAATACTGATCTGTACAATTCTACGACTTCCTAGTGTGGAAACAAGATAACCGGCTAAAGGGATTGCAACAAATTTGCCTACAGGTATCATAAATAAAATAAGTCCCCAATAAAAAGCATAATTAGCGGCAAATAAATCTTTAAAGTCAGGTATACGGCTTGCCCAACTTGCCATACAAAGTCCTTGGGCAAAAAAGAAAGTAAAGATAGCGAAACGTATTCTTTCTTTAGGATACGTAAATTGCATATTCATGTGTTTTTTATTTTTAGTGGGGCAAAGGTATCTATTTTTTTTGTACTTTTGTGCCCGATTAAAAAAATATCACTATATGAAGACAAGCGAATCTTTATTATCTATAGGTAAATTTATTGCAGAATATTCAGTCCATTTAATGGGAGCCGGGGTTCATACATCACGAGTTGTGCGCAACTCAAAACGTATTGGAGAAGCTTTTAATGTAAATGTAAAGTTGGGCGTTTTTCATAAAAATATTATCTTGACCATTATCGACAAAGAAACTCATGAAGCATGTAATGAAGTAATAGATATTCCAGCACATCCCATTAGTTTCGAGCATAACTCCGAATTAAGTGCATTAAGTTGGGAGGCACTCGATAAACATTTATCACTGGAGGAATTGACTGAAAAATATAATAAGATTATTAGTGCTCCTAAAATACATCCATTATTTGTATTGATTCTGGTTGGCTTTGCCAATGCTTCTTTTTGTAAGCTGTTTGGCGGTGACTTATGTTCAATGGGTATTGTTTTCTCTGCTACGCTTACCGGATTTTTTTTGAAACAGCAAATGCAAAAGAAAAAGATCAATCATTATATCACTTTTATTGTTTCGGCATTCGTTGCTTCACTTTGCGCTTCGACTGCGTTGATTTTTAATACAACTTCAGAAATAGCGATGGCAACTAGTGTATTATATCTTGTTCCGGGAGTTCCTTTGATAAATGGTGTTATTGATGTGGTGGAAGGATATGTACTGACTGGTTTTGCTCGTTTGACAGAAGCTTCTCTTTTAATTGTAAGTATTGCTATCGGGCTTTCGTTTACATTATTAATGGTCAAAAATAGTTTGATATGATAATATTTGATATTTTAACTGACGGATTTTTTGCAGCGATAGCTGGAATTGGTTTTGGAGCTATTTCAGATCCTCCTTTGCGAGCGTTCAAAATAATTGCGATATTGGCGGCATTGGGACATGCATGTCGTTTTTGTCTGATAACGTATTTAGGAGTAGATATTGCTACAGCTTCCTTGTTTGCGGGATTGGTGATTGGCTTTGGTAGTTTATGGCTAGGCAAAAGAGTTTATTGCCCAATGACGGTACTCTATATTCCGGCATTACTCCCAATGATTCCGGGTAAGTTTGCATACAACATGGTGTTCTCATTGATAATGTGTTTGCAGACTGTCAATGAACCTGAGAAGTTGAGTAAATTTATGGAAATGTTTTTTTCTAATTCTCTGATAGCAAGTACGGTTATTTTTATGTTGGCGGTAGGAGCTACCTTTCCAATGTTCGTGTTCCCACATAGAGCTTTTTCATTAACAAGACACTAATTAAACTACATTTATGGAGATTTTTTGGAGAACAATTGGATATTATAATTCTGTTACCTGGATATATCAGATAGCAATTATACTGATTGGGATTATACTGACTGCATTGCTTGTGAGCAAGCCTTATCCATGGAAGAAGATGGCTATGAAAGTCTATATGATAGGACTGTATACATGGATTTCGATTGTCTATTATTATATTTGTTGTGAAGAACGGTAGTTATAACGGGGTGATGGCTATGTTTTGGGGAGTAATGGCTATTATATGGCTTTGGGATATTATTACAGGCTATACAACTTTTGAGCGTACTCATAAATATGATATACTTTCTTATGTGTTGTTAGCAATGCCATTTGTTTATCCTCTTATTTCTTTAGCTCGCGGATTGACTTTCCCGGAAATGACTTCTCCGGTAATGCCTTGTTCGGTAGTGGTATTTACCATTGGATTATTGCTATTATTTGCCCATAAGGTAAATATGTTTCTGGTTCTTTTTCTATGCCATTGGTCATTGATCGGATTGTCTAAAACTTATTTTTTCCAAATACCTGAGGACTTTTTATTGGCAAGTGCGACCATTCCGGGCTTGTATCTATTCTTCCGGGAATATTTTTTAAATAACCTGCATGCAGATACTAAGCCAAAAGCGAAATACATAAACTGGTTGTTGATTACAGTTTGCGTAGGATTAGCAGTATTATTAACTACTACTATGTTTCTGGAGTTGGTATCTAAAGCATAGAACGAAATAATGTCATAAAATAATCCTCTCATTTTCCAGATATGAAAATGAGAGGATTATTTTTATGAGAGAAACTATCGAATAACATAGAAAAACCGGAGTGCGAATTGTATAACCTTATGTGGTAACCAACATTTGCATTTAGCAAATAGCACTTGTACCCATGGCCCTACTTTCGTCCGAAAAGGGGGATTTTGAGAGGATACGATCTTACAGATAGTACCTGCTAGTTTACGAGGATGGCAACCATTTTGTTCTTCTTTCTCTATAATCTCTAAAGATTTGGCAAAACTTGGTCCGTAATCAGTGTCTTTCAATGTCGCTTCTGATATATTACGATTGGCAGTAAATCCTGTATTAAAGTCTCCTGGTTCTACCAGACATACCTTGATATCAAAAGGGTGAACTTCCAAAGCCAATGACTCGCTATATCCCTCTATGGCAAATTTGGAAGCCGAATAAAATCCTTGATAAGGAATACCTATTACGCCGCCAATCGAACTGATATTGATAATTTTTCCTTTGCGAGCTTTACGCATGAATGGTAGCACCATTTTACACATATTTACTACACCAAAGAAATTGGTATTCATTTGTGTCATTACTTCTTGATCAGTGGTTAGTTCTAATGCTCCTCCAATCCCGATTCCGGCATTATTGATAAGTATGTCGATTCTTCCTTGCTCCGATATTATCTTGTCAATAGCACATTGTATGGAATTGACATTTGTGACATCAACTACTATCATTTTAACATTACCTATATTTCCGGATGGTTTTCTACTTGTTCCATAAACGACGTGCCCCTGTTCAGCTAACATTTGTGCTGTGAATTTTCCGAATCCGGAAGATGCTCCAGTAATAAGTATAACTTGTGAGTACATATTTTTAATTTCTTGCAAATATAAAGAGAATAGTGGAGAATCCTTTTCTTAAAGATGAGTATTCTCTCTGATAAAATCAGAAAGTTTTTTGAATAGTATTTGATTTTCAATAAAATAAATTTTATCTTCGAACAAAGTAAATATTATGAGAAGAATATTAATAGTTAATATAATCTGCTTTGTTTCTATAATCGCTTTTGCACAAACTATAGAAAATAGAATCGTTCCCCCTGATGGATATATCCGTAAGAAGTGTGATGGAAATTCTTTTGCAGCTTATTTACGACAACTTCCCTTGTTTCCGGAGGGCAGTAAAGTCAAACTTTATAATGGACAAGAAAAGCAAAATCAATCAGCTGCTTATTCTGTGATAAATATGGAAATAGGCAATCTGGATTTGCAGCAATGTGCAGATGCGGTGATACGCTTACGGGCAGAGTATCTATGGGTACAAAAGCGATATGGTGAAATCAAGTTTAACTTTACCAGTGGTTTTCCGGTAGAATATACGAAGTGGGCGGAAGGGAAACGTATTAAGGTAAGTGGAAATAAAGCGGAGTGGTATGCTGCAGGAGGAAGAGATTATTCATATAAAACTTTTCGCAAGTATTTGGATATGGTATTTATGTATGCCGGTACGGCCTCTCTCGCAAAGGAACTTCAAACAGTTCCTTACACCTCTTTACAACCCGGAGATGTTTTTATCAAAGGAGGCTCTCCGGGGCATGCTGTAATCGTGATGGACATTGCTATCCATCCAACGACAAAGAAAAAGGTCTTTTTATTGGCACAAAGTTATATGCCGGCTCAACAGATTCATATCTTAGTCAATCCGTCAGATCGCAATCTGTCTCCTTGGTACGAACTGACCGATGCGGACGATGGAAATCTTTATACTCCGGAATGGACATTCGCAAAGAAAGATCTAAAGCGTTTCAAATGAAGAGCATTAGTTTATGCTATTCTGTCGATACTCGTTAGGAGAGTAACCTACACATTTCTTAAATAAACGTGTGAAATGCTGAGGATATTTAAACCCTAATTCGTATGCTATCTCGCTAATAGATTTACTTGTATCAAAGACTTTTTCTTTTGCTGTTTCTATCAATTTAAGTTGGATATGTTCTTGTGGTGACTTTCCCGTTTCTTTCTTGATTAAATCTCCGAAATAATTAGGTGAAAGATTCAGCTTCTCTGCACAATATTGTACTGAAGGCAAACCGATATCCTGTGGTTTATCTGACAGAAAGTAGTTGTGCAGAAGATTTTCGAACCGGCTCAAGATATCCTTATTTACATTACTACGAGTAATAAATTGACGATCGTAGAAGCGCATACAGTAGTTTAGGAGTAATTCTATATTAGCTACAATAATCGTTTGGCTATGTTTATCGATACCACGTTGTAACTCTGTTTGTATATTATGAAAACACTCAATAATCACACCCCGTTCTTGCTCAGACAGGTGGAGAGCTTCGTTGGATTCGTAAGAAAAGAAGTTATAATTCTTAATATTACGTCCCAGTGATGTTCCGCGAAGAAAATCAGGATGAAAAAGCAATCCCCATCCTTTGGGTTGAAAAGGCTTTCCATTGTCTACAAAACCTACAACTTGCCCCGGAGCAAGAAAAACCATTGTTCCTTCCTGATAATCATAATACTGGCGTCCATAATGTATATCTCCACATTTCACTTCCTTTAGAAATATGGTATAAAAGCCCAACATTTGACGTGAATGCCGTATAGATTTGCATTTAGAGAAGTCTACTACACTCACTAGTGGATGTAGTGTTTCATTGCCTACCCGATCATTATATTGGCAGATGTGATCCATTTTGATGATTTCGTCCATACTCTTTTTAAGCTTGATTGATACGATACAAATTTAGTACTTTTTCCCGTATTGGTATTACCTATCAGTAATAATGGTAGAAGAAACTGTAATCTGTATCAATTGCCCCAGGCACATTCCTCTTTTCTTTCTTTTATTTGTTACTTCATTTTATATTTGCGACAACAATCAATAGGTATGATACCGCTATGAATAAATTCCGAATTTTACTTTATGTGATGTTGTTTTCTTTGGTTGGTTGTCATCTGGAAGGGACAAATGTAAAACAGGGGTTAGACAGAGCTGCGCAATAATGGAGCAGGACCCGGACACTGCTTTTATAATTCTTGAAAATATTCAGACGAATCAGATGAACGAGGCATAACTTGCCGAGTATAATCTGTTGTGTATAAAAGTCAATGAGGATAAGAACGTCCATCATTCATCCGATGAACAAATACGTCAGGCAGTCTCTTATTTTGAAGTAAATGGCACCCGGCTTCAAAAGACACAGGCATATTACTCGATGACAATTCTTTCTTCTGCCTTGGGAATGTTCGGTGTTTTATCGATATATATTGATGAGCGGCGAGGGGAGTACCCTTTCCGCTTATAATCCGGATATATTCAGTGATTTACGTATACGTGTGGCTTCTGTAATATGCCTAACAGGATATTTACTAACTATTTGTGGAGTTATTTATATAAGTAAATCCCGATAGAAAAAGAGTAAATCGCAATAAAAGATGACCTTTGTAGTCTAATAATAAAAGGTATCTTTACCAATCCATAAGGAGGAGTTATCGTTTTTATCCGTATAAATTAATAATATTCCTCTATCCATTAGCGAGAACATCTGCACGAACAACTATGTTGCAACAGAGTAACTGGCTGAATGCTGTACAGTAACTATCAACTTATTCTAGTTCTTCCGGTCAGTTACTGTACAATCAAGGCTCGTTCCTTCAGCGTACTTAGACTAAAAAATGCTTGTTTTATTGTCATTTGTCACTTTTTTAAGTTAAACAATTACTAATCAATGCTGAAATGGTGATAATAGTCGGTGACAATAGAGTGATAATAGAAAGTTATCCGGGTTCTATTGTCACTTTGTTATTCTACTATTCGTTATGTTTTTGTATTTTTCTTCCTCCAACTTGTGTTATTTTTCTTTCAATTGAATAGATTTAGCGTGTAAAATTGCACAATCTTTTTTATATATATAAAGGTAAATAAACCGTTTGTTTAGTTGTTTTTAAAGCAGAATGGTTACTTAAAAAAACGTCTTAACAATGCGGGATTTGAGAAATATAATCCAGGAAAACATAACAAACGAAAATATAAGTAAACTGTGTTCTATAGAACAAGTACTAATCCAAACAGTATGTTATTTGAAGAAAAAATATTAATAGAAGTATGAATACAATATATTTTTTGTATTTTTGATTCCAATAATTAAGTTCTCAACTATTGTATCTAATAATATGAAGAAGCCAATTTTATTCTTTTGGGCAGTACTTACATTCATACTTCCCACGCTAGCACAACAGCGAGCAGACCAACAACACCTTGAAAATAATGAATCATTTTCAATGATCGTATTGGGGGATCCTCAAGGATATACAAAATACGACATCAACCAACCGATATTCGAACTCTGTACGGCATGGATTGCTGATAATATTGACAATCTAAATATAAAGGCTGTACTCTGTACAGGAGATCTGGTAGAACAAAACGAAAACATTACAATGAATCGGAAGATGCTTAATCAGACAAGTGAAGAAATGTGGGAATCCGCTTCACGTTCATTTGCGCGTCTTGACAACAAGGTTCCTTATATAATATCTTGTGGTAATCATGATTACGGATACAAAAGTTCAGAATGTGGTATTACTCATTTTCCTGAATATTTTCCTTTCAAACGAAATTCAACCTGGAGAGATTGTCTTGTCGCTGACTTTCCGAATCGTAATGGAGTAGTATCTTTAGAGAATGCAGCTTTTGAGTTTAAAGTTCCTAATTGGGATAAAATCTTAGTTATAACATCAGAATTTGCTCCACGTGACGAAGTGCTTGAATGGGCAAGAAATTTAGTTGCAAAGAAAGAATATATTGATCATAAGGTTATATTTATAACTCATTCTTTTCTTCGGGAGCGCAATGCGAAACGTACTGACAATGAGCATTATAAAATAACTCCCCGAAATTGGGGACAAGGAGTGTGGGATAAACTGATTTATCCTTCTTCAAATATAGATCTGGTTGTATGTGGACATACGGGTAAACCTGGTGAATTTGAGGATGCAGTCGCTTATCGTGTAGACCCGAACAAGGTGGGAAAAAAGGTTCACCAGATGATGTTCAATGTACAGATATCAGGTGGCGGATGGGAAGGCAATGGAGGAGACGGTTGGCTCCGTATACTTGAATTTATGCCTGACGGTAAAACTATCAAAGTAAAAACTTATTCACCTTTATTTGGTTTTTCTCCTTCAACCAAACATCTGGCTCATCGAACAGGAGCGTGTGATCAGTTTGAAATGGTCGTTGAATAAGGACATGTATGCAAATGTCTCTATCTCAAATGTTTTTTCATGACGAAGTTGGTGAGACATAATTGGTTTGCCAGTCTTTTTTTGTTCGTATTGGATGTAATAACCTTTGCTCTCAAAAAAGGATTTGGCTGTCAGGCTTACTTCGGATGTGATAATTTCAATTTGATGGTTGATAGCATATTTTTCTATTTCGGACAACAGGAAGGTAGCCACTCCTTTCTGTTGGAATTTTGCGTGTACGAACATGGAATGCAAATAGCCGTCTTTACGTAAAGATGCGAATCCAATGGCTTGGTTTGTTTCGTTGAGAGCTATAATAAAATATAGATTATTGATTAGTTCTATCCAATGTGGAATATTCTCACCACATGAAGCCCAATCTCGGACTTCTTCAAGAGAGTAGTCTTTTATGTTTATAGTCAAAACTGTTTCTTTATACAATTCTTTCAGAATTTCTATGTCCGAAATTGTTGCTTCTCTAAATTGATAAGGATGGTTCATAACTTCTACTTATAATTAACAGGTAAGCAAAGATAGGGATAATTATCTGTAAAAATGGTAATATCACCCGTAATTTATATACAAAAGTTCTGGTAAATTCTGCATACTTTTGCAAAGTGAATAATCAATAACAATTTAAAGGCTACGATTATGAGTAAAAAAGTTCTGATACTATCATCCAGTCCCCGTAAAGGAGGAAACTCAGACAGACTGTGTGATGAGTTTTTAAAAGGTGCCGAAGCGGCAGGAAATGATGTGGAAAAGATTTTTCTGAAAGACAAACAAATCAATTATTGTACGGGATGTAGTGTTTGTAGTATGTACGGGAAACCTTGTCCGCAAAAAGATGATGCAGCAGACATCATTGAAAAAATGATAGGATCAGATGTGATTGTAATGGCAACTCCTGTCTATTTCTATACTATGTGCGCACAGATGAAAACATTGATTGACCGTTGCTGTGCCCGTTATCTCGAAATACGCAACAAAGAATTCTATTTTATTATAGCTGCTGCAGAAGAAAGTGTTCCGATGATGGAAAGAACCATCGAAGGTTTCCGAGGCTTTCTTGATTGTCTGGAAGAGCCAGTAGAGAAAGGAGTGGTTTATGGAATTGGTGCCTGGAAGGTGGGAGAGATAGAAGGAAAACTTTCGATGGTGGAAGCCTATGAAATGGGAAACAATGTCTGATAGATTTCATAACATAAAGAAGTATATAGAAATGAAACTGTAAAAAGACTGCTCATTGATATATCCAAATGATGTATTGACGGGCAGTTTTTCTATTAAAAGAAAGTAAATCTGTAATATTGGTATAACTTTCAGCAATTAAGATATGTGAAAAGTAAATCTCTGTGATTAAATTTGCACCGTAATAAAATCCGCTTGTGGTGTATAATGGTCAGACATACGGTAAAACTCTTTAAATAAAAGAATTTTAACTATTATAAATTGAAATTTATTTGATTATGCTACGTATTATTAGAATCACAACTGCTATTGTATGCTTTGTTATTATTACCCTGCTTTTCCTTGATTTTACAGGAACATTGCATACTTGGTTTGGTTGGCTGGCTAAAATTCAATTTTTACCTGCAATATTAGCATTGAATGTAGGTGTCGTACTATTTCTTGTAGTACTGACATTCATATTCGGGCGTGTTTATTGTTCGGTGATATGTCCTTTAGGAGTGTTTCAGGACATTATTTCTTGGTTTTCCGGAAAACGGAAGAAAAATCGTTTCCGTTATTCACCGGCAAAAAAGTGGTTACGTTATGGAGTTTTAGCTATGTTTGTTGTAGCTATGATTGCGGGATGGAATGCTTTAGCCATTCTTGTGGCACCTTATAGCGCTTATGGACGTATGGTATCCAGTCTTTTAGCTCCTGTTTGGCAATGGGGGAATAATTTTCTTGCCTATTTGGCAGATCGAGCAGATAGCTATGCTTTCTATGAAGTGGATGTTTGGATGAAAAGTCTTTCTACTTTGATGGTTTCAGTCGTAACCTTTATCGTATTGTTTATATTAGCATGGCGTAACGGACGTGCTTATTGTAACACAATCTGTCCTGTTGGAACGATCTTGGGATTTATATCCCGCTATTCTGTTTTCAAACCAATGATTGATACGACCCAATGTAACAATTGTGGGTTGTGTGCGCGTAATTGTAAGGCATCCTGTATTAATCCGAAAGCACATGAAATTGATTATAGTCGTTGTGTTGCTTGTATGGATTGTATCGGAAAGTGTAAACATGGAGCTATCAAATATACTCGGCGAGTTCCTAGAACAGTAAATGACGGATCGGTTTCATTGGAAACATCGCAAGTGAATTCTACGCCAGCGAGTAACTCTCGCCGTAGCTTCCTATCATCATCTGCAATCTTTGCCACAGCAGCTATTCTGAAAGCTCAGGAAAAGAAAGTGGATGGAGGGTTAGCTGTCATTGAAGATAAAAAGATTCCCAATCGGGAAAATAAGATTTTCCCTGCCGGTGCATTAAGTGCACGTAATTTTACGCAGCATTGTACTGCTTGCCAATTATGTGTCTCTGTTTGTCCTAATCAAGTGCTTCGTCCCTCAGATAATTTAATGACGTTAATGCAACCGGAGATGTCATATGAACGAGGCTATTGTCGCCCTGAATGTACTAAGTGTGCGGATGTCTGTCCGGCAGGTGCCATTCTTCCGATTACTACCGCTGATAAATCAGCAACTCAAATCGGTCATGCTGTATGGGTGAAAGAGAATTGTGTCCCATTAACAGATGGAAAGGAGTGTGGTAACTGTGCTCGTCACTGTCCGACCAATGCGATACAAATGGTTCCATCGAATCCGAATATTTCCGATTCCCCTAAAATTCCGATAGTAAATGTAGAACGTTGTATCGGTTGTGGAGCTTGTGAGAATTTATGTCCGTCACGTCCGTTTAGTGCAATCTATGTATCTGGACATCTGATGCACCGAGTTATATAATCTAATTCAACATAAGATTATGGAAGAAAAAAATAAAAAAGAAATGAATCGAAGAGATTTCATAAAGATAGTAGGTATCAGTGCTGCTACATCAACAGGTTTACTGTATGGATGCTCTTCTAATAATAATAATTCTGCTTCAAGTGTAGTTTCAGCGGAGAAAGGGATTCCTACCGACAAAATGACCTATCGTATTACTCCTTCTACAGGAGATCGGGTTTCGTTGTTAGGATATGGATGTATGAGATGGCCACTCAAGCCGGCTCCTGATGGTAAAGGTGAATTGATTGACCAAGACGCTGTTAATGAATTGGTGGACTACGCTATTGCTCATGGAGTAAACTATTTCGATACATCTCCGGCATATGTTCAAGGTTTTTCTGAAAAGGCGACAGGTATTGCATTAAGCCGTCACCCACGTGATAAATATTATATTGCTACCAAATTATCTAATTTCGATCCAAGTACATGGTCTCGTGAGGCTTCTTTAAAAATGTATCATAAATCATTCACAGATCTTCAGGTAGATTACATTGATTATATGTTACTTCATGGTATTGGGATGGGGGGAATGGATGCTCTCAGAGGCAGGTATTTAGATAACGGAATGCTAGATTTCCTGATTAAAGAACGTGAAGCAGGACGTATCAGGAATCTTGGATTTTCTTATCATGGTGATATTGAAGTATATGATTACCTACTTTCGTTGCATAATGAAATAAAATGGGATTTTGTGCAAATACAGCTTAATTATGTTGATTGGAAACATGCAAAAGAAGTGAATGCTAGGAATACAGATGCGGAATATTTATATCAGGAACTGGAAAAACGTGACATTCCAGCCGTTATAATGGAACCACTTTTAGGAGGACGTTTGTCTAAACTGAATGATCATCTGGTTGCACGTCTTAAACAACGTAGCCCTGAAACTAGCGTAGCGTCATGGGCATTCCGTTATGCGGGATCTCCGGAGAAGGTACTTACTGTTTTAAGTGGAATGACCTATATGGAGCATTTACAGGATAATCTCCGCACTTATTCTCCTTTGCAGCCACTTACCGACGAAGAGAAAGACTTCTTGGAGGAAACAGCTTTATTAATGCTGAATTATCCTACAATACCTTGTAACGATTGCAAATATTGTATGCCATGTCCATACGGATTGGATATACCCGGAGTATTGTTGCATTATAATCGCTGTGTCAATGAAGGTAATGTACCAAGTAGTGGACAGGATAAAAATTATGCGAAGGCACGTCGTGCTTTTCTTATCGGTTATGACCGTAGTGTTCCTAAATTGCGACAGGCCAGCCATTGTATCGGATGCAACCAATGTGTGTCTCATTGCCCACAGAATATTGATATACCAGGGAGTTATACCGTATCGATCAATTTGTAGAACAACTAAAACAAGGAACCTTATAATGGAAGAACTAATTAATTTGTTACATTCGGGAGGATACTCCTGTGTGATTGTTAATGGAGAAGTACGTCGAACTTTCACTCAGCGTGGAGTAGCTGACTTATATGATTTGCTGACTCTGGAACCTGATTTTCTTCAGGGGGCTTCCATTGCTGATAAAGTAGTCGGTAAAGGTGCTGCTGCATTAATGATTCTGGGAGGTATAAAGGAATTGTATACTGATATAATCAGTTCTAAAGCTTTGGAATTATTCCGCCAGTCTGATGTGAAAGTTGGTTTTAAGCAAGAGGTGCCGTTTATTTGGAATCGTGATCGTACTGGGTGGTGTCCTGTAGAAACTATGTGTAGTGATGTGGAAACTGCCGAGGCAATATTACCGTTAATTCATGATTTTATTGGAAAAATGAGAATCAAAAGATGAGAACGATAAAAAATACAGCTAGTCTTTTTTTAATAAGTAGTTTGTTTTCCCTTTCAGGAGCGGCACAGGTTAAAAAAGATACGACACATGTGGGGAGGAGTTATGCGATTGATGAAGTGGTGGTTACAGGAACACGCAGTGAAACAGATGTTCGTCATCTTCCGATGACTATATCTGTGGTAGGACGTTCTCAAATAGAAAGTAGATATGAAGCTTCGTTGCTGCCACTTTTGACAGAACAGGTGCCGGGACTGTTTATCACTAGTCGTGGTATAATGGGATATGGTGTATCTACAGGGGCAGCGGGTAGCATGAGCCTGCGTGGTGTTGGAGGAAGTCCAACGGCAGGATTACTTGTTTTGATTGATGGACATCCTCAATACATGGGATTAATGGGACATCCAATAGCGGATGCTTATCAATCAATGATGGCTGAAAAAGTAGAAGTGGTACGTGGACCTGCATCTGTTCTATACGGTTCTAATGCGATGGGGGGAGTTATTAATATAGTTACTCGTAAGCAGTTGGAGGATGGAGTAAATACTGATATGCAAGTGGGTTACGGTTCGTATAATACTTTGCAGACAGAAATGTCCAACCGGGTAAGAAAGGGACGTTTCAGTAGTGTTGTTACAGGATCATATAACCGTACAGACGGCCATCGCTCAGATATGGAATTTGAGCAATATGGTGGATATGCTAAATTAGGATATGATCTTAGTAATTATTGGAAAGTGTGGGGAGATGTAAATGTTACCCATTTCAACGCTTCCAATCCGGGAACCATTCAAACTCCTCTTATTGATAATGATTCTCGTATAACTCGGGGAATGACCTCATTTGCTTTGGAAAATCGTTACGAAAAGACTTCCGGTGCTCTGAGTTTTTTCTACAATTGGGGACGGCATAAAATCAATGATGGATATTCAGCAGGAAAAGAACCTCAGAAGTCACATTTTTATTCTAAAGATAAAATGATGGGTGTTTCTTGGTTTCAGAGTACCAGCTTCTTTTCTGGTAATCGTCTGACTGTAGGCTTTGACTATCAACATTTTGGAGGTGAATCATGGAATAGGGTAGTAGCGACTGGTGAACGTATCCCTGGAGTTGACAAACAAGTAGATGAGTTTGCCGGATATGTAGATTTCCGACAGGATTTGTATAGCTGGTTGTCTTTGGATGCAGGTGTCCGTATTGATCATCATTCACATGTGGGAACAGAGTGGATTCCTCAGGGAGGATTAGCTTTCCATTTTCCCAAAAATACGGAATTAAAAGCAATGGTAAGCAAAGGATATCGTAATCCAACTATTCGTGATATGTATATGTTCACTCCTGCAAATCCTGATTTGAAAGCTGAAAGGCTGACGAATTATGAATTGTCATATTCGCAACATTTATTGGGAAATGCGCTTTCATATGGTTTGAGTCTTTATTATATTAATGGAGATAATATAATCATGTCCAATGGTTTAATGCCTCCACTCAATATAAATTCGGGTGAGATTGAAAATTGGGGTATTGAGACGAATATGGGGTATCGGATTAATTCTTATTGGAGTGTTAATGCTAATTATAGCTGGTTACATATAAAGAATCCGGTGCTTGCTGCTCCCGAACATAAATTGTATGCTGGAGCAAACTTTTCTTCAGGGCGTTGGAACTTGGCTACAGGAGTACAATATGTGAAAGGACTTTATACTAGTGCGATCAAAGGAAATGAAAAGCAAGATAGTTTTGTACTGTGGAATCTTAGGGGAAGTTACCGCTTATGTAATTATGCTAGCGTCTTTGTAAAAGGTGAAAACTTATTGGCACAACAGTATGAAATTAATCTAGGATATCCAATGCCTAAAGTAACCTTTATGGGCGGTATAAATTTGAACTTTTAAATAATAAATAATATGGAAACAATATCTGTGAAATTCTATTCACTCAATTATAGTGATATAAAGACATATTTGGCAGCCTCTATATTCATTGTAGGCAACCTCCTTTTCCCTCAACTTTTTCATCTCATTCCCCAAGGTGGAATAACCTGGCTACCAATTTATTTCTTTACATTAATCGGTGCTTATAAGTATGGTTGGAAAGTAGGTCTACTGACAGCTATTCTTTCACCTGTGATTAATTTTTTATTATTTAATATGCCAATGCATACTGCATTGCCTATTATTCTTATGAAATCAATACTACTGGCTGTTTCTGCCGGATGGGCTGCTCACCACTTCGGACGTATATCTATTCCTATTTTAGTAGGAGTAGTCTTAAGCTATCAGATAGTCGGTACTTTAGGAGAGTGGATCTATGTTGATAATTTCTTTAAAGCTATTCAGGATTTTCGTATAGGTATCCTTGGTATGTGTTTACAAGTATTTGGAGGTTATTTTCTTATCAAATATTTGATTCGTAGATAATAACAAGATACTTCATGCCATAAACAAGGGGTAGTTCTTTTTCATCATGAAGTGCTACCTCTTGGCCTTTTTATTCTGCTGATTGTTTAATTCAGTTTTTTCTTATATACCCATATACTCAATAGAAAATAGATTCCTGCCTGAATCCACAAAGTGATATATTCCGGTCGGATGTCAGCCATACTGGCTCCCATTGAGTTTAACTTCACAAAAGCAAGTGTACCCGGTGCTGCTGGAAGAATGTAATGAGCTGCTTTCCAATACCATGGCATTAACTCCATTGGATAAGAAACTCCCGAGAGGAAAATCAATCCAACTGAGAAGAAGGCTATCATAAGTAAGGGTGCTTCCGAATCTGTAAAATAACGCGAAGCTGCTAATCCGAGAAACGAAGTAGCTATGAGATATGGAATCATCAATAAGACAATGTATAATCCATTGCCAATATTAGGAATACTAAAAAAGTATGGAAGCAGACCTAACAAGAACAAAGCGAAGACAGCGTATAGACTGCAATATACAAAAGTTTTTCCTGCCACAATACGTATAGCGGTTCCCCATCCTTGTCCAAAAGGTATATAAACCCGAATTCCTCTCGTACTATATTCTTCTCCGGTCGCCATCCCGATGACCATTAATAATGTTTGAAAAATAATAATCATCATAACTGCTGGAATCAAATAAGATCATATCCCTCTGTGTAATTGTAAAGTGCCGTTCCAGAAACATTGATAGGTTGTGCCATAGCTACAGCCAATAAACCTTGAGGAGGTAGAAAGACTGCTCCATCCGGACGATATTTATCGTTGATTGCCAACATTACTAATGAAGAGGAACTTTGTAGAGCTTCAAAATATAGAAAAGCGTCAGTTGTTGCATATAAAGAGAATACAGCTTCATCTCCCCGGAATACCCGTTCTTCAAAATCATGGGGTAGATAGATAATTCCTTGTACTTTTCCTGTTTTCATCCATTCTTTTGCTTCATGATAGTCTATAGCCTGATCATAAATTTCTGTTTGTGGAGTAGCATCCAACCATCGAATAAAATTACGACTTAATTGGCTGTGAGAATTATCAACAACTGCTACCGGAACATTAGTTACGATATTAGGAGCATACATATAATTATAGAGTAATCCATATACGAAAATTCCTCCTATCAATACCAATAGTATAGCATAACTAGTACTGATAGCCACAAATTCACGACGGATGATGAACGATATCTGTTGTAATTTACTTAATTTTTTCATACTTATGACTTTCTATAGCTCGTTTCAAATGCGGAAGTAACAGGAAGGCTAACAAAGGGAATATACACAATATTACAGCCGTTGTCCAAAGATGAATAAATCCACTGCCACCGTAAAGCATCATTTGCATTGCTTCCGTAAAATGACGGACCGGGAAAAGGTAAGATGCATCCCTTACTAACGGGAACATATTAGGAACAGGAAAAGTTACTCCTGATAACGTGGCACCTAAAGAACCTACCATCGACACGATACTGATGATTAAGGAAATGGCAGGAAACAGTGAAAATAAGAACAAACCAAGGGCCTGCGTTGCTATAATGAAAAGAACAGTCATACTATTCATTAACAACCAACTTCCCTGAAAAGGGATGTGTAGAATACCAAACATTACATAATTGGCAAACCATCCTATTAGTATATAAATAATAGTATAAGGTAGTAATTTCCCTAATACAGCTATTACCATATTACCTTTTGCAACAGTCAGCCATTCATCGGCTGTTCGGAACTTTATTTCAATACCCGTTGCATATACAGTGGTGAGTAAAATCAACACTTGAAATAATACAAAAAAGAAAGGCTGACTTAAATACACCGAATAGTCCAGACTCGGATTGTAAATAGGATGATTATTAGCCTGAACAGGTAATAAAAAAGTCGTAATTTGTTCTTGATCTACTCCTAATGCAACAGCTTGCATCACGATAGGAGAAAGAGATACAGGAGCCAAAGATGTTTCGAACGCTGCCATCAACTCACCGCCAACCGACATAAGTGCATAATGATAATAATAAGATAGAGTTGCATTCTTTCCGGTAATAGCGTCTTGTTCAAATTGAGGAGGAATAGAGAGATAACCATATATTTCCTTTTTCTGCACAGCTTCTCGGGCAGCAGCTTCATTTACAAAATGCTGTATCACATTGAATGTAGGTACAGCTGATATATTACGAACAATTGTTCTGGAGCTGGCTGTATTATCCTGATCAACAATACCGATAGGAATATTTTCCATTTGTCCATTGCCGAAAATTGTTGCCATAAAAAAGAGAGTGAACAGTGGGAGTACTATACACACACCAAAATAAAGACGTCGTGAAGTCATACGATGCCACTCTCTCAGCAACACTGCGTGAAAAGGATGATATGTTTGTGATGAACTCATGCTTTTAATCGTTTAGCGTCAATAATACGGACATTCCAGGACGCAAATCTTCTACTTTTTCTGTGGGACGAGCATGGATCTCGAAGGTACGTAAATCATAACTTCCCGTCTGTTTAGTTGATTTCCATGTAGCAAAACTACCCAGGGGACTAATATAATAGATTTTAAATTCAATATTCTCTTTTCCGATAGCTGGTACATTTGCAGTAAATGTTTCTCCCATTTTGAATTGTGGCATTAGATCTTCTCGTACATTAAGTACAACATGTACATCATTCATAACTACCAGATTCATAATAGGTGTTCCTGGGGCAACCAACTCTCCACGTTTTGGGAAAATAGTTGCAATTTGTCCGTTTTCTGGTGCGGTCAATCGAGCATCAACTAATAAAGCTGAGACTTCATCTACTGTACTTCGTGCAGCGTCCACCATACTAGCAGCAGAAGCTTTGTCTTCTTTCTGTGCACCGTCTACAGCCATCTGATATTGTTCGTATGCTGCCCGTTCGGCTGCTACTGCTGCTTTATACATTGCTTCTACTTCATCTTTTCGTTGAGAAGTAACTACACTATCATTATATAATGTAAGAATTCGATTATAAGTTGTTTTTGCTAATGTCAGATCACTTTTGGTTTTATTCCATAATTGCAATGCTGTAGCCACAATCTGTTTGCGGGTTCCTGCATCAATTTTTTTATTTTGTTGCATAGCTACTCGTTCCAAAGCATTTACCTGTTGGTATTTGGCATGTATTTCAGGACTATTGATAACGACAAGTGTATCGCCCTGACGTACCCAATCGCCTTCTTTTACGAAGAAAGTGTCAATACGTCCGGGAAGTTTCCCGCTGATACGAATTTCTGTTGCTTCTGCCTGTCCTTGCAGAACTAGCGGTTGTTTATGCATCAATATCATTCCCAGGACTGTGAAGATGGCAACTGCCAGCATGATGATGACAAAGGCCCAGGAAAGGGTTCTACTAGTTGGTTTCATTATTTTTTACGGTTTAGGTTGATAGTTTACAAATTGTTCTGGTGTGCCACAAAGTGAAAGTAAATTCATTAGTGCCACATCATATTCATAATAGGCAGCCAGTCGAGCTACTTTCACTTTCGAAAGCATTGTTTCTGCATCAATTACTTCGGTTGATGTTGCCATTCCCTCAGTGAAAGACTTTTTGCGGATACGTACTAATTCTTCACTCAATTTAATGGTTGCATTTAAAGCTTTTACATTGTCTTGGGCTTTTTGAAGTTGTGTATATAGTTTGTCTACTCCTACAGCCAGATCATCTCGAGCTTTCATTTGTCTCAGGACTAAGGTCTGTTGTGTCAGTTTCGATTGCCGGATACGTTTTTCACGATCCAAACCATCGAACAGATTCCATGTAAATCCGATTCCGACCATGGTACGAGGGACTAGATTACTTTGAATGCCATGAGAATAAAGGGTTTGTTTACCGAATATTGCAATATTGGGCAAATAACCGCTTTGATCGATGCGTACTTGTTGTTTGGCAATATGTTCTTGTAACTGCAATTGGTTGAGTAGATAGTTGCCACTTCCCACTGATAAATTGAAAAGCATTTTAGGAGGTAAGGAGTCATTCATAAACAAAGGAGAGGTAGGGACAATATTTTCATCCATATCTTTCTTGTTTAATAAGGTCTTAAGAGCACTTTGCATGACAGTTTCTTCTTTTTGGGCAGCTTCTAGTTCTCGTCTTGCTTCGTCCATATTTACTTGGGCAAACAAACGTCCTGCTTTATCTATCATTCCTGCTGCTTCAAGTTTCAGAGCATTCTCATAGTGTTTTTGTAGTCCTTTGTATGTTTCTTCCCGAACTGTCACAATCTGTTGTGCCAGTCGAAGCCCATAATAACTTTCGACTAACAAATTTTGTTGGTTGGCAGAAACTTCTGCACGATTTTCTCTAGCCAGATCTACCATTGTACGTCCAATATTTGTGGCACGAAATCGCTTACCTCCAGAAAAAAGTACCCATTCAGCCGATACATCAACTGTTGTCAAGTTGCGTGGAGTTAGAGGAAAAATAAGTGTATTGGTTCCGATTTGGTCAAGGATAGATGAAATGATCTGATCATTTGGAATTATAGAATGCACAAAATCTTTAGCTGGATCCGTAAATTGAGACAAAGGTTGTTTTACCTCAATCTTTTCCGACATATGCACGAACGCTCCTGTAGACTGTAGACTAGGATACCAAAAAGCATTTAACTTATCACGTTCAGTCTTTGCTATCTCTATACTTTTATCTGCTATTTTCAAACTCTGATTTCCTTGTTGAAGCAAATGTAATGATTCTTTAAAACTTAACGAAGTCTGTGCCTTCATTTGATTGCTGAGGAAACATAAAGCAAATAATACAAATATCAGTTGATTCTTTTTCATGTTTATCAAATCTTATTTTAGAGACTTTCTAACAGATAAAAGAACAACTTTGTTCACTTATGGGTACTCTAAAAGCTAATTATTCCATAATGAACAGTTTAGAATTCCGTAATTAGAAGACAAATTAGGCTACTTGAAATTTTTCTTTCACTAAAGAATGAAATTATAAAAATTATGTTTACCTTTGCATCATCATTTTGGAAGCACTTTTTGAGTGAATAATGCGGTAATAGCTCAGTTGGTAGAGCACTAGCTTCCCAAGCTGGGGGTCGCGAGTTCGAGCCTCGTTTACCGCTCCGTTATAAATCAGATAGATAATGTTAGATATCTATCTGATTTTTTTTCGTATTGAAATTAATGTATGAAGAATAGACACATTTCGTTCATTTTTCGTATTTTTGCGTCCTGTTTGAACACTTAAGAAACTTAAATAGAAAAATATAATGGCAAAAGAACTGAAAGACCTGACCAAACGTAGTGAGAACTACTCTCAATGGTACAACGATTTGGTGGTAAAAGCAGACTTGGCAGAACAATCTGCTGTACGCGGATGTATGGTGATTAAGCCTTACGGATACGCTATCTGGGAAAAGATGCAGCGTCAATTGGACAATATGTTTAAAGAAACAGGACATGTGAACGCTTATTTCCCATTATTAATTCCGAAATCGTTCCTAAGTCGTGAAGCAGAGCATGTAGAAGGATTTGCTAAGGAATGTGCTGTGGTAACACACTATCGTTTGAAGAATGCAGAAGATGGTTCAGGCGTTGTGGTAGATCCGGCTGCAAAGTTGGAAGAAGAACTGATTATTCGACCCACTTCTGAAACAATTATCTGGAATACATATAAGAATTGGATCCAGTCTTATCGTGATTTGCCTATCCTTTGTAATCAGTGGGCAAACGTATTCCGTTGGGAAATGCGTACCCGTTTGTTCCTGCGTACTGCTGAATTCTTGTGGCAAGAAGGGCATACAGCACATGCTACACGTGAAGAAGCTGAGGAAGAAGCACAAAGAATGCTGAATGTATATGCTGAATTCGCAGAAAAATATATGGCTGTTCCGGTTGTAAAAGGAGTGAAATCTGCTAACGAGCGTTTTGCCGGTGCACTTGATACATATACAATTGAAGCTATGATGCAGGATGGAAAAGCATTGCAGAGCGGTACTTCCCATTTCTTGGGACAGAACTTTGCAAAGGCTTTCGACGTTCAGTTTGTAAACAAAGAAAATAAACTAGAGTATGTTTGGGCAACTTCATGGGGAGTTTCTACTCGTTTGATGGGGGCACTTATTATGACTCATTCTGATGATAACGGTTTGGTTTTACCTCCACATTTGGCTCCAATTCAGGTCGTTATTGTTCCTATCTATAAAAATGATGAACAATTAAAACAAATTGATGCTAAAGTAGAAAGTATTGTCGCCAAGTTGAAAGCGTTAGGTGTTTCTGTAAAATATGATAATGCAGATAATAAGCGTCCGGGCTTCAAATTCGCAGATTATGAATTGAAGGGAGTTCCTGTACGTCTTGTGATGGGTGGACGTGATCTTGAGAATAATACAATGGAAGTGATGCGCCGCGATACACTTGAAAAAGAAACTGTATCTTGTGATGGTATTGAGACATATGTTCAGAATTTGCTTGAAGAAATGCAGGCAAATATTTATAAGAAGGCGTTAGATTATCGTAACTCACATATCACTACAGTTGATTCCTACGATGAATTCAAGGAAAAAATCGAAAAAGGTGGTTTTATCCTGGCTCATTGGGATGGAACAACTGAAACTGAAGAAAAGATAAAAGAAGAAACGAAAGCTACGATCCGTTGTATCCCATTCGATTCATTTGTTCCGGGTGATAAAGAACCGGGTAAATGTATGGTTACGGGTAAACCTTCTGCATGTCGTGTAATCTTTGCACGTTCTTATTAAGATAATTTGATGTGAGGAAAATCCAATCTAGATCACATTAATTTGCTAAGAGTCTGAAATCTCCATTGAATTTCAGACTCTTTTTTATTCATTTCAATTTTATTTCAGAATTATCCTTTTTCTTTGTATTCGTACAAGAAAAGGAGGACTTTTTATGAAGATATTAATTGTAGAAGATGAACCGGCTTTGAGAGAACTTATTCAACTTTCATTGGAGAAGGAACGGTATGTTGTAGAAACGGCGGACAGCTTTAATACAGCTTTATATAAAATAGAAGATTACGACTATGACTGCATTTTGCTGGATATCATGTTGCCAGATGGAAGCGGATTAGATCTTTTGGAGAAGTTGAAAACGATGCATAAACGAGAAAATGTGATTATTATCTCAGCTAAAGACTCTTTGGAAGATAAAGTTTTGGGCTTAGAACTGGGAGCAGATGACTATTTGCCAAAACCATTTCATTTGGTTGAATTGAATGCACGAATTAAAAGTGTTATTCGCCGTCACCAGAATGAAGGAGAAATAAATATTTGCCAGGGAAATGTGCGGATAGAACCAGATAAATTCAGAGTTTTCGTTGAAAATCAAGAATTGGAATTGAATCGTAAAGAATATGATATCTTATTATACTTTATGAATCGCCCCGGAAGATTAATAAATAAAAATACGTTAGCTGAATCCGTTTGGGGGGATCATATTGATCAGGTAGATAATTTTGATTTTATTTATGCCCAAATCAAGAATCTTCGTAAGAAGTTGAAAGACTCGGGAGCTAATATAGAATTAAAGGCCGTTTATGGTTTTGGTTATAAGATGATTGTAGAATAAAAAGTAACTAGTCACGCCTATACATGAAATTAATATATTATATCATTCTCCGTATTTCTATAGCTTTAATTCTCATTCTAACAATTTGGGCTACCTTTTTTTATGTCACGATGATTGACGAAATAAATGATGAAGTAGATGATTCGTTGGAAGATTACTCGGAGGCAATCATTATCCGTGCTTGGCAGGAGAGGAGTTACCTTCTAAAAATAATGGTTCTAATAACCAATATTATCTGACAGAAGTAAGCAAAGAATATGCAGAAAGCCATGACGATATCCAATATAAAGACTCTATGGTTTATATTGTAGAAAAGGAAGAAACGGAACCGGCGCGTATTTTGATTACTATATTTAAAGATGATGAGGGACGTTATCACAAACTTACCGTATCTACTCCTAGCATTGAAAAAGATGATTTGAAAGATGAGATATTACTTTGGGTTATTTTTTTGTACATTGCTTTATCGCTTTGTATTATTTCCATTTCAGTATGGGTGTTCTACCGGAATATGCGTCCTTTGTATGCGTTGCTTCATTGGCTGGATGGTTATCAGACAGGGAAAAAAAATGAACCTCTGAAAAATCAGACTCAAATAACTGAGTTTCGTAAATTGAATGAAGCCGCTATCCGTTACGTTGAGCGTACAGATCAAATGTTCGAACAACAAAAGCAATTTATAGGAAATGCTTCGCACGAGATACAAACTCCGCTTGCTATCTGTCGTAACCGTATGGAAATGTTAATGGAAGATGATTCATTAACTGAGAATCAACTGGAAGAACTGATGAAGACTCATCAAACGTTGGAATATATCACGAAATTAAACAAGTCCTTATTATTATTGACTAAAATAGATAACGGGCAATTTTCTGAAACTAAAGATTTAGTATTGAATAACATTCTTAAACAGTATCTGAAAGATTACAAAGAAGTCTACGAGTATCGTAATATAAAAGTAACAATTGTAGAACAAGGTGAATTCCATGCAACAATAAATGAATCATTGGCTATTGCTCTATTGACGAATCTTTTAAAAAATGCCTTTGTTCATAACGTAAGTGGTGGCTGTATCCATGTTAAAATTACTAAGTATAGAATAACTTTCCGGAATACTGGAACAAATCATCCATTAGATAAGGAACACATCTTTGAGCGTTTCTATCAGGGGAGTAGAAAAGAAGGTTCTACCGGATTAGGACTAGCCATTGCCAATTCTATTTGTCGTTTACAACATTTAAAATTACAATACTATTTCGAACATCAAGAACATTGCTTCGATATCTTGAAACGTAACTAAAATAAGAAATTGTATCAAAAATGATAGTAATTATCAGTCTTGATACAGTTTCTTTTCAGTATTATGGAAAATATTTGTAAGATTTTACCTTGATCTGACTTCTCGTCTCATTACTAATAATAGGAAATAATTTGTTCTCATAGTCATAAAAAAGTTCTTATGGTTATTTTAATATGAATATAGTCAAATTTGTGTATGCAAAAGTAAGGGATGTTAATATTAGTAGCTATTATAAGAATATAATTGAATATATTTCCATTATTTTTTTCGATTTTCCTCAAAATTCCTAATTTTTTTCAGATTCTACTCTCATCTTTGCATTACGAAATAATCGATAATAGTATAAACCAATAAAAAAACGATGATTATGAAAAAGTTATTATTTTTATTTGTATGTTTGTTCGCTATGCAAACGGTGGTAAGAGCTGATGATGACAAACCCATCCAGATAAGTCAAATGCCACAGCAAGCGCAGTTATTTATAAAGAAATATTTTGCTGACAATAAGGTAGCTTTGGCAAAAATGGAAAGTGATCTTTTTAATAAAAGTTATGATGTGATTTTCACTAATGGTAATAAAGTGGAATTTGATAAAAAGGGAAACTGGAAAGAAGTAGATTGCAAATATAGTGCTGTTCCTGCTGCTGTGATTCCTGAACCTATTCAAAAGTATGTAAAAGACAACTATCCGGATACCAAGATACTGAAACTGGAACGGGATAAAAAAGAATATGAAGTAAAGCTTACTAATCGAACAGAACTGAAATTCGACATAAACTTTAATTTGATTGATATTGATATGTAATTTATTCTAAACTAAAACAATATGAAACTAAAATTGTATCTTCTAATGATTGCTCTAAGTGCCTGGAGCTTACAAAGTTGTGATAGCGATGATGATGAATCAATCTCTGTTCCCATAGAATTACAGAATGCATTTTCATCCAAATATCCCAATGCAGGTAATGTAAAATGGGAAACTAAGTCCGGTTATTATGTGGCAGACTTTCATAATGGATATGAGACTTCGGCTTGGTTTATGCCGGATGGTAGTTGGTGTATGACCGAAACCGATATTCCTTATACCAAATTACCGGAAGCTGTAAAAAACTCATTTGAAAAGAGTGAATATAAAGATTGGAAAAAGGATGATATAGATATGTTAGAACGTCAGGGAATGGGAACTATGTATGTCATCGAGGTAGAGCGACAGAACCAAGAGATGGATTTGTATTATTCGGAGGATGGTGTTTTGATAAAAAGTGCAGTAGATACAGATGATGATCAGGACAATTACTTACCGATCCCTCAGCTTACTGCTAAAATGAAATCTTTTATTGAAAGAAAATATCCGGAAGCAAAAATCATGGAAATAGATAAGGAAGATTCCGGTTATACAGAAGTTGATATTTTACATAATGGATCATCTAAGGAAGTATTATTTAATCAAGGAGGTGATTGGATATCTACCTCGTGGGATGTAGACATCATCCCCGTAACAGTTGGAACAACTATTAGCGAGCAATTCCCTGAATATCATATTGATGATTCCGAATACTTTGAGACATTGTCTGAAGGAAATTACTATCTTATTGAATTAGAGGCAGATAATAGGCCAGATAAGAAGATAAAAGTTACATCTGACGGTACTATTCTATAATCTAAAAAATGGTGACACTATCCAGACAGGATGGTGTCATCATTCGATGCTTATAGTGTTATTATATGGCTAAGATAGCGTTACCATTTTGAGTAATGCTATTTTTCACGTTTCCTTTTCATTTCCGATTTTGCTTGTTGCCCAATACTATCGGATTCCAGCTTTTCGATCTTTTCAACTTCCTTCTTTCTCAGATTACGTATTTTCCACTTATTCCAGAAGAAAAGTTCCTTCCACTTATCGAAATCTTTTTTGTACATGACACCTACACCTTGTGTTGTCAGATTTGTCTTTGTGTAATAACGATCATTTGTTTCATTATAAGCTTTTAACCGGATATCTCCCGAACGATTCAATAACCACTCAGCTTCGAAGTCACCTATGAAATTTGTATTTGCCATAGGATTGTCGCGATAACCAAAGTTACCATTAATCAAAAGGCGGTTATTTAGTAACTGCCCCGATAAAATACCTTCTATTTCCATATCTGTCCAGCCCTTATCACCAGTACTCAGGTTTGTTCCGATATTCCAATTGTTTGTTTCAAAAACCTGAGATAAAGCATTATTCAACTGTCCGGAAAGAGTAGAAGAGAGTACAGATGACATTACATTAGAATTTTGGTTATTACTTCGATTATTTTCAGTATAGAATTTACCGATTCCCAATAAATAAAGAATTTGCATATTCATCTGTTCTTCCGTACTAATATAATTTCTTACCAATGTTTGGATCTCATCTCTTTCATTTGGTAGTTCAATTCCTAATTTTATAGTAGGGTGAACTAACATACCACTCAAATACATAATACAATTAACACGAACATTGGGCTGTTGAATAACAGCTGCTGTAGCTTCATCTGGAATTAAATCATTCAAAGATGCAGAGTTGACCGTATAAGAAGCCTGAATATCCATATTAGCATCCAATGGAGTACCATTGAAGTTGATTGTACTACCATCTTTTATCACAAAGTCCTTACGAATTACTTCTTGTAAACTAAACTTATATACTCCTTGACTAATTCGGTAACTACCAAACATTTTCACATCTCCCTTATTATAAAATTCGGTTCGGAGATTTCCTGTTCCTTTGGCACTAATATAATCCCCTGCAACTGGATCCATGATAATCCGCATTGTAGCGTCTGGAGTTGCATCTACCAGAATATTTAATCGAATATCGGTCTTTCGTTCTTCTTCGACAGCTTGGAGCTTTTGTTGCATTTGTTCATAATACGACATTACCTGAACAGAATCCTGAATGGTACGATGAGGTGTTTTATCTACAAATTTGATAAACTGATTGCTCGTAGCTGATGCAACATTTCCATTGATATAAGTAAAGTTTGTATTTCGGTTAGTTGTCATTGCTACATTCGCATCAAGTCCTTGTATGGCATTTCCGGTAAGTACGGCATTTCCTGTTCCATATACTGTTCCATAAAAAGGAATATCTGTAGATTCCTTGGTATTCATCAGCAGCATATTATTAGCTTGTATCTCAAAGCGATAGTTAATGTTTTTGAAATGCTCAAAGTGTAAATATCCATTCATTGTTCCTGAATGTCCTTCCGCATCAGCAATATGAATCCGATCGAACGTCAGTCCTGTAGGAGCAAGTCGAATTGTATCTTTAACAGCAAACCGCGTATTTAAAATGTCGAATTTCATCGATGCGTCTGTCATGACTGCACCGTCCAAATTTAATCCTTTGAACTTACCATAGAAATGCACTTTACCTGTAGCTCGTCCTTTGATGTCATTTGCTATCGACTTCATATAAAATTCAAGAAACTTTAAATTCAGTTGATTAGCTTCGATGTTTAAGTCAAGACCACTTTCAGGTTTTAGAGGATATATAATTCCAGTAACTCGTGACGGAGAACGGGATATATCTTTGATAGATGCATCCAGAAGGATACCTCTATTTTCATTATCCCAGGCACCATATACATTTAAATCTCCCAAGCGCCCCTGATTCAACGAAAAGTTCTTTACGAACAAATGGGTATTCATCACCGGCTTTTTCAAGACTCCACTAGCATAAGCTGTTCCAGAAGCATCTCCTTCAAAATTGACATCGTCAGATATTCTGGCAATGTCAAAGACATAACCCATATTAATGTCCTTCAAATCAACTTTCACCGTATCTTCAGGATTCTCAGAGAGCTGTCCGTTGATACGTATATAACGGTCACGATGACTAAAATAGAAGTTCTTTACATCTATTTTACCCGAATCTACTACCACTTGTGAAGGGTGTATCTGCCATATTGTATCATTTAATATAACATCTGTTGGTTTTACATCAACTACTGTTTTTAATAAAGGCTTTTCACCCTCAGTACGTAAGAACTTAGCTACAGCTGATAACTGACCACTATATGTTGTTACCGCACTATTTCCCCAATTCAGAGTTGTACTGATGTTGTCATCTTTTGCTTGGGCATCCACTGATAAATTGACAGCTCCTTTTTTCTTCAGATTAGTCAGGCGAATTCTTGCACGAATAAAATCAGAAGAGTTCTCACATAATACCATTCCCGATTCTATGTAATTGTCTTTATATTGTAAACGAGGAAAATATCCTTCTATCCGTATACGCTGCAAAGTATCATTGACATATCCTTTCAAAGTAGAATGAGTATATACACTCAGTGGAATATTAAAGACAGTGGATAAAATGTCGGTATTATATATGCTTACGTCAAATTGAAAATTATTATGTGTGTCAATCGTTTTTTTAGAAGGCAATACCAAAGAAGGAATATATCGTCGTGTAATATTAAGAATACTGGCTGGCAATGTATGATACTGAAAATGTCCTTTTATACTTGCTGTCAGAAACTCAGATATTAGTTTAAGCTGATTTTCATCGTTTTCTCGGGTAGCACTAATATTCATGTTTTTCATGAAATAACTTTTATCCGGACCATTAACTTCCAAACTATCGATATTGATTTGCCCAATCATTTCATCCACAGAACCTCCCGAAAAATTAGCTTTTACTTTTAAAGAGAATTCTGTTTCAGCATATTGGGGTGTCAAATTCAAATCATTGGGACGAAGTCTGGTAATCACAGCCAAGAAATTGAACGTCGGAATCTTTGAAGTAACATTGACATCCCCATTTAGATAAATAGAACCGTTGGGGTCATCCAATGCTACTTTTCCATTGAATCCTCCTTGTTTATATTCACCGTCCAATGTAATATTCTCATATTTGTATCTACTATATTCTAATGAAGCTATCAATCCTTTCAGTTCAACTGTAGGCAGTTGTTTATCAATGTGCCGCCCACGAACATCTAGATTAAATGTAATTTCTCCCAATTTGTCATTGCCCAGCAGTGTTCCTAATTCAAAATCATTAGTCTTAACCGCTCCGGAATAAGCAAACAGTCCCTTTACTTTATCAGAACTTAGTTTCAAGTCCATATTTACGTTTCCGATACTAGTCGATAATTGACCATAGGTGACCAAGTCCGTAAAGTATCCGGAAACTTCTCCGCGGAAATTAATATTCCCTAAATGTTCTAAAACGGGAGGTACTCCATTATAATTAGAGCTTAAATTACGCACCAGAAAACCAACTCCACGAGTATTTGCGGCAAATTCTGAAAGTGTACCAAATACATATGCATCCTGTGGACGAGATAGATCTTGCAGTGATACGTCTCCTGAAAGCCGGAATTGTCGATTGTCAGCAGTGATCTCAAGATGAGAGCAGTTTAATTGATCAACTGTGCCATCAACTTCCATATCCAAAGTTATCGGTTCTTTGAAATGTGACAAGGCTGGTACGAATGGAGAAATGTCTTTCAGAGTAATTTGTGACGGTAATGTACGGAACGAAAAACGAACCTTTTCTGAAAAATGGTCGAAGGCTTTCAGACTATCGTACTCCATACGAATTGTATCCATTTTCAAAAAAGTTTCAGGCAACTCAACAGCAAAGTTATCAATGCTCATCCGTTCTTTGTTAGCCACAAGCTTCATGCTCAGTTTCTTCAAAGAAAAGCCGGATATCTTTTCATCCAACTTAACCGTTTAATACCTACGTTCAATGAATCCTTGTTCATTGCCTTTAAAGATATGTTCGCAATGATATTTTGAAGCTGAATATGTTTTGCATTGAACTTTTCGGGTGTATTTTCCTCTGATAAAATATGATAAGACAGTTTCCCTCGACGAATTAAAACTGAATTAATACGCAAATCCAAAGAATTGTCTTTCTTTACAGTATCTTTAGAAGCAAAAGCATCCAAAACAAACTTAAAGTTAGGAGGAGAGTCGGGGGTTTGTTTATTCAGATTAATGTTGAAACCAAACAATTGAACACTGCTGATAGATATTTTGCCTTTAAAGAAAGGAATAATATCGAATTTGGCAGACAAACGAGTGACTTTCAACATTTCCTTGTCACTCTGGTCGTTTAGCACCACGTCATCGATGATAATACGGTTTAATAATCCTATATTAATTCTGCCAATTGTCAGATGTGTTTTTAATACTTTAGATAATTCTTCAGCTATGAACGCACTCATAGCATGCTGAACATTTGGAATATTCAGCAATGTAATAGTCCCGATATATACTACAAGTACAATTCCGACTACCCAACGTACGGTCTTTTTCAGCGTTCTGATAAGCGATAATTTTATTTTGCGAACAAAAATATAAAATAGTTCGTTATGAATCGTAGTTTTATCATTACTTTTGCACCGTTTAATAGTTTAATAACTTATGAGTGCAATAATATTAGGAATTGAATCCTCCTGTGATGATACGTCGGCAGCCGTAATTAAGGATGGTTATCTGCTGTCAAATGTGGTATCAAGTCAAGCTGTACATGAAGCTTATGGCGGTGTCGTACCGGAACTAGCTTCTCGGGCACATCAACAAAATATTGTACCAGTAGTACACGAAGCACTAAAACGGGCAGGTGTTACTAAAGAAGAATTGAGTGCGGTGGCATTTACACGTGGACCGGGATTGATGGGTTCTTTATTAGTAGGAGTTTCTTTTGCAAAAGGATTTGCACGTTCACTCAATATTCCTTTGATTGATGTTAATCACTTGATAGGGCATGTCTTAGCTCATTTTATTAAAGTTGAAGGAGAAGAAAATAAACAGCCGGAATTTCCTTTTCTTTGCCTGTTGGTTTCCGGGGGAAATTCGCAAATTGTATTGGTAAAAGCTTATAATGATATGGAGATTCTCGGACAGACTATTGACGATGCTGCCGGAGAAGCTATTGATAAATGCTCTAAAGTAATGGGACTCGGTTATCCCGGTGGTCCTATTATAGATAAATTGGCACGTCAGGGAAACCCAAAAGCATTTACGTTCAGTAAACCTCATATTCCAGGGCTTAATTATAGTTTCAGCGGATTGAAAACCTCGTTTCTTTATTCACTTCGTGATTGGTTGAAGGAAGATCCTGACTTCATCGAACATCATAAAGTCGATTTAGCCGCATCGCTTGAAGCTACTGTTGTTGACATTCTTATGGATAAGTTGCGGAAAGCAGCCAAACAATATAATATAAAGGAAGTTGCTGTAGCTGGTGGAGTATCTGCAAATAACGGATTACGTAACTCTTTCCGCGAACATGCAGAGAAATATGGTTGGAATATCTTTATTCCTAAGTTTAGTTATACTACTGATAATGCTGCTATGATTGCTATTACAGGGTATTTCAAGTATCTGGATAAAGATTTTTGTTCTATTGAACTTCCTGCATATTCTCGCGTTACACTATAATTCGTTTTTTATTTTCACCTGTCATATCTAAGAATAATAATCTGTTTGATATTTATTTAAATGGTAATAATTAAAGTGACAGTAGATGGTAATAAAAGTAGGAAAAACGATAATAAAAGTCTATCAAAAGACTAATATTCTTCTATTATTAATAGATAAACCTGGGAGAATTAAGAGGAGATGAAGCCTTCATTAAGTAGTTTTCCATATGGGGTTTCTTCGTTTCATATACGAGATCTGATCGCTCCACGTACGTAGTCTGATGAAATCACGTACGTAAATCGAACGGATCATGTACGTGAAACGAGAGAATAGAATAATTTCAAAGGATTAGTGTAATATACATACCTATATAATATAAGGTATAAGTGCTATTAAAAGTATAAGGGAAATATGTTTGCTGAGATTATTACCATTGGTGATGAACTGCTGATAGGGCAGGTCATCGATACAAATTCCGCCTGGATGGGGCAGGAATTAAATAAAATAGGTATAGAAGTTCTTCGCATTGTCTCAATTCGCGATCGAAAGGAAGAGATTACAGAAGCGATTGACAGTGCGATGAAAAGGGCAAATATTGTCTTGGTAACCGGAGGGCTTGGTCCGACTAAAGACGATATCACTAAACAGACTCTTTGTGAGTATTTTCACACTGAATTAGTGTTCAATGAAGATGTATATGAGAATATCAAGCGTGTACTTGCCGGAAAAATACCGATGAATGCGTTGAATAAGAGTCAGGCGATGGTTCCCAAAGACTGTACGGTGATTAATAATCCTATAGGAAGCGCATCTGTTAGTTGGTTTGAAAGAGGAGATAAAGTACTTGTGTCAATGCCCGGTGTTCCTCAGGAGATGACCGCTGTGATGAAAGAGTCCGTTTTGTCTAAATTACAGGAAAGATTTCAAACGGATGTTATTATCCATCAGACTTTCCTTGTGCAACACTATCCCGAATCGGTACTGGCGGAAAAGCTAGAGCCATGGGAAACAGCTCTTCCGGAATGCATCAAATTAGCATATTTGCCAAAACCTGGGATTATTCGTCTTCGATTGACTGGAAGAGGAAATGATAAAGTGAAATTGGTTAATATTCTTAATCGTGAAAAAGTAAAGTTAGAAGAAATTCTAGGTGATGATATTTTTAGCGAAGAAGATACACCGCTAGAAATGATTGTGGGTGACCTTTTGAAAAAGAAGAAATTAACCGTTTCCACCGCAGAAAGTTGTACAGGAGGAAGTATTGCGGCACGCCTAACTTCTATTTCTGGAAGTTCTGAATATTTTAATGGGGGAATAGTGGCTTATTCTAACGACGTAAAGATGGGATTATTACATGTTTCGTCCGAAACATTAGCACAACACGGTGCGGTAAGTGAGGAAACTGTCATTGAGATGGTAAAAGGTGCGATGAAAGCGTTGAAAACTGATTGTGCAGTTGCAACTTCTGGAATAGCTGGCCCCAATGGGGGGACCCCAGAAAAGCCGGTTGGCACTGTTTGGATAGCCGCTGGTTATAAAAACGAAATCCGCACTTATAAACAGGAAACAAATCGGGGAAGAGCGATGAATATTGAAAGAGCGGGCAATAATGCATTGTTAATGCTTCGTGATCTTCTCAAATAAAGAAAAATTGGTGTTTATACGTGAATTATTTAATGAATTACTTGTTTTATACGGATAAAAGTGCTTACTTTGCGTCCTGTTTGAAATATGTTAGATATAAAACTATAAAAATAAGATAGAAATGTCGAAGATTTGTCAAATTACCGGAAAGAAAGCCATGATTGGCAACAATGTTTCACACTCAAAGAGAAGAACTAAAAGAACCTTTGATTTGAACTTGTTTAACAAGAAGTTCTATTATGTAGAACAGAATTGTTGGATCAGCCTTAGCCTTTGCGCTAATGGTCTGCGTATTATCAACAAAAAAGGCCTGGATGCTGCACTGACTGATGCAGTAGCTAAAGGTTATTGTGATTGGAAAAGCATTAAAGTAATCGGCTAAATAGTAGAGGAGAAAACTTACAATGGCAAAGAAAGCAAAAGGTAACAGAGTGCAAGTGATTCTGGAATGTACAGAACACAAAGACAGTGGAATGCCGGGAACATCTCGTTATATCACAACTAAGAACAGAAAAAATACTACAGAGAGACTTGAGTTGAAAAAATATAACCCAATCTTGAAGAAAGTAACAGTACACAAAGAAATTAAATAATAAAGATAGTATAACCCATGGCAAAGAAAACAGTAGCAAGTTTGCACGAAGGTAGCAAAGAAGGTCGTGCTTATACCAAGGTTATCAAAATGGTAAAATCTCCGAAGACTGGAGCTTACATTTTTGATGAACAAATGGTTCCAAACGAAAAAGTACAAGACTTTTTCAAAAAATAATCGAAATAGCATATACGCTATATATACAAAATCCTCTTATTGGTAAGCAATAAGGGGATTTTTTTTGCTTCTTTTTTTACTTTCTCAATCCTTTGTTATATCTTTGTAGCATAATGTATTATAGAAACAACCGGAAATATGGGATTTTTTAGTTTTTTTTCAAAAGAAAAGAAGGAAACTTTAGATAAAGGATTATCTAAAACCAAAGAGAGCGTTTTTAGTAAAATTGCTCGTGCTGTGGCTGGTAAGTCAAAGGTAGACGATGAAGTGTTGGATAATCTGGAGGAAGTATTGATTACTTCCGATGTAGGTGTAGAAACTACATTGAACATAATCAAAAGGATTGAAAAACGTGCAGCTGCTGATAAATATGTAAATACTCAGGAGTTGAATCATATATTGCGTGATGAAATTGCTGCACTTTTAACCGAAAATAATTCGGATGATGTGGCAGATTTTGATTTGCCAATTGAAAAGAAACCGTATGTTATTATGGTAGTCGGAGTTAATGGGGTGGGTAAAACTACAACAATTGGTAAACTGGCTTATCAATTTAAAAAAGCGGGAAAATCTGTTTATTTGGGTGCTGCCGATACTTTCCGTGCTGCCGCTGTGGAACAATTGATGATCTGGGGAGAACGGGTCGGAGTTCCTGTAGTTAAACAGAAAATGGGCGCGGATCCTGCTTCTGTAGCTTTTGATACACTCAGTTCTGCTGTATCTAATAATGCGGATGTAGTGATCATTGATACTGCCGGACGTTTGCATAATAAAGTGGGATTGATGAATGAGCTGACTAAAATCAAAAATGTAATGAAGAAGGTTGTACCTACTGCTCCTGACGAAGTGTTGCTGGTATTGGACGGTTCTACTGGACAGAATGCTTTTGAACAAGCTAAACAGTTCACTTTGGCAACTGAAGTAACTGCCATGGCAATAACCAAACTGGATGGAACAGCCAAAGGAGGAGTTGTTATCGGTATTTCCGATCAATTCAAAATTCCTGTAAAATACATCGGACTGGGTGAAGGTATGGAGGACTTGCAAGTTTTCCGCAAGAATGAATTTGTTGATTCCCTGTTTGGAGAGAACGCATGAGAAGAAGAAAAATAGACATTATAACTTTAGGGTGCTCTAAAAATTTAGTTGATTCAGAACAATTGATGCGTCAATTGGAGGAGGTAGGATATACTGTAACTCATGATACTGAAAATCCTGACGGAGAAATTGCGGTAATTAATACATGTGGCTTTATTGGTGATGCAAAAGAGGAATCTATCAATATGATTCTTGAGTTTGCACAAAGGAAAGAGGAGGGCGACTTAAAGCAATTATTTGTGATGGGGTGCCTTTCCGAACGTTATTTGAACGAATTAGCTATTGAAATACCGCAAGTAGACAAATTCTATGGTAAATTTAACTGGAAGGAGCTTTTGCAAGACTTAGGAAAGACATATCATGAAGATTTGTATATTGAACGCACTTTGACGACTCCAAAACATTACGCTTATCTAAAAATATCAGAAGGATGCGACCGTAAATGTTCTTATTGTGCTATTCCTATTATTACGGGAAGCCATGTTTCTAAACCAATGGAAGAAATTTTGGACGAAGTAAGATATCTGGTATCTCAAGGGGTGAAAGAGTTTCAGGTAATAGCACAGGAACTGACTTATTATGGTGTAGACTTGTACAAAAAGCAAATGCTGCCTGAACTCATTGAGCGTATTTCCGAAATACCGGGTGTGGAATGGATTCGTCTACATTATGCTTATCCGGCACATTTCCCTACAGACTTGTTCCGTGTAATGCGGGAACGGGATAATGTATGTAAATACATGGATATCGCTTTGCAACATATCAGTGACAATATGCTGAAGATGATGCGTCGGCAGGTAACTAAAGAGGATACTTATAAACTGATAGAGCAATTCCGCAAAGAAGTTCCAGGTATACATCTACGTACAACTTTAATGGTAGGACATCCCGGAGAGACAGAAGAGGACTTTAAAGAATTGAAAGAATTTGTACGCAACGTGCGCTTTGACAGAATGGGAGCTTTTGCATATTCGGAAGAAGAAGGTACTTATGCTGCACAACAATATGAAGATTCTATTCCTCAAGAGCTCAAACAAGACCGATTGGATGAATTAATGGATATCCAACAAAATATTTCTGCAGAATTGAGTGCAGAAAAGATTGGCAAACAAATGAAAGTCATTATCGATCGGATAGAAGGTGATTATTATATTGGACGAACCGAATTTGATTCACCGGAAGTCGATCCGGAAGTTTTAATTAGTTCTACTGAACAGGAGTTAAAGATCGGACGTTTTTATCAGGTAGAAGTGATGGATGCAGATGATTTTGATTTATATGCAAAGATTATAAATAGCTATGAATAATAAGGAGTTTACATCAGAGCTGGCAGATAGACTGGGATATACTATTAAAGATACTTCCGAATTGATAAGTTCTTTATTGTCTGAGATGATACAAGGATTGGAGGAAGGAAATGGTATTACGATACAGGGATTCGGCACTTTTGAGGTAAGAAAGAAAGCAGAACGAATATCAATTAATCCTGCTACCAAACAGCGTATGCTGATTCCTCCCAAATTGGTTTTATCTTATAAGCCTAGTAATAACCTGAAAGATAAGTTTAAATAAATATTTCCCATTATGAATGAAAGACTAACAATTCAAGACCTTACCGACTTATTGGCTGCAAAACATAGCATGACCAAAAAAGACGCCGAGGCGTTTGTCAAAGAGTTTTTTCTTTTGATAGAACAAGCCTTGGAGATTGAGAAGTATGTGAAAATCAAAGGATTGGGTACTTTCAAACTTATTGATGTAGATAGTCGGGAAAGTGTTAATGTGAATACAGGTGAAAGGTTTCAGATAAAGGGACATACAAAGGTGTCATTTACTCCGGATCCTAACTTGAGAGAAACGATCAATAAGCCTTTCTCGCATTTTGAAACTGTTGTACTGAATGAAAATACAGTGCTGGAAGATACTGCTGAAGAAGAAACAGAAGAAGATGAAAATGGAGAGGGAACGGCAATACAAGGGAGCGATAATAATAAGAATGGGATTGATCAAGCTAAAGATAAGATTACAGAAATACAAGAAACTTCTGAAATCCATGAACAACCTGTACTAACTCAAGAAGTGCAGGTTACCAAAGAAATTATTATTGAGAACAATGTAGGTAATGATTCTGAAGCAGAAGAAACTGTCATTAAAGATAAAGTGGTACGAGAGGAAATTGTAGAAGAATCGCGAGAGGAGAGTCTAGCTCCTGAAACTGCCGAAGTAGAAAGGACAACTATACAGCCGGAAGAGAAAGAAGAGACTATATTTAAACAGCAGTCTGAATCTAAGTATATAAAGCAAGAAGTTCTTTCAGCTGAAACAATCATAGCTCAGGAACTTGAGAAAGCAAATTTGGAACCGGTAATTTCTAAGGTACAACCGGAAACTGTTCGGCAGGAAGCTGTTACAAAAGTGGTAGTTCAAAAGGAGAAATCTCCTGTCCCATATTTAATAGCTATAATTATTATTGTTTTATTATTATGTGGAGGTGCTGTTTTATACATTTATTATCCGGATATTTTCACTTCTTCCCCTAATAAGGAAGCTATTGATATGCCTGTGACTACTCAACCCGTACAGCCTGAATCACAGTTACTTGATAGTATTGGAAAGAAAGATACAATTATTGTAGTTACTCCAAATGTAACAACAGAGGCGGAGGAAGTGACGGTATCACAACCTGTCGTGAAGAAAGAACCGGAAACTTCTGTAAAAACAGAAAGTAAAGCAACTCAGAAACAGGCTTCAGCTCCTGTATATTCGGACTCTGTATCCTATACAATTACCGGAACAAAAACTACCCATACAATTAAAGAAGGGGAAACTTTGACTAAAGTTTCATTACGGTATTATGGAACAAAAGGAATGTGGCCTTATATTGTAAAACACAATCCGAACGTTATAAAGAATCCGAATACGGTTCCATATGGTACAAAAATCAAGATACCGGAGCTAACAAAAAAATAAAAAGATAATTACTTTCACCCGATCTATATGAATAGTATATGATCGGGTGAAATGTTATGGATATACAAAACCGTATGAAAGTACCTTAATCTAAAGATTTCGCATTGTTTTTTAATAAAAATTAGTTGCAATCGTTAATTATATGGCGTACTTTTGGAAGCAAAATAAAAAACTAATTAAGTATTGCAAGGTACATATTAATTATTGGAATTTAAATAATAAAATATTAAGTATTTATGGCTGAATCAATTGATATCCGCGAGTTGAATGAGCGGATTGAAAGACAAAGTGCTTTCGTTACCAATCTTACGACAGGTATGGACCAAATTATTGTTGGTCAGAAACATTTGGTTGAATCATTGCTTATCGGATTATTGTCCGACGGACACGTTCTCCTCGAAGGTGTACCTGGTTTGGCAAAAACTTTGGCTATCAAAACACTCGCTTCTTTAATAGATGCGAAATATAGCCGTATTCAGTTTACGCCCGATTTATTACCTGCCGACGTTATCGGTACTATGGTTTACAGTCAGAAAGACGAATCTTTTAAAGTTCAAAGAGGTCCCATCTTTGCTAATTTTGTTTTAGCGGATGAAATCAATCGTGCTCCGGCCAAAGTGCAGAGTGCTTTGCTGGAAGCCATGCAGGAGCGTCAAGTAACTATCGGTAAAGAAACTTTCTTATTGCCAGAACCATTCTTGGTACTTGCAACTCAGAATCCGATTGAACAAGAAGGTACTTATCCGCTTCCTGAAGCACAAGTAGACCGTTTCATGCTGAAAGTAGTGATCGATTATCCAAAATTGGAAGAAGAAAAACTGATTATCCGCCAGAATATTAATGGAGATAAAATCAATGTAAGACCAATCTTGAAAGCAGATGAAATCATTGAAGCACGTAAGGTCGTTCGTCAGGTTTATCTGGATGAAAAGATTGAGCGCTATATTGTAGATATTGTATTTGCAACTCGTTTCCCAGAGAAATACGATCTAAAGGAACTAAAAGATATGATCGGATTCGGTGGATCACCTCGTGCTTCTATTAATCTGGCATTGGCTGCACGTACATACGCTTTCATCAAGCGTCGTGGTTATGTAATTCCAGAAGATGTTCGCGCTGTTGCCCATGATGTTCTTCGTCATCGTATTGGATTGACATATGAAGCAGAAGCTAATAACATGACTTCAGACGAAATTATCAGTAAAATTCTGAATAAGGTTGAAGTGCCTTAATTTTCGATTATAATACAGTCAATTAGTAGTCATTAAAATTTGTTTGGCTACTTACTATTAACTACTGTATAATTATTAGAATGGAAACAAGTGAAATATTAAAGAAGGTTCGTCAGATTGAGATCAAGACACGTGGATTGTCTAACAATATCTTTGCAGGCCAATATCATTCGGCTTTCAAAGGTAGAGGTATGTCTTTCTCGGAAGTTCGTGAGTATCAATTTGGTGATGATATACGTGACATTGACTGGAATGTGACAGCGCGCTTCAACAAACCTTATGTGAAAGTGTTTGAAGAAGAACGCGAACTGACAGTTATGTTAATGGTTGATGTTTCCGGAAGTTTGGAATTTGGTACTGTCAAACAGTTGAAAAAGGATATGGTAACGGAAATTGCTGCTACTCTTGCTTTTTCAGCCATCCAGAATAATGATAAAATTGGTGTAATTTTCTTTTCAGACAGAATCGAAAAGTTTATTCCTCCTAAAAAAGGACGTAAGCATATTTTGTATATTATTCGTGAACTACTTGATTTTCATCCGGAAAGTCGACGTACGAATATTCGTCTTGCATTGGAATATTTGACTAATGTAATGAAAAGACGTTGCACTGCATTTATATTATCGGACTTTATCGATCAGGAAAGCTTTAAAAATGCAATGACCATTGCTAACCGGAAACATGATGTTGTGGCATTACAAGTTTATGATAGAAGAGTCAGTGATTTACCTCCTGTAGGGTTAATGCGGATCAAAGATGCAGAAACAGGACATGAGCAATGGATTGATACTTCTTCTAAGGCAGTACGCCGTGCACATCGTGACTGGTGGATCCAGAAACAAGCTGAATTGAATGACACATTTACCAAAAGTAATGTGGATGCTGTGTCTGTGAGAACTGATGAGGATTACGTAAAGGCATTGTTGAATTTATTTGCCAAACGAAATTAACGGAACTAAAGATGAATAGAAATTATATTCTGATAGCATTATTATGTCTACTGTGTATAAGTAGAGTAGCTGCACAATCTGTTACGGTGGAAGCAAAAATCGATTCGTTGCAGATATGGATTGGTGAACAGGCGAAGTTGCAATTGCAAGTAGCTATGGACGCTAAGCAACGTGCAATCTTTCCGGCTTATACAGATACGATAGTACCAGGGATTGAAATTGTGGAAACAGCCAAACCGGATACACAATTTCTGAATGATCGCCAACGTATGCTGATCACTCAGGAATACACTATCACATCTTTTGATTCGGCTTTGTATTATATACCACCGATACCTGTCACTGTAGATGGGAAAGTTTATAAATCGAAAGCTTTAGCATTGAAAGTTTATTCAATGCCAGTAGATACTCTTCATCCAGATCAATTTTTCGGTCAGAAAACTGTGATGAAAGCACCTTTTGCATGGGAAGATTGGTATGGCTTGCTTGCTTGCTCATTTATAGCATTTCCTCTTCTTGGTCTATTAATTTATTTTATTATCCGTATTCGTGATAATAAGCCTATCATTCGAAAGATCAAGGTTGAACCTAAGTTGCCACCACATCAGGCTGCTTTACAGGAAATAGAGCGTATCAAGAACGAGAAAGTTTGGCAAAAAGGACAACCGAAGGAGTATTATACAGAACTAACAGATGCAATTCGTACATATATTAGAGACCGTTTTGGATTCAATGCTCTTGAAATGACATCATCTGAGATTATAGATAAATTACTGGAAATCAAAGATAAGGATGCGATATCAGATTTGAGATTTCTTTTCCAGACTGCCGATTTGGTGAAATTTGCTAAACATGATCCGTTAATGAACGAAAATGACATGAATTTGGTTAATGCCATTGACTTCATTAATGAGACTAAGCAACCGGAAGAAGAGAATCAGAAGCCACAGCCTACGGAAATCACTATCATTGAGAAACGTTCTTTGCATGCGAAAGTATTCCTTATTTGTGGAATTGTATTATTGTCAGCTGCATTGGTTGGTACCTTTATATATATAGGTTTACAGCTATATGAGCTTTTTGCATAAAAGATACCTTGCTTGAATACTAAATAGTAAACTGTTAAAATATAAATAAAATGGTTTTTGCCAATATTGAATATTTGTTTCTGCTATTATTGCTTATACCTTATATAGTATGGTATATTCTGAAGCGAAAGAAAAGTGAAGCAGCTCTTCAGATTTCGGATGCAAGAGTATATGCTCATACTTCTAAAAGTTATAAGAATTATTTGCTGCATGCTCCATTTCTGCTGCACATCATTGCTTTGGTGCTGGTTATTTTGGTACTTGCACGTCCGCAAACTACTAATAAATGGCAAAATAGTGAGATAGAAGGAATTGATATCATGTTAGCTATTGACGTATCTACCAGTATGTTGGCTGAAGATTTAAAGCCTAATAGATTGGAGGCGGCAAAAGATGTAGCTGCGGAATTTATTAATGGTCGTCCAAATGATAATGTTGGTATAACTTTGTTTGCCGGCGAGACTTTTACTCAGTGTCCGCTAACTGTAGACCATGCTGTGTTACTTGATATGATCCATAATATAAAATGCGGTCTTATCGAAGATGGAACAGCGGTTGGTATGGGAATTGCAAATGCTGTCACTCGTTTGAAGGATAGCAAAGCTAAATCGAAAGTAATCATTCTATTGACGGACGGTACTAATAATAAAGGTGATATTTCTCCTTTAACAGCAGCCGAAATAGCTAAAAGTTTTGGTATTCGTGTCTATACCATTGGTGTTGGAACAAATGGTTTGGCTCCTTATCCATATCCTGTCGGAAATACAATACAATATATTAATATGCCGGTAGAAATTGATGAGAAGACATTGACACAGATTGCTGGAACTACGGATGGTAATTATTTCCGTGCTACGAGCAACTCAAAACTGCAAGAGGTATATGAAGAAATTGATAAGTTGGAGAAAACAAAATTGAATGTAAAAGAATATAGCAAGCGGGACGAAGAATATCAATGGTTCGCACTAGCTGCTTTCCTTTGTGTGTTGTTGGAAGTTTTATTGCGTAACTCAATACTTAAGAGAATTCCATAAACTAAGTTTTACCAATTGTAATCTGTAAATCGTTAAATAAAAAGAAGATGTTTCGATTTGAAGAACCTGCATATTTATATTTATTGCTGTTATTACCCTTTTTAGCAGCTTTCTATTTGTATTCTAATTACAGGAGACGGAGAAATATCCGTCGATTCGGAGATCCAATGTTGCTGGCTCAGCTAATGCCTGATGTATCTAAATATCGTCCAGATATAAAATTCTGGATTTTATTTGCAGTTATTGGTTTATTCTCTGTATTATTGGCTCGTCCTCAATTTGGCTCAAAATTGGAGACTGTGAAACGGAAAGGAGTAGAGGTTATCATTGCATTAGATATTTCTAATTCAATGTTGGCGGAAGATGTACAACCAAGTCGTTTGGAAAAAGCAAAGCGATTAATCTCCAGGCTTGTAGATGAACTGGATAATGATAAAGTCGGTATGATTGTATTTGCGGGAGATGCTTTTACCCAATTACCAATTACTAGTGATTATATTTCTGCGAAAATGTTTTTGGAATCTATTAATCCATCATTGATTTCTAAGCAGGGTACAGCAATTGGTGAAGCTATCAACTTAGCCGCACGTAGTTTTACTCCTCAGGAAGGGGTAGGACGTGCCATTATCGTTATTACAGATGGTGAGAATCATGAGGGGGGAGCTGTAGAAGCAGCTAAAGCTGCTGCTGAGAAAGGTATTCAAGTAAATGTTTTGGGAGTCGGTATGCCTGAAGGTGCACCAATTCCAGAAGTTGGGACCAATGATTATCGTCGTGACCGGGAAGGTAATGTAATTGTTACGCGCTTGAATGAAGCAATGTGTCAGGAAATAGCAAAAGATGGAAAAGGAATTTATGTACGTGTCGATAATACTAATTCAGCTCAGAAAGCTATTAACCAAGAAATAAATAAAATGGCTAAATCTGACGTAGAATCAAAGGTATATACAGAATATAATGAGCAGTTCCAAGCAATAGCGTGGATTATATTACTATTGTTATTGGCTGAAATATTAATTTTAGATCGTAAAAACCCGTTGTTTAAGAACGTTCATCTATTCTCTAATAATAAGAAGTAGTTATGCGTATGTCAAAAAGTAAATATATTCTATTAGCTGTCTTTCTGTCGTTAGCTGTTGGGGCTTCGGCTCAAAAGGCAGAACGTGACTATATCCGTAAGGGAAATCGTTTGTTTAATGATAGTGTATTTGTAGATGCGGAGGTGAATTACCGAAAGGCTCTGGAGGCAAATCCTAAATCTACAGTGTCTATGTATAACTTAGGTAATACGCTTTCACAGCAGCAAAAGTTTAAAGATGCGATGGAGCAATATGCTGCTGCTAGTAACATTGAAAAGGATAAAACTAAGTTAGCTCAGATTTATCATAATATGGGTGTACTCCTTCAATCTGGTAAGGATTATGCTAAAGCTGTAGAGGCATATAAAATGTCTTTACGTAATAATCCTACGGATAATGAAACACGATATAATTTGGCACTTGCACAAAAAATGCTGAAAGATCAACAACAAAATCAAGATCAAAACCAGAATCAAGATAAGGATAAGGATCAACAGCAGAAACAAGACCAAAAGCAGGATCAGAATAAAGATAAACAAAATGACCAAAAGCAAGATAATAAAAAAGATCAGCAACAACCGCCAAAGTCTGATAAGAAAGATAATCAGATGTCAAAGGAAAATGCAGAACAATTGCTGAATTCAGTAATGCAGGATGAAAAAGATGTACAGGACAAAGTAAAGAAACAGCAGAAAGTTCTTCAGGGAGGTCGCTTGGAGAAAGATTGGTAATAATAAAGTTGATGATATAAATTTCATAAGCAATGAGAAAACTGATTGTTATATTGATAGCATTGATGGCATATGGCTCTCAGGCATTAGCAGATAAAGTGACGTTTACTGCTTCTGCTCCTGATGTTGTGGTAGTTGGTGAGCAATTCAAACTATCTTTTACTGTAACTACACAAAATGTAAAGGAGTTCCAGATACCGGCCATTAAGGAGGGGTTTGATGTCTTGATGGGACCAAGCAGTTCAAAACAGAGTAGTACACAAATCATCAATGGTAATGTAACTTCCTCAAGTATTGTTGTGTTTACATATATTTTGATGGCAACAAATGTTGGTGAATATACAATTCCGGGAGCTTCAATTGTCGCTGAGGGTAATCAGATGGTATCAAACTCTGTAAAAATAAAGGTTTTACCTCAAGATCAAGCTGGTAGTAGTAGTCAAAATGGTGGAGGATCTTCCAGCACAAGCGTATCTAATCAAGATTTGTTTATTAAAGCTACTATTAGCAAAACAACAGTGTTTGAGCAGGAAGCATTTGTCCTGGCATATAAAATATATACTAGGGAGACTAATCTACGTTTAGAGAATGCCAAACTTCCTGATTTTAAGGGTTTCCATTCTCAAGAGATTGAAATGACAGGAGACTCGAGATGGACTCAAGAACATGAAAATGGTCGTAATTATTTTACCACAGTCTATCGTCAATTTGTACTTTTTCCTCAACAGTCTGGCAAGCTTTTTATAGATCCTGCTCAGTTCCAAATGATAATTAGGAAGCCTGTACAATCTGATGATCCATTTGACGCCTTTTTTAATGGTGGAAGTAATGTTGTAGATATAAGAAAAACGATTGCTACTCCTAAGATTGCAGTAAATGTGAGCCCTCTTCCAGAAGGTAAACCTGCAGGTTTTTCAGGTGGAGTAGGAGAATTTACTATTTCTTCTTCGATTAATAGTAAGGAGGTAAAAACCAATGATGCAGTCACTGTCAAATTAGTGATTTCTGGTACTGGAAATCTTAAACTGATATCAGAACCAAAAATCAAATTCCCGGATGATTTTGAAGTATATGATCCTAAAGTTGATAATCAAGTCAGATTAACTCGTGAAGGACTTACGGGAAGTAAAATCATAGAATATCTAGCAATTCCAAGACATGCTGGGAGCTATAAAATACCAGGTGTGACCTTTAGCTATTTTGATATTCGTTCTAAGTCGTATAAGACTTTGAAAACAGAAGAGTATGTAGTAAATGTAGAGAAAGGTGCGGGTAATGCAGACCAAGTAATCGCTAACTTTACTAATAAAGAAGATCTGAAGGTACTAGGAGAAGATATACGTTATATAAAGCAAAATGAAGTAACTTTCCATCCGAAAGGAAGTTTCATTTATGGTTCTATGACATATTGGTTATTCTATATCATTCCTGCTTTTGCTTTTATTATTTTCATTATTGTTTATCGTAAACAAGCTAGTGAAAATGCAAATGTTGCAAAGATGCGTACGAAGAAGGCAAATAAGGTAGCAACTAAACGTATGAAGTTGGCCGGTAAATTATTATCAGAAAATAAGAAGGATGCTTTCTACGATGAAGTTTTGAAAACATTGTGGGGTTATATTAGCGACAAACTAAATATTCCAGTTTCTCGTTTATCAAAAGATAATATTGAAGAAAAACTGAGAAATCATGGAGTAAATGAAGAACTAATTAAGGAATTCCTAAATGCCTTGAATGAGTGTGAATTTGCTCGCTTTGCTCCGGGAGATGAGAATCAGGCGATGGATAAAGTATATTTATCTTCTGTGGAAGTAATAAGCAAAATGGAAAATTCAATAAAACATTAATCCAGAAGAATTTGTATCATGAAAAAAATATTATTTTTCGTACTATTGTCAATATCGATAGTTTGCTTTGGGCAAGACTCATTATCTACTGATACTCTGCAGGTAGTTGGAGTTGATTCTATTCATTCTACTACGTTTTCAAATACACAAATAGAGAATGCTACCAAAGCAGAGGGAGATTCCGCATACATTAAGAATGACTTTGCGTTGGCTATACAGATATATGAGGACTTATTGAAAAATGGAGAATCAGCTGAAGTTTATTATAATTTAGGAAACAGTTATTATAAAATTGATGAGATAGCTAAAGCTATATTAAATTACGAACGTGCTTTACTTTTACAGCCAGGAAATAGTGATATTCGTGCTAATTTGGAAATTGCGCGTGCGAAAACCGTAGATAAAGTTGAAGCTGTTCCAGAAATATTCTTTGTTTCATGGACTAAGACACTTATCAATAGTATGAGTGTTGATGCGTGGGCTACTTGGGGGATTGTTTCTTTTATTCTCTTAATTGTTGCTCTCTACTTTTTTATCTTTTCCAAACAGATTTTATGGAAAAAGCTTGGCTTTATTTTCGGGATATTTTTTTTAATTATTACTGTATGTTCAAATCTCTTTGCTTCAGAACAAAAAGAACGTTTAGTAAATAGAGATGATGCAATTGTCGTGAATCCTAGTGTCACTGTTCGTAGTACACCAAGCGAAAGTGGCACTAGTCTTTTTATTCTTCATGAAGGACGAAAAGTTAATATCAAAGATAATTCTATGAAAGAATGGAAAGAAATACGATTAGAAGATGGTAAAGTAGGCTGGGTACCGGCTAACACTATTGAAGTAATCTAAAACGTTAAGAGAATTTATCAATTCTAGAAAAAAAGATAAGCAAATAATTTGTTTTATCTTTTTTTTGCTTATGTTTATAGCGTGATAAATGAGTCACATAATATTAACCATTAAATTTACGAGACATGAGAACAATAACATTTAATGAACTTCGTAAGATTAAAGATTCATTGCCTAGCGGTAGCATGCATAGAATAGCAGATGAACTAGGTTTGCATGTAGATACAGTGCGTAACTTTTTCGGAGGCCATAATTTCAAGGAAGGAAAAAGTGTCGGAATACATCTTGAGCCTGGTCCGGATGGTGGGCTTGTAATGTTAGATGATACGACCGTTCTCGATCGGGCCTTAAAAATTCTAGATGAATTGAATTTGAGAATGCAAAAAGAGCAAGCTACCGAACCTGTGCAAGTTTAAAATATATCAGTATGGATCCCAATTGCGTCGAAACAATTGGGATTTCTTTTTTGTTTACCTTAAAAATGTATTATTTATGGAAGATAAATTAGTAACTCTAGCCATTCTGACATATACGAAAGCTCAGATATTGAAGAATGTCCTTGAAAATGAAGGTATAGAAACGTACATTCACAATGTGAACCAAATTCAGCCAGTTGTATCTTCAGGTGTGCGTTTAAGAATTAAAGAGAGTGATTTACCACGTGTGTTAAAAATAACAGAAAGTTCTACATGGTTAGCTGAAAGTATAGTGGGAGAGAAGGACCCTAAAATTGAAAAGCAATCAAATAAAATATTGATTCCTGTCGATTTTTCAGATTATTCGATAAAAGCATGTGAATTTGGATTTAAATTAGCAAATGTAGAGGATTCTGAAGTAATTCTTTTGCATGTTTATTTCACTCCAATATATGCATCTTCATTACCATATGGTGATGTTTTCAATTATCAGATTGGAGATGAAGAATCTGTAAAAATAATCATCCAAAAGGTACATTCAGATCTTGAAATACTATCAGATAAGATAAAGAAAAAAATTGCATCTGGAGAATTTCCTAATATTAAATATACTTGTATATTGCGTGAGGGCATTCCAGAAGAAGAAATTTTAAGATATGTAAAAGAACAACATCCCAAAGTTATCATAATGGGCACAAGGGGTAAAAACCAGAAAGATATTGATCTTATTGGTAGTGTTACCGCTGAAGTTATTGAACGAAGTCGTACAGCAGTATTGGCAATTCCTGAAAATACTCCATTTAAACAATTCAATGATGCCAAACGAATAGCATTCCTAACCAATTTTGATCAGAGAGATTTGATTGCTTTTGAGACATTCTTTAATGCTTGGAAAGCATTTCATTTTTCTGTGTCGTTTATACATTTAGCTGAATCAAAAGATACTTGGAATGAAATAAAGCTTGCTGGTATAAAGGAATATTTTCATAAACAATATCCTGGACTTGAGATACACTATGATGTTGTTATGAATGATAATCTTTTAAAAGGACTTGATCAATACATCAAAGATCATCAGATAGATATAATAACAATGACATCTTATAAAAGAAATATATTTGCCCGATTATTTAATCCTGGTATTGCACGAAAAATGCTTTTCCATTCTGATACTCCGCTGCTTGTGATCAGATGATTATACAAGATGGAAAACGGGACTTATTTTCAAGGAATAATCACTATTATGTTTAATACAATATAGAAAAGAATAAATATAACTTCATCCCTTCTACTCATAATTCTTAATTCACATAAAAATAAAGCCTCCCAAAATAAAATTTCTTTGGGAGGCTTTATAATTCTGAATAAGATATTATTTATTTATTCATTAACTTATCGATTTCCTCAAACTCAGGTCCCATATTCAAGTTGTAGTAAACACGATAAAGACCTTGCAACCACAAATCTTTTTGATCAGGTTTTAAAGCTCTAGCTTTTTCATAGAAGGGTTTAGCTTCTTCATAGAATTTCTTTAAGGTAGCTTGATTTTCAGCATATTTAGGATCATTGATATCAGTCGTTGCTTTTTCAATAAATTCTTGAGCTTTCATCAAGTATGCTAGCCCTATATTAGAATATGCTTCTACATAATTAGGATCAACAGCAATAGCTTTCTTAAAGTATTCAATAGCGTTATCATAATCTTTCATGTTATGATAAAGATATGCTTTTACATACAAATACATTTTATTATTTGCATCTGTAGATAACATTTTATCAGCAAATTCCATTGCTTTTGAAAGTTGGTTAGCATTGCTATAATAATCAATCAGATTAGCAAAGAAATAATCATTTCCTGGAAATTTCGTAATACCTTGTTCTAATGATTTAACCCATGCAGCTGTATCTCCTTTTGCTTTGTAAGCATCTGAAAGTAATTGCATTGCAAATTTACCATTATCTACGTCATCTATAGCAATAGGCGCATATTTAATAATCGCGTCCTTATCGCCTATTCTATCAGCAGCTAACGTTGCATAATATGCGATCAGTGACAAAGAAGAATCTTTTTTTGCGATTTCTTGATCTGCTAACATAGGGTAAGAAGCTGATTCTACGTATGTTGCAAAGAACTTTAAAGCTTCTTTATTTTGATCCTTATTAAAAACAAATACACCTCCATTGATCAAATTAGAACGTTCATTTATCAAACTAGCAGCATTCGCCTTTCTATATTTATTCTTAATTTTACCCTTTTCATCAGGTATTTGTGCTAACTCATCACATTTTGCAAAATATTCAAACATTTTAAGAATGCTATTATATGCTCTTAAAGTATCAAGCTTTTTTGTTACAAAAGCATTCTTAGTCTCCTCAGCATTAATACGTTTTTGAATATCTCCAGCAATGTCCCATGTCTCAGCAAGATCCTTAGTTTCAGGATTTTTGATTGCTTCACTGATCAACTGTTCTGCTTTTCTTAAATCAGGGTTTACATCAGTAGCTGCTCTTTTTGCTTCTTTTACGATCTTCATCTGAGCAAATGAGAAGCTGACAGTCATTAATAAAACCATTGAAAATAATACTCTTTTCATAATTGTTGTTTGATTAATTATTAATATTATGTCTATTCCTCTATTTCGTTTATATTCTCGTTACCATTGATGTCTGTATCTTCATCAGAAGAATCTATATTCGAATTATTGATAATAGTTCCTTCAGTTTCTTCTACAGGCACTTCGTCCTCAAGACTTTCTGTCATAACCTTACATACTGAGCCTATTTGATCATTACGTTTTTCAAGATTAATCAAGCGAACACCTTGAGTAGCACGTCCCATAATACGGAAATCTGCTACTTTCAAACGAATAGTGATACCAGATTTATTAATAATCATCAAGTCGTTCTCATCTGTTACAGACTTAATAGTTACTAATTTACCTGTTTTTTCGGTAATATTCATGGTTTTGACACCTTTGCCACCGCGATTAGTCTTACGATAATCTTCGATTTCAGAACGTTTACCATACCCTTGTTCAGAAACAACCATTACTGTTTCTGTTTCCAAATCCTTAATACAGATCATTCCGACTACTTCATCTTGGTTGTCATTATCTAATGTAATACCACGTACACCTGTTGCTGTACGCCCCATTACACGAACTGCAGCCTCATGGAAACGAATAGCGCGTCCATTACGATTAGCTATGATAATTTCATTATTACCATTCGTCATACGAACTTCAATAACACTATCATCTTCACGTATTGTGATGGCATTAACGCCATTCTGACGAGGACGAGAATATTGCTCAAGCAATGTTTTCTTGATGACACCTTTCTTTGTACAGAACAATACATAATGACTATTGATAAATTCCGGATCTTCCAAATTCTTCACACGTAAATATGCTGTTACATTATCGTCAGAATCAATATTTAATAGATTTTGGATAGCACGTCCTTTGGAGTTCTTCGTACCTTCAGGAATTTCATAAACTTTCAACCAATAGCATTTACCTTTCTGAGTAAAGAACATCATCGTATTGTGCATGGTAGCTGGATAGATATGTTCTACAAAGTCTTCATCACGGGTTTCGGTTCCCTTAGAGCCTACTCCACCACGATTTTGCGTACGGAATTCTGTTAATGGTGTACGTTTTATATATCCCATATGAGATATTGTGATAATCATTTGATCATCAGCATAGAAATCCTCCGGATTGAACTCTTCTGAAGAATAAACGATTTCAGAACGGCGTTCATCACCATATTTTGCTCTAACTTCCAGCAATTCATCTTTCATCACTTTACGACACACTTCGTCATCAGCTAAAATGCTTTCCAAGTATGCAATTTGCTTCATTACTTCTTCATATTCTGCATGAAGCTGATCTTGCAACAAACCTGTCAGCTGACGTAAACGCATTTCTACAATTGCACGTGATTGTATTTCTGTCAAATTGAATCTCTCAATCAGTCCTGTAATTGCATCATTAGGAGTTTTTGCAGCACGGATTATACGGATTACCTCGTCGATATTGTCAGAAGCAATAATTAAACCTTCAAGGATATGAGCACGTTCTTTTGCCTTACGCAGATCAAATTGCGTGCGACGAATAACGACCTCATGTCTATGTTCTACAAAGTATTTAATCAAATCTCTGAGATTTAAGATCTTAGGACGTCCATTAACTAAAGCTACGTTATTAACACCAAAAGAAGTCTGCAAAGCTGTCATTTTATACAACTTGTTCAGCACAACACTTGCATTAGCGTCACGTTTTACATCAATCACAATACGCATACCTTCACGATCGGATTCATCGTTGGCATTTGAGATACCTTCGATTCTCTTATCATTTACAAGATCAGCGATATATTTGATCAGTTCTGCCTTATTGACATTATAAGGAATTTCTGTTACTACAATCTTATCATGTGTTTGTCCAGATTCAATTTCTGCCTTTGCACGCATAACTACACGTCCACGACCTGTCAGGTATGCTTCACGCACTCCACTTACACCATATATATATCCCCCTGTTGGGAAATCCGGAGCTTTGACATAGTTCATCAATTCTTCAACTGCGATTTCCGGATTATCAATATATGCATCGCATGCATCAATAACTTCTGAAAGATTATGAGGAGCATATTAGTAGCCATACCTACAGCAATGCCAGATGCACCATTTACCAAAAGATTAGGAATACGTGTTGGCATAACTTTAGGTTCAACCAACGTATTATCAAAGTTAGGTTCGAAATCGACGGTTTCCTTATACAAGTCGTCCATCATAGCTTCACCCAACTTATTGAGACGGGCCTCTGTATAACGCATAGCTGCAGGGCTATCACCATCTACAGAGCCAAAATTTCCTTGTCCATCTACCAAAGGATAACGCATAGCCCATTCCTGTGCCATACGTACCATCGCAAAATAAACGGAAGAGTCTCCATGTGGGTGGTATTTACCTAATACTTCACCCACAATTCTGGCTGATTTTTTATAAGGTTTGTCTGAAGTATTACCCAGTTCCATCATTCCGTATAAAATTCTACGGTGGACTGGTTTAAATCCATCTCTAACATCAGGAAGGGCACGTGAAACAATGACCGACATGGAGTAGTCAATGTATGATGACTTCATTTCCTCCTCGATGTTAATCTTTATAATTCTGTCTTGTTCAAGCATTTAAAATGATTATTAATTATACATTCTTTGGTCCATGAAAAACCACGCTAAAGTACTACTTTTCCTTGATATACAAAAACTTTTATGTTACTTTTATTTGTTTCCAACTGACATCTTTAAATTTTTCCATTGTTCCTTTCTTACTTCATATTTAATATGATCACTATAATAAACTTTAATACATAAGAATAAAAAGAGAATAATAATAAATATATGCCTGAAAAACCTATATTAATAATAAAAATAGATGGGAATTTGTTATACCTTAATATATAATAGCATATATACATAATTTTGTGGCATACCATTTGTAGATATAAGAAATAAAGCAAATATGCGACACAAACTTGATTAAATACGTATATTTGCGAGTAAATAACCCCTTAGAAGAAAAAAAGGAAGAAGTATGAATAATCAATTCTCACAAAGAGTTTCCGACATTATCGTCTATAGTAAAGAAGAAGCTAATCGGTTGAGAAGTAGGTATATAGGCCCTGAACACCTGCTTCTGGGAATGCTTCGCGACGGTGAAGGAAAAGCTATCGAGATATTGTCAAAACTCAACACCAATCTAGTTGCAATAAAGCAGCAGATTGAAGTTCAGCTAAAGGCAGATGCTGATGATATGTTATTGCCGGATGCGGAGGTGTCGTTGTCAAATGATGCGGCAAAGATATTAAAAATGTGTATTTTAGAAGCCCGAGGTATGAAAAGTAACATAGCTGATACAGAACATGTTCTGCTGGCAATATTAAGAGAAAAGAATAATATGGCAGCAACCGTACTTGAAGCGAATAATGTAAATTACGCAAAAGTATTGGAACAGGCGACATTACAACCGGACATCAATGCTGGAATGGGTTTTCCGGAAGACGATGATGACGAAGAAGAAATGTCTTCCCGTTCAGGTGGCAGAAGTAATGCTGACAATCGCCAGCAACAGGCACAAACTGCTTCTAAAAAGCCGTCTAATGATACACCTGTACTTGATAATTTCGGTACGGATATGACTAAAGCGGCAGAAGAAGGTCGATTGGATCCTGTAGTTGGTAGAGAGAAAGAAATTGAACGCTTAGCACAAATATTAAGTCGGCGTAAGAAAAACAATCCGATTCTTATAGGAGAACCGGGTGTAGGAAAGTCTGCTATAGTCGAAGGACTAGCTTTAAGAATCATTCAGAAGAAAGTTTCCCGTATTCTGTTTGATAAGCGAGTCGTGGCTCTTGATATGACTGCGGTAGTAGCAGGAACAAAATATCGTGGACAATTTGAGGAACGGATTCGTTCCATTCTCAATGAATTACAGAGAAATCCGAATGTAATTTTGTTTATCGACGAAATACACACCATTGTAGGGGCAGGTTCTGCGGCAGGTTCTATGGATGCGGCTAATATGCTGAAACCGGCATTAGCACGGGGAGAAATACAATGTATTGGTGCCACTACTCTTGATGAGTATCGTAAGAATATTGAAAAAGATGGTGCCTTAGAACGTCGTTTCCAAAAAGTTATGGTAGAGCCAACTACGGCTGAAGAGACTCTTCAGATTCTACGTAATATTAAGGATAAATATGAAGATCATCACAATGTGTATTATACAGAAGAAGCTTTAGAAACTTGTGTCAAGCTGACTGATCGTTATATTACAGACCGTAATTTTCCTGATAAGGCCATTGATGCTCTGGATGAAGCGGGTTCACGTGTACATCTTACCAATGTAAATGTTCCGAAAGAGATTGAAGATCAGGAAAAACTAATTGAAGAAGCAAAAAACAAGAAAAATGATGCTGTAAAATCTCAAAACTTTGAACTTGCTGCTAGTTTCCGGGATAAGGAAAAAGAGCTTTCTCTTCAGTTGGATGTGATGAAAAAGGAATGGGAAGCTAGTTTGAAAGAAAATAGACAAACGGTTGATGCAGAGGAAATTGCAAACGTTATCTCAATGATGTCCGGTATTCCTGTACAGCGAATGGCTCAGGCTGAAGGGATTAAATTGGCCGGAATGAAAGAAGATTTGCAGTCGAAGGTTATTGCACAAGATACGGCTATTGAGAAATTGTCTAAAGCTATTTTAAGAAGCCGTGTAGGACTGAAAGACCCTAATAAACCTATCGGAACTTTCATGTTCCTGGGGCCAACAGGTGTTGGTAAGACACATCTTGCGAAGGAATTGGCTAAATACATGTTCGGTTCTTCTGATGCACTGATTCGCATTGATATGAGTGAATATATGGAAAAATTTACTGTATCACGCTTGGTTGGAGCTCCTCCGGGATATGTCGGATATGAGGAAGGTGGACAATTGACGGAAAAAGTACGTCGTAAACCTTATTCTATCATATTGCTCGATGAGATAGAAAAAGCACATTCAGATGTGTTTAATATCCTGTTGCAGGTAATGGATGAAGGACGTTTGACTGACAGTTATGGCAGAATGGTAGACTTTAAGAATACAATCATTATTATGACTTCTAATATTGGAACACGTCAGTTAAAAGAGTTCGGAAGAGGTGTTGGCTTTGCAACACAAAGCCGTTTGGACGATCGAGAGTTCTCACGAAGCGTAATTCAAAAAGCTTTAAATAAATCATTCGCACCCGAATTTTTGAATCGTGTCGATGAAATCATTACTTTTGATCAGCTTTCTTTGGAAGCGATTACAAAAATTATTGAAATTGAACTAAAAGGTCTCTATAATCGAATTGAATCAATTGGTTATAAACTAATTATCGAAGATAAGGCAAAAGAGTTTATAGCTAGTAAAGGATATGATGTACAATATGGAGCTCGTCCGTTGAAGCGTGCAATTCAAACTTATCTGGAGGATGGATTATCCGAACTGATTATCTCTTCTACACTAAAAGAGGGAGATACGATTCAAGTTTCTCTCAATAGTGAAAAGAGTGAATTAGAAATGAAGTCTATTACTTGTTAATTTAATATAGTATTTCTAAGGAAAAATAAATTTTCAATATGTCAGAATGTCAGACTTTAGGGTCTGGCATTTTTTTTGTCTTTCTCTGAACAAACATTCATAAGTTTTAATTAATAGATAAACTAAAAATATACATCATTATGCAAAAAGGTAATATTGGGGTTACAACAGAGAACATCTTCCCTATCATCAAAAAGTTTTTGTACAGCGATCATGAAATCTTTCTTCGTGAATTAGTGTCTAATGCAGTAGATGCTACTCAAAAGTTGAATACACTTGCTTCTATTGGTGAATATCAAGGCGAATTAGGTGATTTGACCATTCATGTTGAATTGGGAAAAGATACCATTACTATATCTGACCGTGGTATTGGTTTGACAGCCGAAGAAATTGAAAAATATATCAACCAGATTGCTTTCTCCGGTGCTAATGACTTTCTAGAGAAATATAAGAATGATGCAAACGCTATTATTGGTCACTTTGGACTAGGTTTTTATTCAGCGTTTATGGTTGCAAAGAAAGTAGAAATCATTACTAAATCATATCGGGATGGTGCACAGGCTATAAAATGGACTTGTGATGGAAGCCCTGAGTTTACAATAGAAGAAGTAGACAAGGAAAGTCGTGGTTCGGACATCATTTTGTATATTGATGATGATTGTAAGGAATTCCTTGAAGAGGTACGAATTGATGGCCTTTTAAAGAAATATTGCAGCTTCCTTCCTGTACCTATTGCTTTTGGTAAAAAGAAAGAGTGGAAAGATGGAAAGCAGGTAGAAACTTCAGAAGACAATATCATAAATGATACAACTCCTTTGTGGACTCTTAAACCTAGTGAATTGTCTGATGAGGACTATAAATCATTCTACCGTAAGCTATATCCGATGTCTGATGAACCTCTCTTCTGGATACACTTAAATGTAGACTACCCGTTCCATCTAACTGGTATTCTCTATTTCCCTAAAGTAAAGAGCAATATTGAACTAAATAAAAATAAGATTCAGTTATATTGCAACCAGGTTTATGTAACAGATTCAGTAGAGGGTATTGTACCAGACTTCTTGACTTTATTGCATGGAGTTATAGATTCTCCGGATATTCCACTGAATGTTTCCCGTTCTTATTTGCAAAGCGATTCGAATGTGAAGAAGATTTCGACTTATATTACGAAGAAGGTTTCAGACCGTTTGCAATCTATCTTTAAAAATGATCGTAAGCAGTTTGAAGAAAAGTGGAATGATTTGAAAATATTTATCAACTATGGTATGCTGACTCAGGAAGATTTTTATGAGAAAGCACAAAAATTCGCCCTTTTCACCGATACAGATAATAAACATTATACATTTGAAGAATATCAAACTCTTATTAAAGATAATCAGACAGATAAAGACGGAAATCTCATTTATTTGTATGCTAATAATAAGGATGAGCAATATAGCTATATAGAAGCAGCTATCAATAAAGGCTATAATGTTTTGCTTATGGACGGACAATTGGATGTAGCAATGATTAGTATGCTTGAACAGAAGTTTGAGAAATCGCGTTTTACGCGTGTAGATGGTGATGTAATTGATAACCTTATAGTCAAGGAAGATAAAAAAGGTGATGTATTGGAAGTATCTAAACAAGATGCACTTACTACTGCTTTCAAGAGTCAATTGCCTAAAATGGATAAAGTTGAATTCAATGTTATGACACAAGCATTGGGTGAGAATGCAGCTCCGGTTATGATTACTCAAAGTGAATATATGCGTCGTATGAAAGAAATGGCAAATATCCAAGCTGGAATGAGTTTTTATGGAGAAATGCCAGATATGTTTAATCTGATTCTTAATTCAGATCATAAGTTGGTAAAAGAGGTACTTAGTGAAGAAGAGGCAGCTTGTCAGGCTGAGGTAACTCCTTTGCAGACAGAAATGGATAATATCAATAAACATCGTAATGAGTTGAAAGATAAGCAGAAAGGAAAGAAGGATGAAGATATTTCTACTGCTGAAAAGGATGAGTTGAATGACTTAGATAAGCAATGGGATGATCTGAAGAGTAAAAAAGAAGATATATTTGCAACGTATGCTAGCAATAATAAAGTGATCCGTCAGCTTATTGATCTGGCTTTATTACAGAATAATATGTTGAAAGGTGAAGCGCTGAATAACTTCGTAAAACGTAGTATTGAGCTGATTTAATATATACCCTTTTATTCTTCGAAGAAGAGCATTCAGCGTAAAATACGTTGTATGCTCTTTTTTCATCCTAAAAAACGAATAAAAAAATATCGATTTATTGGAAAGTATTGTATATATTTGAAGACTTAATGAAAACAGATTTCAATTGTTTAATTCGGGTTATGAAAAAATTTCTTTTAGTGTTCATTACTTTATGGGTATTCATACCGACTATTTATGCCCAAAAAGTGGGACTTGTATTAAGTGGTGGTGGTGCTAAAGGATTGACGCACATCGGTATTATTCGTGCCCTAGAAGAGAACAATATTCCAATTGACTATATCACAGGTACATCTATGGGAGCTATCATTGGTTCTCTTTATGCAATGGGATATTCTCCGGATGATATGGTTGAGTTACTCAAATCAGAAGATTTTAAACGTTGGTATTCTGGACAGATAGAAGAGAAATATGTCTATCACTTCAAGAAAAATCTTCCTACCCCTGATTTTTTTAATATTCGTTTCTCATTTAAAGATTCATTGAAGAACTTGAAACCTCAGTTTTTGCCTACTAGTGTAGTTAATCCAATACAGATGAATCTTGTTTTTGTAGATTTATTTGCGCGTGCTACTGCTGCTTGTGAAGGGGACTTTGACAAGTTATTTGTTCCTTTCCGTTGTGTTGCCTCGGATGTATACAATAAGAAACAATTAGTAATGCGGGAAGGTGATCTGGGAGATGCTGTCCGGGCTTCTATGAGTTTTCCTTTTATGTTTAAACCTATAGAAATAGACAATGTGCTGGCTTATGATGGAGGGATTTATAATAATTTCCCAACCGATGTCATGAGAGATGATTTTCATCCTGATATCATTATTGGAAGTGTTGTATCCACTAATCCTACCAAACCTAAGGAAAATGATCTTATGAGTCAGATTGAAAATATGGTTATGCAGAAAACGGACTATTCTATACCTGATTCTATGGGAATTTTAATGAATTTTAATTATGACAATGTTAGTTTGATGGATTTTCAGCGTATAAATGAATTACATGATATAGGCTATAATCGGACAATCAGTATGATGGATTCTATTAAAAGCCGTATCCATCGAAGAGTTAATAAAGACAATATACGTTTGCGTAGAATGGTATATCGTAGCAATTTTCCGGAACTCCGATTCAAGAATATCATAATTGATGGAGCTAATGCACAACAACAAGTTTATATAAAGAAAGAGTTTCATCGTTCAGATGATAAGGAATTTACCTATGAAGATTTGAAACAAGGCTATTTTCGACTCTTATCGGACAATATGATTTCTGAAATCATTCCTCATGCCGTCTATAATTCTAGTGATGATACTTATGATTTGCATTTAAAGGTTAAGGCGGAAAATAGTTTTGCTGTTAGATTAGGTGGTAATATCTCAACTTCTAATTCTAATCAAATCTATCTTGGGCTTGGTTATCAGGATTTGAATTATTATGCTAAAGAGTTTCTTTTAGATGGGCAATTGGGAAAAGTGTACAACAATGTACAGTTTATGGCAAAAATAAACTTTTCTACAGCCATTCCGACTTCATATCGTTTTATTGCGTCTATTAGTACATTTGATTATTTTAAAAAGAACAAACTATTCTCTAAGGATAACAACCCCGCATTCAACCAAAAGGATGAGCGTTTCTTAAAGCTTCAGGTAGGGCTTCCATTCCTTTCCAGTAAGAGAGCTGAATTTGGATTTGGAATTGGGAAAATAGAAGATAAATACTTTCAGAAAAATGTTATAGATTTCGGGAAAGATAAATTTGATAAAAGTCGTTATGACTTATTAGGTGGTTCTATTAGTTTTAATGGAAGTACTTTAAATTCAAGACAATATGCTACCAGTGGATATAGTGAAGCTCTTATAGCGCAAATATTCATAGGAAAAGAGCGTTTCTATCTGGGTGAAGGAGCTACGAATGGAAATAAGAATGGTGACAAGGAGCATCATTCATGGTTACAATTATCATACATGAAAGAGAAATACCACACAATGAGTGAACACTGGACATTAGGCTGGTATCTAAAAGCATTGTATGCTTCTAAGAACTTCTCTGAGAATTATACTGCAACAATGATGCAAGCAGGTGAATTTTCACCTACATTGCATAGTAAACTAACCTATAATGAAGCATTCCGTGCTAATCAATTTGTTGGAGCTGGTATTCGTCCCATTTATAGATTAAACCAGATGTTTCATCTTAGAGGTGAATTTTATGGTTTTATGCCTATTTATCCAATTGAAAGAAACTCTTTAAATAAAGCATATTATGGAAAAGCTTTTTCTAGGTTTGAATATTTGGGAGAAATTTCAGTGGTTTGTCAATTACCCTTTGGGGATATCTCTGCATATGTAAATCATTATAGTTCACCGAAAAGGGAGTGGAATGTCGGGTTAAGTATCGGCTGGCAACTGTTTAATTACCGATTCATCGAATAATTTTATCAAAAAAAGTTTGTGAAACACTTGCTAGTTCGGGAAAAGTACGTATCTTTGCACCCGTTAAAACGAAATAACGGTCGCGTAGCTCAACTGAATAGAGTAGCTGACTACGGATCAGCCGGTTACAGGTTTGAATCCTGTCGCGATCACTTTTCGAATTAGCAGAATGGCCGCGTAGCTCAACTGAATAGAGTAGCTGACTACGGATCAGCCGGTTACAGGTTTGAATCCTGTCGCGGTCACTCTTTTATATTATAAATTAATGGTCGCGTAGCTCAACTGAATAGAGTAGCTGACTACGGATCAGCCGGTTACAGGTTTGAATCCTGTCGCGATCACAAAGGGACTGTCTCAATATAATAAGAGATAGTCTCTTTCATTTTTATTCCCTATATTTTTGCTTCAAATATTAAGGGATCACTATCCAAGCAACTGATATATTTTTCATGAAATCTATCCTACAAAATTGTTTGTAGTAGGAAGGAATTATAATTCAATCTTATCTTATTATTAGCCCATTTCATCGAAAAAATTGGAGAGTCTAATCTAGTGCTTTTTCTAAAAAAGATTATTCTTTTTATTAAGACATAGTAGATCGAACAGGTTCAGATTTATTGTTATTTCTCGTTCAATCAAGCGGTCGAAATAATCTGTGGGTAGTTTATCTTAAATCTCTTCGATCTTTTTTAAAAATATAAGAGTGTTTGACAACAAACATTTAGATCTTGAGGGGAATTAAATCAAAGGCTGATAAAATAAAAATAACCACATATTAAAGATTTAATCTCCATATGTGGTCTTTTATAATTTAAATAGATCTTTTTACTAACATTTTATATTCAGTTCATTCAAAACTTTCCGTATAGCTTCAAAGGTAGTAATTCGTGTTGGAACTAGGGGGAGTCGAAGTTTATTCTCAATCATTCCCATCGCATTTAACATTGATTTCACACCAGCAGGATTACCGTCTACAAACAGAAGATTGAATAACTCTGTAAATCTATGATGTATAGTCAGTGCATTTGCAAAATCTCCATGAAGTGCCAAACGTGTCATACGGCTAAATTCACGTGGGAAAGCATTACCTATTACCGAAATTACTCCAACAGCTCCTAATGTAATCAGAGGGAAAGTTATACCATCATCCCCAGAAATTACATCAAAGTTGTCTGGTTTATTTTTAATGATATCATCCATTTGAGTGATATTACCAGAAGCCTCTTTGATGGCAATAACATTATTAAAGTCACGAGCAATACGTAAAGTTGTTTCAGCAGTCATGTTTACTCCAGTACGTCCGGGTACATTATATAGTACAATCGGTAGTTCTGTAGCTTCAGCAATTGCTTTATAATGCTGGTAAATACCTTCTTGAGAAGGTTTATTATAATATGGGACAACAGACAATATGGCATCTACTCCTGTAAAATCATCATTTTTTAATGTTTCTACTACAGCACGTGTATTATTTCCACCTACGCCTAGTATAATAGGAATTCTTCCATTTACACGGTCTATCACCATTTTTTTTTACGGTTTTCTTCTCCTCTTCAGTAAGTGTTGGTGTTTCAGCTGTAGTACCCAGCACACACAAGAAATCCGCATTATTTTGCAATAGATAGTCTACTAAACGCATCAAAGCATCATAATCAACGCTCTCATCCTCTTTGAAAGGAGTAATCAGCGCTACCCCCATTCCTTTCAATTTTGTCTGTATCATGGTTTTTAATTATAATCTCTAATAATTTCAGGCACAAAAGTACGAATATTTTTGATATTTTATGATATAAGTTTCAGAAAATCGTCTTCGCTTACGATGGTTATTCCAAGTTTTTGAGCTTTTTCTAATTTTGCAGGTCCCATATTTTCACCTGCAAGAATAAAACTAGTTTTCGCAGAAATACTTCCGACGTTCTTTCCTCCATTTTTTTCAATGAGCTCTTTATATTCGTCACGAGAATGGTAAGTAAAGACTCCGCTAATCACAATGGATTTACCTGACAACTTATCTGTGTATCCACTTAAATCTTCTTCTGTACGATATAACTGTAAACCTGCTTTATTAAGTCTGCCAACTAACTCACGATTCGACTCATTAGCAAAATAAGAAAGAATGCTTTGGGCTATTTTTTCCCCGATTTCATCGATACTTATCAGTTTCTCAAGATCAGCATTTTGCAGTTCATCAATATTCTCAAACGACTTTGCAATCTTTTTAGCAACAGTTTCTCCAACAAAGCGAATACCCAAAGCAAATATGACACGTTCAAAAGGTATTTCTTTACTTTGTGCAATCCCTGTAATAATATTCTCTGCCGATTTTTCTCCCATTCGATCCAATTCCCTAATTTGAGCTACTGTCAATTCATACAAATCTGCAGTATTATGGATCAGGCCCAAACGATAGAACATATCGACTGTTTCAGGTCCTAGGCCATCGATATTCATCGCTTTACGACTGATAAAATGCTCAATTTTACCTTTAATTTGGGGAGGACATGACGTTTCATTCGGACAATAGTGTGCAGCTTCACCTTCATATCTGATCAATTTGCTACCACATTCAGGGCAATTAGTAATAAACTTCACTTTTTCCCCAAGCATGAAACTACGTGCATCTTTATCTACACCTGTAATCTTAGGAATAATTTCACCACCTTTTTCCACGTAAACCATATCTCCTATGTGTAGATCGAGTCCTTCGATGATATCAGCATTATGTAAAGAGGCACGTTTCACAATCGTTCCAGAAAGTTGAACAGGGTCTAAATTCGCAACAGGAGTAACAGCACCTGTTCTACCTACTTGGTAAGTTACCTTATTCAGACGAGTAAGGGCACGTTCTGCTTGGAACTTATAGGCAATCGCCCATCTAGGAGACTTTGCTGTAAAACCTAAATTTTTTTGCTGTTTCAGGCTGTTCACCTTTAAAACGATACCATCTGTAGCAACTGGCAAATTTTTGCGCTCTACATCCCAATAATTGATAAAATCGAATATTTCTTGTAATGTTTGACACTTGCGCATTATTCCAGAAATCTTAAATCCCCATTTAGCAGCTTCCTGGAGGTTTTCATAATGTCCGTCACAAGGTAAGTTTTCTCCCAATAGATAATATAGGTAAGCATCTAATTTACGAGATGCTACAATAGAAGAATTCTGTAATTTAAGTGTTCCAGACGCTGCATTTCTAGGATTGGCAAAAAGTGGTTCTTCACGCGCTTCTTTTTCGCGATTTAGTTCTTCAAATACGACCCAAGGCATAAGTATTTCCCCTCTGATCTCAAAAGAAGAAGGATAATTATTACCATGCAATACAAGAGGAATAGAACGGATTGTCTTGACATTATCAGTCACATCATCACCCTTTTCTCCATCTCCACGTGTGACTGCTCGGATTAGTTTTCCATCCTCATACGATAACGAAATAGATGTTCCATCATATTTCATCTCACAACAAATTTCAAAATCTTCATTTAAAGCTTTACTAACGCGTTCATAGAAATCAGTCACTTCAGTTTCCGAGTAGGTATTAGCTAATGATAGCATCGGGTATTTGTGAGTTACCTGGGTAAAATTCTTATTTAAATCGCTGCCTACACGCATTGTTGGCGAATTTTCATCTCTAAATTCCGGATATGCCTGCTCCATATCTTGAAGTTCTCGCATCATATCGTCAAATTCCTTATCTGAAATTTCCGGAGTATTCAATACATAATAATTATAATTATGCTGATGAAGTTCAGCACGTAATTCTTCTATTTTCTTTTTAATGTCCATATTTCTTCGATTGTTTAAGGCAAAAATACAGGTTTCTCTTTGAATATTTGTACTTTTGCGAAAAATTAAAGATTATGCGCATAGATATAATAACAGTTTTGCCTGAAATGATTGAAGGTTTTTTTAATTGTTCCATCATGAAAAGGGCTCAGAATAAAGGACTTGCAGAAATCCATATCCACAACCTTCGCGATTATACAGAAGATAAGTATAGACGCGTAGATGATTATCCTTTTGGCGGTTTTGCAGGAATGGTGATGAAAATTGAACCCATTGAACGTTGCATCAACTCCTTAAAAGCCGAGCGAGATTATGACGAAGTGATTTTTACTACTCCGGATGGAGAATTGTTTGACCAGCCAATGGCTAATAGTCTTTCTCTTGTTCAAAATCTTATTATTCTTTGTGGCCATTTTAAAGGTATAGACTACCGAATCCGGGAACATCTAATCACAAAAGAAATTAGCATAGGAGATTATGTGCTGACAGGAGGTGAATTAGCTGCAGCAGTTATGGCAGATGCAATTATACGTATCATTCCGGGGGTTATTTCGGATGAACAATCGGCCCTTTCCGATTCATTTCAGGATAATCTGTTAGCGGCACCTGTATATACACGTCCTGCTGATTATAAAGGCTGGAAAGTTCCTGATATCTTATTGTCCGGCCATGAAGCAAAAATCAAAGAATGGGAGTTACAACAATCTTTGGAGCGTACTAAAAAACTTCGTCCAGACTTACTAGAAGAATAAAATTCAAATGTAAGTAAAAACTCCGGTAAAAAAAGGCTCTTTTTTACCGGAGTTTTATTTGTCTATTATTTAATTATCTATATACTTTCTTACTTTTCGTATCTCAAATATATTTCAGATTCTTAATCTTATAAAATATATCTCATCTTAATATTTTAAAGTAGGGAATAACATTTTTCTTTCAAAATTGATGCGAATGGTTATTATATATTCTTAGTTATACCTCAAGCGCACCAATAATTTCCTTTATAGACTTACATCCGTATCTGTCTAGGTAATTATTTATACCATCTTCAACTTTCATTGCAACTGTAGGATCTATGAAATTTGCTGTACCAATTTGGATGGCAGATGCTCCTGCAAGTATAAACTCAACCGCATCTTTCCAATTCATAATTCCTCCTAATCCTATGACTGGAATATTTACTACTTTTGAAACTTGCCAAACCATACGCAAAGCAATCGGTTTTACAGCAGCTCCTGACATACCTCCTGTTATAGTTGATAAAATAGGGCGTCTACGCTCAGCATCTATAGCCATACCCAATAGTGTATTGATTAATGACACGCTATCAGCTCCACTTTCTTCGACTGCGCGAGCAATTTCTGTTATATCAGTAACGTTTGGAGAGAGTTTTACGATAAGTGTCTTTTTGTAAGCAGAACGCACAGCTTTTACTACTTCAGCAGCACCTTTTGCTGACACACCAAAAGCCATTCCTCCTTGTTTCACATTAGGACATGAGATGTTTAACTCTATGGCAGGAATTTTGTCAAGTTCATTAATAATTTCCGCTGTTTTCACATAATCTTCAATAGCAGATCCAGAAACGTTTACAATCATATTCGTTTGAATGTCTTTTATACGAGGATATATGTGCTCAACAAAGTAATCTACTCCCTTATTCTGCAGTCCCACAGCGTTTAACATTCCAGATGGAGTTTCAGCCATACGTGGATATGGATTTCCTTCACGTTTGTGAAGAGTAGTCCCTTTTACAATAATACCACCTATTCGCGCTATATCAATGAAGTCAGAGAACTCTTCACCATATCCAAATGTACCGGATGCAGTCATTACCGGGTTCTTCATTTGTAATTTACCAATGTTTACACTTAAATCTGCCATAGTAGTTTATTTATATTAAAAACAGGACCCTCTTTACATACACACAAGTGACCTTCTGTCGTATTCTCCACACAACAAAGGCAAGCTCCAATACCACAAGCCATAGTGTTTTCCAAAGATACTTCGCATTCTATCTGATTACTTTTAGCATATTTTGCAACAGCTACCATCATTGGCTTCGGGCCGCAAGTATATATTTGTTCAAAATGTATTTTGTTCAATATTGAATGTTGGGTAACATATCCTTTTTCTCCATGGCTACCATCTTCTGTTGTAGTATAAACATCACCGTATTTTGCGAACTCTTCTAATTGCAACAAGTCCTTATCGCTACGAGCTCCTAAAAGGAAAGTCGGTTTATGACCATTTTGAACTAATTGTTCACCTAAATATAACATAGGAGCAGTACCGACACCTCCACCTACTAATAACAACTTATCTGATGGATTTTGCGGCATTGTATAAGCATTACCTAAGGGAAGTATTACATTGATAACCTCATCCTTGTTTACTTCTGCTAAACGCTTTGTACCATCTCCAACCAATTGGATAAGGAACCAGATCTCATTCCGTTGTTTATCCACAAAGTTAATAGAAATGGGACGACGCAAAAATGTAGTAGGTGAACCGTCCACTCGAAGTTCAGCAAACTGTCCCGGTAACATTTCGGGCAGTAATGACCGAGAAGTCAATTTCAGTAATACATAATTAGTATGTAATCTGATATTCTCAGTGACCGTCAGATCTAAAATAAATTTTTTCATGTATGGATATAAAAGTATAAATTCATATTTCCGTTGCAAAGATACAGGAATTTGCTCAAACCACCGTTTTTACCAATTATTTTTCAGGTCTAAACGTTTCATAGGTGTTATCATCAAAGAAGATTCTTATTTCAGTAATTTTTCTAGTAGGCTTTTCTACATATCTAATCTCTTGTTTTACAATCTCTTTTGGGATAATTTCTTTATTTTCTAATGGCATTTCCTTGCGATTTTCCGTAGCAATTGTCCTTTGGAGTGAATTTAATGGATTCTCGTCAAATAATGAAGGCTGATAATCACCATTTGAATTAATTGATCCTTGATCATTTGAAATAGCTACCATTTCACCTTTACCATAAAGTAGCCACTCCAAATTTACATAATTATAAGTTTGATGAACTTTCATCACGACTTCCAGGCTAGGTTTATTCCTATCATTCAAAATATGAGAAAGAGTAGATTGTTGCACACCAATTGTTTCAGCAAAAACTCTGGGAGGAACTTTTTCTCTTTCCATTATTAATCTAATCCTATCTTTTAGCTCCATACTATTATTAACTCTAGTTACAATTATACGTATTATATGCTGATTTCACAAATATATATATCAATATAATAAGTATACAAAAGTAAAAAATAGATTTCACAAAAGCAAATTACAGATATAAAATATTAATATTACATATATCCTCCTCATTGTACAACTGTGAATTAAACTTTTGTACATAATACTATATCAGCATTAACTTATCGCTCATTATCAGTTTAATAAAACATTATAATAAACTGATTATCAATAATATAATCACTATTACAGTTAATATAATGACCATATTCACAAATATATATAACAACATAAAAAGTATTTTATACTTATTCTTCATATAAATGAAGTAATCCATTAATAAATAGTTTATTAACTACGTACAACAAAAGTGTTAATCCTCTCCTATTACACTTCTGCCTTACAAATAACATCTGTAAATCATCCTGTGTATTAATGTATATCACATCTAGCAATATATTATTGTAAACTGTTTATATACACATGCAATACACAAATGAATAATTATAAATACATCTGTAAATAAAGATAGTTGCAATTGCAATAAAATCAATGAAAGAATTCTATATTTACTAATCTATTTTGGAATTTCTGCTATATTTCAATATCAACATTCATTCTGAAAATAGGCAAATCCTTGCAATATTTTCACCCTTTTCATCGAATCTTTATAATTTTTAGATTCTAGGGAGTCTAATTTCGCGATAATATTTTGATATTCAATATCTTATACGCATATTGTATCTATTCTAATTTAATCAAACTAGAAAAATAGTACCAGAATCAATCAGAACACTGTATAAACTGTCAAAATGACAAATATCAAAAGAGAGATCAAGAGAGTTTTTTCTAAAATTTTAATTATATCGAAAATATTTCAATCAGATCTGTAATCTATATATAATAAAGTAGATTGTTTATTTTTCTAAAAGAGTGTGATTTCGAATATAAGAGAAAAATAGACTTTAAAATACTCAAAAAGAGAATTTTGAAAAGGATAAAAAATTCTAGTCTACCATTGTTATATTTATATTGAAGATCATAAATTGATAATCACTATTTTGTAAAGTTTTTCATCTAAGAAAGAAGAAATTTCATCAAAAATAAGAAGTAGAATCTAAGATATAAAAATAAGGTATACACTCTCTATAATTATAGTAAAAGTATATGCCTTATTCCATAATAATAATATTATTTCTTTAGTGTAAAATCTTAAACACTAATTCACGAAGAATATCTCCGTCTGTCATTAAACTATTTTGAACTCCTTTTGATTTTGCATCGGCATACCGTATTTCACCAACTACTTGCATGGTTTTTACTCCACTATATTTCCGCATTGCAGCCATATAATCTCGTGCTTGCCATGGAGTTTTTAAGCCTAACATATTTGCAATTCCCTGCTCTGATTTATCTGGTGCATAATAAGCTAACATTAGATTGGAAAAGAAGCTAAACAGCAAAGATAAAGTCATTTGAATAGGATTAGTTTTCGGATTTTCTTCAAAATATTTTATTATCTTATTTGCTTTAAGAATATCTTTTTCTATAAGAGCACTTCGCAATTCAAAATTATTATAGTCTTTGCTGATACCTATATTCTTTTCTATTTGCTCAGGAGTTATACGCTTTTGTCCTATGGGCAATGTTATTATTAACTTGTCTAATTCTCCTGTTAAACGGCTTAAATCTGAACCCACAAAATCAGCAAGCATGGCAGTTGCTTTAGGTTCCATGTCTACTCCTTTTCGTTTCATATACGAAGAAATAAAAACAGGCAACTGTGCATCTTTAATCTTTTTAGATTCAAACAAAATGCCTACTTTTTCGACTTCTGCAGCCAGTTTTTTTCTGCGATCTAATGCGCCATGTTTATGGCATATCACTAGGATTGTAGAATGTAGTGGTTTCTGAAGATAGTATGACAATTCTTCCATATTACGGACAGCTTGTGCTTCTTTCACTACTACTACCTGATGTTCAGACATCATCGGATAGCGTTTTGCAGCATTTATTATAGCAGCTACATCTACATCCGATCCATATACAACAGTTAGGTTAAACTCCTTTTCCGTTTCGTTCAATACGTTATCCGTAATATAATCGGCAATCACGTCGATATAATACGATTCTTCTCCCATTAAATAATAAATCGGACGATATTGTTGGGCTTTTAACTCCCTAAGAATGTCATCACAGGTCAATTCTTGCTTTGCCATATAATATATTCACCTTAGAAAGGCTGGTTACCAGTCATATTTCAAGTGTTTTACAGTTTTCTTTTCATCAATAATCATACGAAGAGAAGCAATACCAATCTCAACGTGTTCTTCTACATAATTTTTGGTGACTATGTTATCACTTTTATCTGTTTTTACTCCATCCGGAGTCATTGGTTGGTCAGACACTAATAATAATGCACCAGTAGGTATATGATTAGCAAAACCACAACTAAATAATGTAGCCGTTTCCATATCGACTGCCATTGCACGAGTTTTCTTCAAATAGTCTTTAAAAGTATCGTCATGTTCCCAGATACGTCGGTTGGTAGTATATACAGTCCCTGTCCAATAGTCGCGGGCATAGTCTCGGATAGCTGATGAAACGGCACGTTGTAACATAAATGCTGGTAAAGCTGGCACTTCAGGGGGAAAATAGTCATTAGAAGTTCCTTCGCCACGAATAGCAGCAATAGGAAGAATTAAATCACCAATCTGATTTTTTTTATCAATACCTCCACATTTCCCTAGAAAGAGACAAGCTTTTGGACGAATAGCACCTAATAAATCCATAATAATAGCGGCATTAGGGCTTCCCATTCCGAAATTGATCATTGTGATACCTTCAGCACTGGCAGAAGTCATATTAGCATCTCTACCTAAAATGGGTACATTAAACAAGTTTGCAAAAATTTCTACATACTTGTTGAAATTAGTCAGCAGAATATACTCTCCAAAATCCTCCAGGTTACGTTTTGTGTAACGGGGTAGCCAATTAGCTACGATTTCTTCTTTTGTTTTCATAATTATCTATTAAATTTGTGGTTCCAATGATAGAAACCATTATTTAACTTACAAAAATAATAAATGTTATCGTTAAACCTACCAGCATTCGACACTAAAATAAATGTACGAAACGGAAAAAATGTAATTTTTGATGTGATTCGTAAACGATATGTCGCTCTTACTCCGGAAGAATGGGTACGACAACACTTCGTTCATTTTCTTATTGCACATAAAGGATATCCGACTGCACTTTTGGCTAATGAAGTAATAGTCAAGCTAAACGGTACTACCAAACGTTGTGACACAGTGTTGTTCCGGAGAGATCTGTCTGCCCGAATGATTATTGAATACAAAGCTCCACACATTGAGATAACACAAGCTGTATTTAACCAAATTACACGATATAATATGGTACTGAAAGTAGACTACCTGATTGTTAGTAACGGGATGCAACATTATTGTTGTCAGATGGATTACGAACAACAAAGTTATACTTTTCTCAGAGATATTCCTGATTATAATTTACTATGATATTCTTTTAAAAAAGATGATGACGCTATATTATTTTTATAGTGTCATCATCCCAACTATATACAGACACTATCCAGACTGAATAGTGTCAGTAGCTTATTTATCCTTTTTCTTGCTGAATTTCTCCTGCAATTTCTGCATTAATTCATAGAAATTAGGAATGTAAATAGTAGCGAGTAAAGTATTCATAGCCATACCGAATACAACAGCAGCCCCCAATGCAATGCGACTTTGAGCACCTGCTCCTGTAGCGAAAAGCAATGGCATTACTCCTAATACAAAGGCAAATGAAGTCATTAATATTGGACGCAACCGAACATGTCCAGCTTCGTATGCAGCCTCACGAATAGAGTTACCTTCGGCACGAAAATCGCGGGCAAATTCAACAATTAATATACCATTTTTTGCCGAAAGTGCTACAAGCAAGATAATACCAATTTGAGTATAGACGCTGACTGGAGTGCCCATAATCGAACAACCTATCATAGCACCTAGTAAGGCAACTGGTAATCCAATGACAGCTGCTATTGGACTCGTCCAACTCTCATATTGAGCAGCTAAAACCAAGAATGCAACAATTAATGCCATTATTAAGACAATTGTTGTGGTATTCCCTGCTTGTGTTTCCTGATAAGCAACTGAAGTCCATTCATAACCGAACTCATTCCCTAACTGTTCTTTAAATAGAGCCTCCATTTCTTGAATCGCTTGTCCAGAACTACTTCCAGGAGCTACATTACAAGTCAAAGTAGCAGTAGAATACATATTATACCGGTTGATCTGATCTTGTCCCAATTGTTCTTCTACTTTTGTAAAAGAAGAAAATGGTACCATCTCTCCTGTTGCGTTGGGTACACTTAACTTCAATACGTCATCAATAACTCTTTGTGCTTGGTCACGAGCTTCTATTTTAACCTGATAAATATGCCCGAATTCCACAAAGTCATTTACATAAGCTGCTCCCATATAATAACCCAATGTAGAAAATACTTCATTCAAGGCAATCCCCATAAATTGTACTTTATCACGGTCTATATTTAGAAAATATTGTGGTACATTTGCTTGATACTGACTAGAAACAGAAGCTAAAGCTGGTTTGGAATGGTAAGAAGCCAACAAGGTATTAATCCCCTGTTGCATTTCAGTTGGCCCCAGATTCTTCCGGTCTTCTAATTGAAGTTGTAAACCTCCGGATGCACCTAATCCGGGAATAGCCGGAGGGACCATAGCAAACACTTCTGCTGCTTGTATCGTCATATATGCTTCACCATTGAAACGATTGACTACCGCTGCTGCAGTGTGATCTTTTCCCTTTCTTTCACTCCAATTCTTCAATATTACGAAATATGTAGCCGAATTACTTTGTTCTCCGCCTCCCATAACAGAAAAACCTGAAATACCAATATAATTTTCCACTTCCGGATATGAATCTAATATTGCATTAATCTTATTCCCAACAGCCTGTGTACGTTCCAAACTTGCAGCTGGCGGAAGTTGAACAACAGCTATGAAATACCCGTCATCTTCATCCGGAATAAAAGTAGATGGCCAACGCATGAAAAGTAAAACAGCTATAATAGTCAGAATAGCATATGATAAAAGAGCTATACCTGGTCGTCCAAGTAACCATTTAACAATTCTGTCATATGCACCCTGAGTTTTATCATAAGCTTTATTGAATCCTTTATATATAAAGAAGTTGGAAGGTTTACTCTTCTCGAGAAATAAAGCACAGAGGGCCGGGGTTAATGTCAATGAATTAAAACCACTTAATACAGTGGAAGCAGCAATTGTTAGTGCAAATTGCTTGTATAACTGACCAGAGATACCACTAATCAACATTGTTGGAATAAAAACGGCAAGTAGCACTAATACCACTCCGACAATAGGTCCGGTAATCTCTCCCATTGCTTTTGTAACAGCCTCACGTGGTGAATATTGTCCTGTTTCTAACAGTCTCGAAGAGTTTTCAACTACCACAATGGCGTCATCTACCACAATGGCTACTGCTAATATCAATCCAAATAATGTTAGTGTATTAATAGAGAAACCAAATGCAGCCATGACAGCTAGTGTACCAATCAATGAAACTGGAATTGTAATACATGGAATAATCACTGCTCTCCAATTCTGTAAAAACAAGAATATAACAAGTATTACTAATAAAGTTGTTTCCAGAAATGTAATCATCACTTCATCTATAGAAGCATGGATAACATCTGTTGTATCCAACGTTACACTGTAAGATATGCCTGTTGGAAAATTCTCTGCCAATTCTCCCATTTTGGCTTTTACTCCTTTGGATACGTCCAATGAATTGGAACCCGGTTGTTGATAAATAGCAATAGCTGCCGTAGGTCTTCCTTTCAGTCGTGATACTACACTGTAAGATGCAGAACCTAAATCAATACGAGCTATATCCTTCAATCGAAGCATTGCTCCCTCCTTTTCTCGACGAATAATAATATTACCGAATTGTTCGGGAGAGCTAAGTCTTCCTTGCACATTCAGTGTATATTGAAAAGCATTTTTATTATCCTCTCCGATCGGTTGGCCAATGTAGCCGGCAGATACTTCCACATTTTGAGATTGAATAGCTTGATAAACCTGTTCTGGTGAGATGTTTCGAATTCGCATAGCTTCAGGATCGAGCCATATACGCATTGAATAATCCCCAGCTCCCATTACATTGACAGCTCCAACACCAGGGACACGAGATAATTGATCTACCAGATTCAATTTTGCATAATTGGTAAGATATAAACTGTTATAAAGAGAATCTTGAGAAGTCATCGTTAAAAACATAACGATATTTGAGGATTGCTTCTGTACCGTTACCCCTTGAACAACAACAGGTTCGGGCAAAGATGATTGGGCTACACTTACTCGGTTCTGTACCTGTACAGTTGCCATATCGATATCTGTACCAACGGCAAACGTAATAGTCAATGAGTAAGCCCCTGAAGATGAAGAATTGGAAGACATATAAAGCATTCCATCCACTCCATTAACCTGTTGCTCTATCGGAAGACCCACCGTTTGAGCTACCGTTTCAGCATTTGCTCCGGGATAAACTGCAGATACCTGTACTGTAGGCGGTGTAATGTCTGGGAACTGTGCCACAGGCAATATATTTAGAGTAACCAAACCAGCTACCACTATGAGCAGTGCAAGTACAGTAGCAAAAATCGGTCGGTTTATGAAAAATTTAGAGAACATATTATTATGAGTTTACGAAGCCTTTTTACAGCCCTTTCATGAAAAGGGGGAGTTTAAGTCACTTCTGTTAATATATAATTCATTAATAACCTCTGAAGAAATAATTATGATCAACAAGGCTATCCTTATTTCTCTTTTTCTGGGAGCGAATTGGAAATTGCCTTTATCTTCATGCCATCCCTAACCTTCATCAGAGCTTCAGTAACATAACGTTCCTGAGGTGAGAAACCTTCCAAAACTTGTCGTAGTGTATCATTAATTAATTGTCCAACCTCAATATGTCGATAATGTACAATATTCGAATCATTAACAGCATATAAGAACTTGCCTAACTGATCGGTACCAATCGAGGCTTCATTTACTAAAATCGCGTTTTTAGCTTCTTTATAAGGTAGAGTTATACTGACATATAATCCACTTTTCAGCACTCCCTGAGGATTGTCAAAATTGGCACGAACCATTAATGTTCCTGTATTCAAATCTACATTTGGAGATAAATAATCCAGAGTAGCCGGATAAGATTCTGTACCTTCTTTCCCCAATTGAACCATTATTTTCTGTGGAAGATTTCGCTCTGTTGACTGACTATTCATTGACATATCCAACCATTGATTGTCGGCAACATTAAAATAGGCGTACATCTGATTATCTTTATAGATAGTAGCTAATGTGACAGGTTGCAATGCACCTCCTACGTAGCTTCCTACGTCTACGCTCGCTTTACTAATTGTTCCGTTAAACGGAGCATGAACATAGCAATATCCTAAATTTGTACGAGCAGTGCTCAATGCTGCTTCTGCATTATTTACTGCTGCAACTCCCTCTGCTACAGATGATTCTGCTTGAAGAACTTGTATTTGACTCACTGCGTCACTTTTAATAGCCTCTTTCATACGACTATAATTATTACGGGCATATTCCAATTGAGCCTGAGCTGTATTAAGTTCAGCTTCTGCCTGAGCCACTTTATCTTTATATAATGTTGGTTCTATGACAAATAATAACTGTCCTTGTTTCACCCTTCCTCCTGGAGAATAAGAAATAGATTGTAACGTACCATTTACTCTGGCTACAAGGTTTACTGTTTTTTCCGTTGCTAAATAACCAGGGTAATTTTTTGTCAGAGTAATGTCCTTCACGATTGGTTTCGCTACACTGACAGCTGGAGTCGGCATCTCTTCTATTGATCTTACACTCTTTTTCTCCTTACAACCGATCAATATCGGCAATATAAGAAAGATATACATTAGTTTTTTCATATTTGCTAGGTTATATTTTATTTATAAAGATTCTTTTATTCTCCCCAACCACCTCCCAAGGCTTTATAAAGTGCTATCAATTGTAGCAATGAACTTCCTTGAGCTTGAACCAACTGATTCTCGTATGATAATAAAGAACGTTGTGCATCAAGTACATTCTGAAAAGGCGAAAGTCCCTGTTTATAAAGATCTAATGATAATTTTAATGTTTCAATACCTTGATTTCGAACTTCTCGTAATGCAACAATCTGTTTGATAGAGTTTTTATAAGAATTCATGGCATTATCCACTTCCTGTACTGCTGTCAATACTGTTTGGTTGAACTGGTTAATTGATTCATCCAATTGTGCTTTCGCTAATCTTGTAGCATTTACTAATTGCCCTCCGCTAAAGATTGTCCAACTCAACGCCGGAGCAATTTCGTAAGTCATGCTTTTACTTTTCATTAAATCATTTAAATCACGTGCAGCATAGCCAAATGAGCCTTTTAAAAAAAACTTTGGTAACCAATCAGATTTGGAGGCTCCCAATAATGCAGCTTGTGCATTTACAGTTCTCTCTGCACTTCTTACGTCAGGTCTTCGCATTAATAAATCTACAGGCATGCCTATTCCTATCGGTTCCATATAGTCGGGTAATTTGCCTACAGGTTCCAGAATTGGACGGACATCCTGAGGATACATACCCAGCAATACTGCTAATGATGTAATATACTGATTAATTCCTGCTTCCAATTGTGGAATTGAAGCTTTGGTGCTATACAAAACAGATTTTGCTTGTGCTACGTCCAATTTTGCTACAAGTCCGGTATTAAATCGTACTTCAGTTATTTTTAGAACTTCTTCTTGGGAAGCACTGTTCTTTTTAACTACTTCAAGTTCCTGTTGTAATTCGCGTAAATTGATATAAGAGGAAGCGACTTCGGCTGCTAAAGAAATCATAACTCCTGTATACTCTTCCTTGCTAGCAGCAAAATTTTCTTTTTGCGCTTTTACTCGTTTACGGATACTGCCAAAAACATCGATTTCCCAGCTCATGCTGAGAGAAGCATCATAATAATGATCTGCCGATTGAGGCAAAGTAGAGGTATTTCCACTCGTTTCCTGTCTTGTCCATCCGGTATTTAGAGCAATAGAAGGAAAGAAATTTCCACGTTCCATCCAAAGATTAGCACGTGCAGCAGCAATACGGTCAATTGCCATAGCTACGGAATAATTACGGTCTATTGCCACTGCAATAAGGGAATCAAGTTTTGTGTCTTGAAAAGATTTCCACCAATGATCATTTACAGGGAGTATTTGTTGAAAAACCTCTCCACTTTCCTCCCATTCGTTGGGAAGAGGGGCCTTCAAATTGCGGTTTGTAGTTTGTGCAAAAGCTACTACAGTTGAGAGAAACAAAAGGAGTGATATACTCCACACTCGTTCATTCATATTCAGTTCAGGTTTTTATGAAATGAAATGATAACAATTGCCGGTTTGCTTTGTTTATATTGGAAATGTTAAGAAAAGGATACAAAAAAAGCCTCGCAGATTGCGAGGCTTCGAAAAATTTCATCAAATACGGTGCTTTTTACTCAGCTGATTTTCTTCTGATAGCTCTTTTGGTTGTAGTAACCGGAGCTTCTTCTGTTGCCTTATGCCCAGCTTGTACTCCAGCCAATTCTGGGTCAATCATAATACGTCCACAATATTCACAAACAATTACTTTCTTACGAGAACGGATATCCAACTGTCTCTGAGGCGGAATCTTATTAAAACAACCTCCACAAGCATCACGCTGTACGTATACAATACCTAATCCATTGCGAGAGTTCTTACGGATACGCTTGAATGACTGTAATAGACGTGGTTCGATCTTAGTTTCCAATTCCTTAGCTTTGTCTCTCAGTTTTTCTTCTTCTTGTTTTGTTTCAGAAATGATTTCATCAAGTTCACCTTTTTTCCCTTCAAGATCCTTTTGTCTTTCTTCAAGAATATGTTCGTTTTTCGTCAACTTCTGCTTCCTTTTCTTCTCTTTCAGCAGTGAATTCTTTGATCCTCTTCTCACAGAGTTCTATTTCCAAAGTTTGGAATTCAATTTCTTTTGTTAGAAAGTCATATTCACGATTGTTACGAACATTGTCTTGCTGTGATTTATATTTTTCTACTGAAGCTTTTGCTGTTTCAATCTCCACTCTCTTGCCTGCAATTGCACTTTTCAGTTCATCTACCTCTGCTTTGATTTTCTCAATACGAGTACTCAAACCTTCAATTTCATCTTCCAAGTCTTGCACTTCCAACGGAAGCTCACCTCTCAAAGTTTTGATTTCATCAATCTTAGATAACATTGTTTGAAGTTGGAACAGAGTTTTAAGTTTCTGCTCTACTGTCAATTCACTTGGTTCTTTTTTTTGCTTCTCTAGCCATTTTACTATAAATATTTTATGGGATTCGTATTTACTTTACTCAATTGGAATGCAAAATTAGGAAATAAATCCCGGATTATGGAATAAAAAATTTCTTTTGTATATTGTTCACTCTCATAATGACCTATTTCTGCCATAAGAATGTTTCCTTCCTGACCAAAATAATCATGATATTTAATTTCGCCTGTGATAAATACATCTGCACCTGAATGAATAGCTTGAGACAATAAAAATGCTCCCGCTCCTCCACATAGTGCAACTTTCTGTACTTCTCTACCTGTCAGCTTATTATGACGAAGGCAGCTTACTTCAAAAGTTTTCTTGATACGTCTTAAAAAATCAAGTTCTGTTTCAGACTCTTCCAACTCACCTACAATTCCGGCTCCAGCTTGCTTCCAATCATTCTGTAGTGGATACAAATCAAAAACAGGTTCCTCATATGGATGAGCCATCAATAATACCTTTATTGCTTCTGCCTTCTTAAATGAAGGCAAGATTGTTTCTATTCGTACTTCCCCTTCCCTATGCAACTCTCCAATAGTGCCACAGAAAGGATGCGTTCCTTCTTTTGCACGAAATGTTCCTTCTCCATTCAGATTGTAACTACATGAATCATAGTTACCTACGTTTCCACAACCTACGGAAAACAATGCTTGTCTGACAGCTTCTGCTTGTGCAAAAGGCACAAAGGTTACTAACTTCATTAGACAGTTTTCTCTAGGCTCAAGAATACGTATATTCTTCAAACCAATTTTCTCAGCTATTTTAAAGTTTACCCCGCCTTGGGCATTATCAAGATTAGTGTGTGCCGAATAGATAACGATATCGTTTTTTATCGCTTTCAAAATACAACGTTCAACATAATCCTTTCCAGTAATGGATTTATATCCTTTAAAAATAAGCGGATGATGCGAAATCACCAGATTGTATCCTAGCGCAATAGCTTCATCTAACACAGCTTCAGTAACGTCAAGACACAACAAAGCCCCTGCAGCTTCCGCATCTGTCAATCCTATTTGCAAGCCGGCATTATCGAATCCATCTTGCAATGGCAGAGGCGCGAATTGTTCAAGGGCGCATACTATTTCTTTAATTTTCATTATTTGTAGAAAATTTGGATGCAAATATAGAGAAAAAAGAAGAAAGAATGCTTTTTGTTATCGTTTTTTTAGTAAATTCGTCGCATATCTTTAATAATTGAACGCAATGAAAACAATTCTAGCTTTCTTTCTCATGATCTTTTTGATTGTTTCCTGTCAGTTAAAGCAAAAAGAAAGTCTTAACGAGGCTATTATTAAAAATGCTAACGACGCAAAAACTGCTATAGACGATACTATAAAAGTGACAGCTATATTTTGGATTGATAAAGCAAAATATAAATATGCCAAAGAATATGCTTTTCGCACAATCAAAGCAAAAGTGTTTATTCACGAAAACGGTAAAGTCGATCTCCTGGAGTTTGTTAAAGAGCAAACACCAGGTGTAAATAAGTACATACGTCATTATCTTGCCAAATTCATGGTTCCCCCAATAATGTTTGAAGGTGGTTATATAAAACCTGGAGAGCAAATTGTTCAACTTCGTTGTCTATGGGGAGATAGAGAAAAAAAGATAATGCAGTAATATACTAAATGGTAATTTCCACTAAGTTATTGTCCGGATCAAGAATACTTCCCTCAAAAAAGCCATCTCCAGTAGTACGAGGTTCGCTTGCAATAGTATATCCATCTTTACGGAAGCGTTCTATAAATTCTATAACAGCTTCTTTACTACCTACAGAAAAAGAAAAATGTGCCAATCCAATATGTAATACGCTATCCGGTTCGGTAATATTTATTTTCCGCATTATTTCTAACGCAGCTCCTTCTTCGAAACGCATAAAATAGGATTCAAAACCTTTTTGGGGATTTATATATTTTTCGTTTGTACGACCATCGAAATATTTAGTATAGAATTCACGAAGTTCTTCTAATTGATTGGTCCATAGAGCAATATGATTAATTTTCATAGCTTTATTATATTACAATTTATTTTCTGCAAAGATAAAGAAAGAAACTAAAAATGACATTGATGTATGTCAAAATCGTTACAGCAAAGTAATTATCAGAAGAATTCATGCGAATATTATTTGATTTCTTCCTCCTAAGATAAAACATCAATTTCTCTATCAACCTATCACCAACCTTCGGAAACTCGCTGTATATCGTGTTTTGGAGTGGTGATAGGTTGTTATTTTATCTATCACCTCATCTATCACCTATCACCTTTGCCGGTTCCTGCTATCATCCTCTTTTATTATATGGACGACAGATAACTTTTAAACTCCTTAATAGTAAACATCCATTCTATTATTAACAAACTTTCTCTCCTTTAATACCTAACTTCTTTTCTTCTGATAGAGAAATTATTTTTTATTAGGAATAAACTATAAACAAAAGTTGCAGTTGTATAAACGGAACTTGCGTTTACATAAACGGAACTTGCGTTTATACAAATGAAAGTTCCGTTTATAGATTGCAATGGATAAAAAACTACTTTACTATTAAAGAAAATAAAGTTTGTTATAGGAAGAGAAGAACTAATCTATTAATACTTCTGTTCATCACTTATAATACAGTGAAAATATGGATACGGAAAACCGGACTCGGAAATAAGCTGAAGAATATGGGAGGTAATTGCATTTACTGCGATTGCGACATAAGAGTTAATGAAAAGTTTAACGAGCTTGTATCAGACTGAGCTCAAGAGTTCTAGGAATTTCTTCTTATTTTTTTATCTGCACCTTATTTTTTAAGGCATAATGTTCATCTACAACGCGATCTGTAGGGAAAAAAGTAAGAATCATCCGCCAATCTCCTTCTCTATATATAAATTTCCGTCCATTTGCTCCATGAAGGATTAATTCATATTTCTCCCATAAAAATGCATCCAAATGTTTCGGCATATCTTTACCCACTGTCGAAAATTCTACTGTAATGAAGAATCTTGGAATAGATATTTCTGCTATTTTTTGGAAAATCTGATCAACATTTGTCATTTCCTTGGTTCTTTTGTTACATCTAATAGTTTTCCGTATGCATCAAATGATCTACGTGATGCTAATGATATGGTAATCATTAATGAAAGCATGGATGCAGTAAAAGTAATCACCATAATCATCATCTGATATTTAATAGCCACATTAGGACTACTTCCCCCCAATATCTGCCCTATCATGGTTCCAGGAAGAGCTACCAATCCCATTACTGCAATATTTGCTATTAAAGGACTGAATGATTTAATAATAGCCTGGCGGATGAACGGTGCCTGGGCCTCTTGTCGTGTTGCTCCATTTCCTAATAAATAACGGTATAGTTGTTGTTCGCGCTTCAGTCCACTATAATAGGTATTAAGTGCAATTACATTACTAGATAACATATTTCCCATCAAGATTCCAGATATCGGAATAAAATATTGAGCGCTGAAAACATTGTTTAGTTGGAGTACAATACCTATAAAATACATTCCTACGAGTATAACACTACAGAGAAAACCTACAGAAAGAGGAATAAGTAAGATTTTTCTTTTTAATTGAGTACGTACCAACGCAGTTTGCCCTGCTACAAAGATCATAACAATCACCCAAAGAGAATTAATCCAAGGATTGTTCCATAAAAAAAGATATTTCAGATACATACCAATGAAGAACAATTGAATAATCATTCGTAATGTTCCAATCATTGCAGGTTTTAGTAGTCCAGTCTTGAACTTCCAGAGATAAAAAAAAGGAATGGCAAGCAGAAGCAAACCTATAAATAAATTAAAGTATGTGATATCGATAGTTCCCACGAATAATTCTTTTTATAATTCTATTACATAATGACAACCTGATGCGAAATCTTTATCATGTGATACAGCTAGTACAGCGGCTCCTTTTTCCGCTTGCTGACGAAAAAAGGTTAAAACTCTGTCTGTTGAGTCAGCATCTAACGCTGAAGTAGGTTCATCAATAATAATCAGTGGCTTGTTAAGCATTGCAGCAACAGCCAGCATTATTCGCTGCCGTTGTCCTCCCGAAACTTCATTTACCCTCTTAAAATACAATTCATATTCCAATCCTAACTCATTAAAGCAAGCAAACAATCGTTTTTCCGAAAAAGGAATAGAACGATTTACTTTTAAATCAAAAGGTAAAGCTACCATTTCTTTCACCCATTCAAATGGAAGTGCCAATTCTTGAGGAATCCATGCAATTTGCCGACGGATGATGTCAATCGTTGATTTACCTAACAATGTTTCCCCCACTTTGATAGTGCCCTCCTTTAATGGTACAAATCCCATAACTGCATTCAATATCGATGTTTTTCCACAGCCGGATTGTCCAACGATGCAGGCAGTCTTTCCCTTTTCCAAATGTAGATTAAATCTGGAAAAAAGAATTTCTGATCCAAAAGCAACACAAGCATTGTTAATATGTAACATGACGTTTTTAATTCTTTCTTTCCGGCAAAGGTAGTATTTTCTTGAAAAACGTTATCTTTGCCTCACTAATTAATTCAATAAAGTTATGATACTAAACGAAAGAGATGCCCGTCATGAGCATATTTTACAGGTTGCACGCCAAATGATGACTGCTGCCCGTACGGCTCCAAAAGGAAAGGGTATTGATATTATTGAAGTAGCTTTAATTACTGACGAAGAAATTAAACAACTGTCAGACACTATGATAGCTATGGTAGAAGAACATGGAATGAAATTTTTTCTCCGTGATGCTGACAACATCCTGAACGCTGAATGTGTTATATTAATAGGTACACGTGAACAAGCACAAGGATTAAATTGCGGATATTGCGGATTTACAACTTGTACCAGCCGTACAGAAGGAGTTCCTTGTACCATAAATAGTATCGATGTAGGAATTGCAATAGGTTCTGCTTGTGCAACAGCAGCTGATATGCGAGTTGATACCCGTGTCATGTTTTCTGCAGGATTAGCTGCTCAACGTTTGAATTGGTTGAAAAACTGTAAAACGGTTATGGCAATTCCAGTAAGTGCATCGTCCAAGAATCCGTTCTTTGATCGGAAACCTAAACAAGAGAATAATAAATAATAAAATAACAACATACGAATGGGAATCATTGTTGGGCTCCCCCGTTCCGGTGGTTCGGAGAAGGATTTACAATTAAATTTTGGCAAGATTATTACCGAACAAGTAGAGGTAAGGGCACCTCATCTGCCTGCTGAATGGCATCAGCAAAGTGGTATTCAACTAACATGGCCTCATGCTGGTACTGATTGGGCGTACATGTTGAATGAAGTACAAGAATGTTTCTTAAACATTGCTCAAGAGATCGCGAAACGTGAGATTTTACTAATCGTTACTCCGGAACCTAAGGCTGTAAGAGATCAGATTGAGGCAACAGTCAATATGGACAACGTCCGTTTTCTTAAATGTGAAACCAATGATACATGGGCACGAGATCATGGGGCGATCACTATGATTGATGAGGGTAATCCTTCCTTGCTAGACTTTGCTTTTAACGGATGGGGATTGAAATATGCATCTGGGTTAGATAACCAAATTACTCGGCATGCTCTAGAAGCTGGGGCATTAAAAGGAGGCTATGTTAATCACCTCGATTTTGTATTAGAAGGAGGATCCATTGAAAGTGATGGAATGGGAACATTATTGACTACCTCAGAATGCTTACTGTCTCCCAACAGAAATAAACGACTGAATCAAGTAGAAATTGAAGAATATTTGAAATCAACCTTTCATTTACAAAGAATCTTATGGTTAGATCATGGCTATCTTGCCGGTGACGATACGGACAGTCATATTGATACATTGGCACGTTTTTGTTCTCCCAATACTATTGCATACGTAAAATGTGACAATAGCGAAGATGAGCATTATAAATCTCTTCATGACATGGAAGAACAACTAAAAACTTTTCGTACATTAGCCGGTGAACCTTACAGATTGCTGGCGTTGCCGATGGTGAATAAAATAGAAGAAGATGGCGAACGTCTGCCTGCTACTTATGCAAACTTTCTGATCATGAATGAAGTTATTCTTTATCCTACCTATGATCAGCCGGAAAATGATCATAAAGCGAGGGAAGTGTTACAACAGGCATTTCCCAAACACGAAATTATAGGAATAGATTGCCGTGCTCTCATCAAACAGCATGGATCTCTACATTGTGTCACTATGCAATATCCTTTAGGAGTCATCAAATAAAATCGTATATGAGAAAAATAAAAGTAGGATTAATTCAACAATCCAATACTGCGGATATAAAAGCTAATTTAATGAATTTGGCAAAAAGTATAGAAGCTTGTGCTATTCATGGTGCACAATTGATTGTACTTCAGGAACTACACAACTCTCTTTATTTTTGCCAGACTGAAAATCCAAACTTATTTGACCTTGCTGAGCCTATCCCTGGTCCTTCAACAGGTTTCTATTCAGAACTGGCTGCTGCTAACAAAGTTGTTCTTGTCACTTCTCTTTTCGAAAAACGGGCACCGGGATTATATCATAATACCGCTGTAGTATTTGACCGCGATGGTAGTATAGCCGGAAAATATCGTAAGATGCATATTCCGGATGATCCTGCCTATTACGAAAAGTTCTATTTTACTCCAGGGGATATAGGCTTCAAACCTATTCAAACTTCATTAGGAAAGCTTGGAGTATTGGTATGTTGGGATCAATGGTATCCCGAAGCAGCTCGTTTGATGGCTTTGAACGGTGCTGAGCTTTTGATTTATCCTACTGCTATTGGTTGGGAAAGTAATGATACTGATAATGAAAAGGCTCGCCAACTTAATGCGTGGATTATTTCCCAACGTGCCCATGCCGTTGCAAATGGTCTTCCTGTTATCTCAGTCAATCGTGTAGGACATGAACCTGATCCTTCAGGTCAGACCAATGGTATTTTATTCTGGGGAAATAGTTTTGTAGCAGGACCGCAAGGAGAATTTTTAGCACAAGCGGGCAATGATCATGCTGAAAATATGGTTGTTGAAATTGATATGGAACGTTCAGAAAATGTCCGTCGTTGGTGGCCTTTTCTACGTGATCGACGAATTGATGAATTCGAGGGGCTTACAAAACGCTTTCTGGACTAGAGATACTTTCTATTTGAAAGTTATCTTCTTATTAACCACAAAATTTACTCCTCCATAGATAAATAAACCGAGAAATTGGGCAAGATACTCATTGACATCCAACCCTTCTACTAAAAGAATGAGAAAAAGGAATTGGGCAGTGTATGCTATCCCGAAAGCAGAACAGAAGAACAGTATTTGTTTCCAAATATTGTTCTTCCTTTTTTCTGTTGGGAATATCCAGTATTTACACCAAATAAAATTATGAATCTGAGCTATCACATACGCAGTTATATTCGCAACCAGATAATCCCCCTCGAATGATAGACTTTCCATCATTAGCCATACAACTAATGCCATTATCAAAGCATTCATTGTACCGATTATTATGAAGCGAAATATACGTATTGATTCTTTCATTTTATTACCAATTTATCATTGTTCATACATGTCATGTATTGTTGAATGATTGCTTTAAGCTCATCCTCCATTTGCTGCTGACCGGCAACTTCTCCCAATAAATTGTGCTCTAATAACTTATCTGTTTTAAATGCATACATGGCAATTGATTTCTGACCATCAAAATGCAATAAATACTCACCTTTGAAAAATTGATAAATACCATTGATATAGTTTACAGCATAAGTATCCTCCGGTTGAGTATTCAATAAATCACATCCAAACGAAATATATGGTTTATCATAACCTAAATATCCCAATACAGTAGGCATAATATCAATCTGTTGCGCAATCACTTCTTTCCGATATCCTTTCAAATCGGTTCCCGGTTGGTAAAAGACGATTGGAACAGAGAAAAGACCACTTTCAGTTTCATATTCAGGACGTTCTTGGGAGTTGGTGTGATCGGCTGTAAATACAAATAATGTATTTTTATACCATGGCTCTTTAGATACTTTTTCAAAAAATAGTTTCAACGCATTGTCAGTATATCCTATACATTGCCGAATTGCCTTATTTCCTTTTGGAAAAATACCCTCGTACTCTGTTGGCACTGCAAACGGGTGATGAGAAGATAAACTGAATAAAGCAGCAGCAAAAGGTTGTTGGAAAGTAGACAAGGCATTGGCAAAGAATTGAAAAAACTTTTCGTCCCAAATTCCCCAATGACCATCAAAATCTTTGTTCCCCGGATTTGCTTCATTATACTCAGTACGTCCATAATAATTAGTATACCCAACAGTCCGCGCAAAAGCTTCAAACCCCATCGAACCATTATCTGCACCGTGGAAAAAGGCAGTATAATAACCTTTCTTTTTTAACTCCCCTCCTATGCTGGATACTGTATTCAAGGAAGCCGGAGTCAAGAAAAACGGTTCAACAAACATTGGTATCCCTGATAATACAGAAGGCATACCGTCAATACTCTTCATTCCATTAGAGAATGAATATTTAAAAGTCAAACCTTCAGACATGATAGAATCTAGAAAAGGCATGTAGCCTTTATAAGTTCCATTATCTAAATCCTCATTTAAGAAACCACTGTTTTCTTTACCAAAACTCTCCAATATAAAGACTACTACATTGAGTGGACGAAATTGGGTACTATCCTTGGGCAGATGTATTGGAGAATAGATTGTTTCCAATTTTTCCTTATCAAAATATTGAGGCACTATAAATGGCTTCTTACCCAAAGTACGATATATAGAAAACGGTGTATTTAATACAATCCCCGTTTCTATGGGACGATCTACATACTTATTGGCGTTGCTGATTGTAATGGGACGCACCATACCTGTAAAGCCACCACGCATACCACCGACACATAAATAAACAGCTACTCCTAAAATTATTAGGTTAACTGTATAGTATACAGGCAGATGGCTTACTTTCATTACTCTAGGCTTGCAGTAAAGTTTAAATAATGCATAACCGAAAGCTACAGCTAACAATGTCAAATACCAATGATTTAATAGCTCTGTTCCCAAAATACCTCCTAGATTTCCTTCATTTTTAAACTCGCTAAATACGGATGCCGTAGTTCTCCGATGTGTATATTGGAAATAAACCGTATCCATCAGATTCATGATGATTACGATTAAATTTGTTACAATAAAAATGCCTTTAGTAATTTTCTGATAGATGATATTTTCCTTATAATGAAGAGGGATCAACATTAGAAAAATATACAGGAGATTAGTATACAAAATAGCAGAAGTATCAAAAAGAAATCCACCTTCGAACATCCTCCAAATTCTTCGTGCTGTTAAATCGGAAAAAGCATTCCAATTTTCTGCTAAAAATATAATACGACAAAGAATAAAGCACCCCATCACTAATAATAGATTGCTTAAAAGTGACAGGGTGGTATTATAAAGATAACGATATTTATTCATCGTTTAGTTACTATTTTCTTTCATTTCAACAATCAGATTTAATTCGTCAAGTTGGGACTGGTCAATAGCAGACGGAGCATCTAACATAACGTCGCGTCCTGAATTGTTTTTGGGAAGGCTATACAGTCGCGGATAGAATCTAATCCTGCGAAAAGAGATACCCAACGATCAAGTCCATAGGCCAAACCACCATGAGGAGGAGCACCATACTTGAAAGCATTCATCAGAAAACCAAACTGTGCTTCAGCCTTTTCAGGAGTGAAGCCTAGTATTTCAAACATTTTTGCTTGTAATTTTGCATCGTGTATACGAATTGAGCCACCACCTACTTCTACACCGTTTACTACCATATCGTATGCATCTGCACGTACAGCAGCGGGATCTGTATCCAACAATGGAATATCTTCCTCTTTCGGATGAGTAAATGGATGATGCATAGCCATCAAACGTCCTTCTTCTTCGCTCCATTCAAACATTGGGAAATCAACCACCCACAAACAAGTAAACTTGTTTTTGTCACGTAATCCTAATTGAGAACCCATTTCCAAACGAAGCTCATTCAACTGTTTACGCGTCTTCATTATATCATCACCTGACAAAATTAGAATCAAATCACCCGGTTTAGCTCCGAATGCTTCTTTCATTTGCTGCAAAACCGCTTGAGTGTAGAATTTGTCTACGCTTGATTTTACGGTACCGTCTGCTTCTATACGTGCATAGACTAAACCCTTGGCACCAATCTGTGGCCTCTTTACAAATTCAGTCAAAGCATCTAATTGTTTACGAGTATAAGTTGCAGCACCTTCTGCACAAATTCCACCAATATAAGCAGCATTGTCGAATACTGAGAAACCATATCCCTTCATAATATCCATCAGTTCGACAAACTTCATTCCGAAACGCAAATCAGGTTTATCGCTACCATAATATTTCATAGCATCGGACCAAGACATACGTTGAAATGGTTCAGCCAATTCAACACCACGCAAAGTTTTGAAGAGATGTTTTGCCATTCCTTCAAAAGTATTGATAATATCTTCCTGTTCCACGAAACTCATTTCACAGTCGATCTGTGTAAATTCAGGCTGACGATCCGCACGTAAATCTTCATCACGGAAACATTTTGCAATTTGAAAGTAGCGGTCGAAGCCAGAAACCATCAATAATTGTTTTAAAGTCTGTGGAGATTGCGGAAGTGCATAGAATTGTCCGGGATTCATGCGTGAAGGCACTACAAAGTCGCGTGCACCTTCCGGAGTAGATCCAATCAATACAGGAGTTTCTACTTCAATAAATCCCAGACTATCCAGATATTTGCGAACCTCGATAGTCATTTTATGGCGCAATTCTAAATTAGAACGAACAGCATTACGACGTAAATCCAGATAACGATATTTCATGCGGATATCATCCCCTCCGTCCGTATTATCTTCAATAGTAAATGGAGGAGTCAATGCAGTATTCAGTACATTTAGTGTATTGACAATGATTTCAACATCTCCGGTAGGAATATTTGCATTTTTGCTAAAACGTTCATTTACTGTACCTGTGACCTGAATAACGAATTCACGTCCCAACTTGTTAGCACGTTCACAAAGTTCAGCGTTAATTTCTTCATTAAATACCAATTGGGTGATACCGTAACGATCCCGTAGATCAATAAAAGTCATTCCTCCCATTTTACGGCTACGCTGTACCCATCCGGACAGCGTGATTTGTTTATTAACATCGGAGATTCTCAGTTCTCCACATGTGTGTGTTCTGAACATATATTTTAATATTTAAACAATTATCATTCACATTCACATTCTGGATCGACCAAAACTCTGCAAAAGTACGTAATAATTTGTAATTAGTAGTTAGTAATTGATAAAATTCTCACCCTTTCTTGGTCAGTTTTTTAAATATTTTCTTGTTCTTATCTGTTATATTGTCTACGATCACTTCATTCATCAACTTTATTCCATTAACATATTCTTGTGCTTTCTGAAGGACATTCGCCGGGTCTTTTTCTTCAACATATGGAACTACGACATGAAGCCCTCTCTGAATCAATTCGATATTCACCTCTGTTCCGGTTTCCATCGGGTCTCCATCAAAATGTACGACTCCAGGAGCTGCACGACGGATACAGAGCTTTTTACAGCGAAAAGTCTTAATACGACTATTCTGGTCAATCGTCTTATTAAATAATTGGAAAGCAAGTGAAGGTACATCCAATACAGTAAAGGGTTCAAGAATTGTCACATCCAACAATCCGTCTGTTAACGTAGCTTGCGGAGCAATATAAGCATTATTCCCATATTGTGAAGCATTTCCACAGGCAATCAGAAAAGCTTTATATTTAGCTACTCCATTTTCAGTTTCTAATTCATATGTTTCCGGCTGATATTTAAGACTTTCTTGCAACGTCTTTTCTAAATAAGTCAATAATCCGCGTTTTCCAGCATGAGCAAACTTCAGACTTACAAAAGCATCAAACCCTACTCCACAAGTACAGAAAAAATCTGTATTATTAATTTTGCCATAATCTATTACATTCAGACAACCTTCATTAAGTATATCTAATGCTTTTTTAGGTTCTAATGGTATATGCAGATGTCGTGCCAACCCATTTCCAGAACCACATGGAATAATTCCTAAAGCAGTGTCTGTATGGACTAATGAACGAGCTATTTCATTAATTGTTCCATCCCCTCCGATGGCTACTACTATATCGGCTTTTTCTTCGGCGGCTTTAGCGGCTATTTGCACTGCATGACCGGCTCTTTTTGTATACACCACTTCCCAAGTGTATCTCGTCTTGTCTATTTTCTCATCCAATAAGCTAAGAATTAATTCTTTGCTCTGGGTTCCTGAGATCGGATTAACGACGAATATTATTTTCTTCATTCTTTCGTTCATGCTAATTTTTGTCGATTGTAGACGACAAAAGTAATACAAATATATTAAATTTTAATCTATTGGAGGTTTCTAATCGCATAAGAGCAACTTTTTTCTCTTAAAAAGAACAGGTAAAAACAAAATTTGTTATCTTTGCCCCCTGTTTTAAACACTTGTTAAGAAAAAAGGATGTGAGACCATCGAGAATGGTCTGAGTATTGGCATAATAAATTTAATTCATGGGATTATTACAAGAGAAGTTAGCTAAGTACAATTTGCCGCAACAATTTATGGCAAAAGGCGTTTACCCATATTTCCGTGAGATCGAAGGGAAACAGGGAACAGAAGTAGAAATGGGCGGACATAAAGTTTTAATGTTCGGTTCTAATGCTTACACTGGCCTTACAGGAGATGAAAGAGTAATTGAGGCAGGCATTAATGCCATGCATAAATACGGTTCCGGTTGTGCTGGTTCACGTTTCCTGAATGGTACACTAGACCTTCATGTTCAGTTAGAGAAAGAACTCGCAGCATTCGTTGGTAAAGATGAAGCTCTTTGTTTTTCAACAGGCTTCACTGTCAATTCCGGAGTTATCTCTTGTTTGACGGATCGTAACGATTACATTATCTGTGATGATCGTGACCATGCATCTATCGTAGATGGTCGTCGTCTCTCTTTTTCACAGCAATTAAAGTACAAACATAATGACATGGCAGATTTGGAAAAGCAACTTCAAAAGTGTAATCCGGATTCTGTTAAACTGATTGTAGTTGATGGTGTGTTCTCTATGGAAGGTGATTTGGCAAATTTACCCGAAATAGTACGCTTAAAGCATAAATATAACGCAACAATCATGGTAGATGAAGCCCATGGTTTAGGAGTATTCGGAAAGCAAGGACGTGGTGTTTGTGATCATTTCGGTTTGACAGATGAAATAGACCTTATTATGGGTACTTTTAGCAAGTCATTGGCTTCTATTGGTGGCTTCATTGCTGCTGATGAATCTATTATTAATTGGCTGCGTCATAATGCACGTACTTACATTTTCAGTGCATCCAATACTCCAGCTGCTACTGCCGCAGCTTTGGAAGCTTTGCATATCATCCAGAATGAACCAGAGAGGCTTGAAGCTCTATGGGAAGCAACTAACTATGCATTAAAGTGTTTTCGTGAAGCGGGTTTTGAGATCGGTGCTACTGAATCTCCTATTATTCCTCTTTATGTACGTGATACGGACAAAACTTTCATGGTAACTAAATTAGCTTTTGATGAAGGCGTATTTATCAATCCAGTAATTCCACCAGCATGTGCACCACAAGATACATTAGTACGTGTGGCATTGATGGCAACGCATACCAAAGAACAAATTGATAGTGCAGTAGAAAAACTGACAAAAGCTTTTAAAACATTAGATATTTTGTAATTTATAATTATATTAAATAAGGATATTTAGTAAATGTCCCTTTTTTATAAATTAAGAGAAAAGTTTTACTTCCTGTAAGCTTTTCTCTTAATTTTTCGGCAAAGTCTCAAGTCTTCTATCTTTTTCATAGACTACTATTCGATTCGACAGAGGAAATGGTCAAATTGACCATTATAAAATTATCATTATAGAAAATTTAAATAGACTCTAAATCTAATTCTTATTTCTGTTTCGCATAGTGGAACGTCATTTTTCCATTATTCAAAATTAAAGAGTCAGCACTCAACTTTATAATTTCCAATGTATCAGCAAATTCAATCGTCTGTCCGTTTCCAATACTTTTTCCTGTTAAAACCAACTGATCACCATTTTGTTTCCAGCTTTCATAGACTAGTGTAGCCATATTGATAGAAGAAGCATTTCCTCCCTTTTCTATTTTAACACCTTGTACTTTTCCTTCCATACCTGGAACCGATTCTACATGCTCCTACTACAGACATTGAATTACCTCCACATGCAGTTAATATACCTAAAAGCATAACCACTCCTAACATTTTCTTTTTCATACT